>CAZUOJ010000007.1:3480-51992 GCA_964622325.1 uncultured Armatimonadia bacterium
ATGTTTCCTGATCGGGGCGGATGGCCAGGCGCAAATCCCGCGCGGGATCCACGAGAAGGGGCCGTGTCGCGCGTATTGTTTCTCCGCGCGGCGTTAGCCGATACGCCGACAGCCAGATTGTCCCGCCCAAATCAGGCGTCAAGGGAAGGCGGACGCGCGCCTGGCCCCTGTCCAGATCGGCGGCCAGCGTCAGCATTGTCTGCCGATCTTTGATGACATCAAAGAACACAGTGCCGCGTTGCCCGGGCGTGTAAGCTGTCGCCTCAATCACATCGCCGACACGCGCCAGGGCTTTATCTGTGCGCAGCAGCAGGGCCGTATCCGCGCTGGCCACACTCACTGGCACATCTAAAGAGGTTTCCGCTCGTGCTCCGTCGGGCGCCGCCGCCGCTAATTTAATTGTCCACATTTGCTGCCCGGGGCTGTCCTCCTCCCACAGCCCGGGAACAGGGGCCATAAAAGGCAGGCGGCGACGGGCGAGTCCCCCAGGCCCCCCGCGTGCGGCTGTTGCTTCCGAAGCCGCTTCGGGCTTCACACGCAATTCCGCAATGCCCAATTCATCTGTAACGATATTTTGCGGGGACAGAAGCTGCACTTTGACGGCTGATTTTTCCCCAGCCGAATAGCGGATTCGGGCTTTCGCAACGGGCTCGCCCGTGGGACGCGCAACGAGCACATAAAGGATATTTTCCACGCCGGGCACAAGCACGCCGCTTTCGGGCACGGCGTGTATCTCCAGGGGCGCGGCCGCCACACGGGAACTGACAACAGCACGCTCTGTGTGTTCAGCCTGATCCGTGACTTCCGCCTCAAATTGCAAGAGGGCTTTGCCCTGCTCCAGCGGCTGGCCTACAAATTGTGTCGGCAGACGCAGCTCAAATTTCCAGGCGCCTTTAGCATCTGTTGTGCCTGTGAGATTCGCAATCTCACGAAAGGCGATATCAAATGTCTTTACAGTGAGCTTGACGCGGCCGGCGCTGACAGGCTTGCCGAAGAAATAGTCGCATTGGACAGTGCCCCGCACAAGCTCTCCGGGCAGATAATAGGGCTTGTCGGGCGTCAGCACAACTTTGAATTTGGGCAGGACATAGCGCTTCACAGTGACGCTTTTTTCGATTCGTTCCTCCTCCACAAGCGCCACAATGCGATATTCGCCGAGATTGATTTCATCGCCCAGCTGAAATTGAGCAAACGCCACGCCGAAATCATTTGTCTGTGTGCGCTGTTTGAAAACTTTGTTGCCGCGGGGATCAAAAACTTCAAATGTAAGCGGCTCCTGCGCCAGGGCCTGGCGGCTGGGCAGGCGCAAAGCCAGCGCCCGCACATGGATGATTTGTCCCGGCTTATACAAGGGCTTGTCTGTCGTCAAAAGGATTTGCTGGGCGCGCCGCAATGTCACACGCTGACGCATTTCCTCCTGCCAATTAGCATAATGCGCCTGAACAATTAAATCGTACATCCCGGGCGCAAGCGCTGGCACGCGAAATTGCGTCTCCACAAATCCCTGGGCATTTGCGCGGACGCTGAACAGACGCGCGTCGATTTTGTTTTCGGGTTGCACAAGCCGCGCCGAAACAGCCGCGCCTGCCGCGGGCCGCCGCGCCTGATGATCTGTCACGACAATGCGCAAAGCCGCGGGGCTGTCGACAAGCATTTCGCGCGGCCCGGATACAAACAGGCCCAGCGGAGACAATTCCTGTCCCGCGCCGGGCGTTGTCAGCGTGGGCAAAAATATGAGGAGCATGGCGCTCCCTCCTATAAATAATATAGTCCGCCACAAGGAAAAAGCCAAACAACGACGCGCCCCGAACATAATTTCTGCCTCCTTCAAGCTCTATGTCAGCTTTTTGTTTCTTATTTAGAGGCCGCGAATAGGAAATTTCTTTCCTTAATGTATAAAAATTGCGATTGAAATTATACACACAATAATTTTGCAATGCAGGAACATAATAAAAGTATAGCGAATTAGATGAGCAAATTTTAGACGAAAAGGCAGGGATTAATCACGTGGCAATACGCGATGCGATGGAAAAAGGCCAATTTATATTAACGGGCGAAGTGGCGCCGCCCAAAGGCTGTCATTTAGAACATATGGTTGAGGAGGCGGAGCATTATCGCGGACGCGTCCATGCGATTAATGTGACAGACATTCAATCCGCCGTAATGCGCGCCTCCAGCCTCGTCGGCTGCATTAAGCTTAAGGAGGCGGGCTTGGATCCTGTATTACAGATGGTTTGCCGCGATCGCAATCGGCTCGCCTTACAAAGCGATCTTTTATCGGCCTGCGCCCTGGGCATTACAGAAGTGCTCTGTCTCACAGGAGATTATCCCACATTAGGCGATCATCCGCAAGCCAAGCCTGTATTTGATCTGGATTCAGTGCAGCTATTGCAAGCCGCCCGCCGTTTGATGGAAGGGCGGGATATGGCTTATTATCCGGATCGCAAAAATCCCGGACAGATGATCGACGGCGAGCCGTTGGAAGGCGATCCGCCCCAATTCACGCTGGGCTGTGTTGTTAATCCCGGCGCAGAGCCGTTAGAGCCGCAAATTATGAAATTCAAGAAGAAAATTGACGCCGGCGCCATGTTCTGCCAGACGCAGGCTGTTTATGATGCGGCTGTGTTTGAGCGTTTTCTGGAGAAGCTCGGCGACTGTCCTATTCCTATTTTGGCTGGCGTTGTCGTGCTGAAAAATCCGATGATGGGCAAATATATGAATGAGAATGTCGCCGGCGTAACAGTGCCGCAATGGATGATCGAGGCTTTGGCGGATAAGGAGACGCGCATTCCGCGCATGATAGAAATTCATGCGAAGCTGATCTCAGAGCTCAAGCCGCTGTGTCAGGGCATTCACATCATGCCTTTGGGCTATGACAAATATGTCCCGCAAATTCTGGATGCGGCCGGGATTGGGCCAATCGCCAGCTAGTACAAAAGGCGCAAGAGATTGTCCCCAATTACAACAGGCGCAAAACGCGCGGAAATTGTCAGCCCAAAGGAGAGACATCTTTTCAGATTTTGTTTAGCCCAAAAAGAAAACACATTCTTGCGATAAGGAGAAAAAAGCCATGACAGCTACAGAACAAAAAGCGCGGGAAGAAATTTTAGAGATGCTGCAGAAGGCGCAGGCAATTTTCATTGTCGGCTGCGGCGATTGTGCGACGCTGTGCCAGACAGGCGGCGAGACGGAAGTGGCGGAGATGACGCAATTTTTGCAGGAGCAAGGCAAAACAGTAACAGGCAGCGTCATTCCGGATTCGACATGTCAAGTGCTGGATGTGGCGCGCTTGTTGCGGCAGAACAAAGAGGCCCTGGCGGCCGCTGAAGCCGTTTTAGTGTTATGCTGTGGGGCGGGCGTGCAATCCGTTGTGGAAAATGTCAAGGATAAGCCTGTTCATCCCGGCTGCAATACATTGTTTTTGGCGGATACATTGCGACTGGGCAATTTACATGAATGGTGCTCAGCCTGCGGCGAATGCATCATCGACGAATATGGCGGCATCTGCCCTGTAACGCGCTGCCCCAAGGGCCAGCTCAATGGCCCCTGCGGCGGAACGAATGAGGGGAAATGTGAAGTGGACAGCGAACAGGATTGCGTATGGACATTAATTTACAAGCGGCTCGAGAATGTGCCTGGCAAAGAAAAAATAGAAAGCTTTTTGGCCAAGCCCAAGGATTTCCAAAAGAGCAAACATCCACGCCGCCGTATTTTTGAGCCCCGCCGCGGCAAATAGCATTTTTTGCGCCTGGCGTTCTCGCGTTGTAGTGCTGGGCAGGCCATCTTGCTTGAACAAAGCCCGTGTTTTCGGAGCCCTTTAAACTGCATAAGGGCTCTTTTTGTTATGATGTCAGCCGCAGGAACAAGGAGAGCAGGCAAGGAAATTTGGATGCGCTATCCCATATAATCACATAGTAAAGGAAGAAGTCCCCTGTTAAAGGGCGTCAGGCACAAAAAGCCTTTTCTTCAGGCCCAATAAAGGCTCTGACAATGGAATGGCAACACACACAAATCGGCTCAGCCCGCGTGTATGCGTTATTAGTCCTCATTTTGGGAGTTGCGGCGGGGCTGAGCGGCTGGGGCTTGCGCCGCCAGGGGCTGATGACATGGGATGAAGGCGTATATTATGATGAGGCACGCTTCGTCTATCAAGCGTTGCAAGCTATTCGCCGCGGCCCGCTGACATACGAAAATATCGCTCGCCACACAACAGGCTTGCCGCCGCGGATGGCCCGTCCTCTAAATACAGCTTTGAATGTGGCAGCTATGCTGCTTTTTGGGGATAAGCCCTGGACGCCCGCGCTTGTGGCCAGCCTATTCGGCCTCTTGTGTATTGTGAGCACATTTTTGCTGGGCAAGCAAATTTATGGCGTGACAACGGGGCTCTTAGGAGCTTTTCTCTTAGCCATATCGCCATATTTTTTGCTCTATCGTCGCCTGGGGCTGCCTGAAGCTGCCGGCACATTCGCAGCTTTGCTCGTTTTGCTCTGGCTGCTTCGATTGCGGGGGAAAGAGGAACGGCATGCGTGGCTGAATTCGCTTGGCCTGGGCTGTCTTGTGGGCGTGAGCCTGACGATAAATATGCGGCTGGGCGTGCTTGTGTTTGTGGCGCTGCTTTTTCGTCTTTTATGGCTTGGGGGGCCCCGCCGATCATTGCGGCTTATCAGCCATATTTTGCTTCTCCTAGTGGGCGTGATGTTTCCGCTTGCCCTGTGGGAATTGCCTTATCTGCTCATGTCCTGGCGTTTCCCTGCGGCCTTGACTTTGGAAAGCTATGGGGAGCAATTAATGCGTTTTTGGCGGACGCAGCAGGAAATGGGACGGCCTCCCCTTTATGACGCTTATGCGGCTGTGCTGACATTTCTTTTTTATTACGAAGGGCCGATTGTCGGCTTATGTATCCTTTCTTCTGTCTGGGGATATAAGCGATTCGCCCGGGAAGGAAATTGGCTATGGCATCCGCCGCAGACGCAGCTTCTGCTGGCATGCCTGGGGGGACAATTTTTATGGCTGGGCGGCGTGACGCCCTTTGCCCGCTATCTCTGCTGGATTGTGCCGCTGTTGATGATTCTGGGAGCAAACGGGCTTTGTCACATCCAGGCCCAATTGCCCCGCCGTATGGCCTTTCCGTTCATCGGGCTTGTCATTGTTGTCTTAGTGGCCTGGGCCATATGGCGCGATTTGCCCCTCTGCCGCGCGCGCGGGGCAATGCAAGAGGCGGGGGAATGGCTGGCCGCCCAAGGCTGTCGATGCATTGTCACGAGCAACGCCAGCCTGGCACTGGCGTATTTTAATTTTGTTGATGTGCAGCCCTTGCCTACAGAGCCAGAGGCCGCACGCCGCCTGCTGGAGATTTACATCCACGCCCCTCGGGCCTGTTTTGTGCTGTTAGATCGGCAACAATATGTGCAGGACACTTTTTTGATGTCTGACGAAAAATATCAAGCCTCGGCAGCGGGCCTTATTGCCCGTCGGGCAACGCCGCTTTGGGAAAAGCCTGATTTTACAGGGCTTTTTGCTGCATTTGCGTTTGAACATAATCGGCACATTGCCGATACATGGCGGATGATACATATTCTGGGCCGGCAGGCAGAAAGGCTCGCCATCTATGAGGGAGCTGCGGCCTGGAAAGCTTTACAGGAAACAAAATAGACAAAAACAAGAAAATTCGCAAAGCATATTTATTTAAAATGTTTTGTGCAAGCTCCAAAACGCGTACGATGCAGGAGCAAAAAATCGAGAAATTGGAATAGGAGGCTACAATGGAACAAGAGCCGTTGCGAGCCGCGATTGTAGGCTGTGGGCGAATGGGCAGCACAATAGATGATGAATTGCCGCGCTGGGCGTCCAGCACAAAGCCTTATTCGCATGCGGCGCGTTATGCGGCTGTGCCTGATACACAGCTTGTGGCCGGATGTGATCCCGATCCCGCCAAATTAGCCGCTTTTGGCGAGCGCTGGGGCATCCGGGCGCTGTATGCCGATGTGGAGGAAATGATGCGGCAGGAACAGCCGGATATCGTCAGCATCTGCACACACACATCTATTCGTTATGAAATGGCCTTACGCGTTATTGCTTATCGTCCAAAGGCGATTTTTCTGGAAAAGCCAATGGCGGAGACGCTGCGGCAATGTGATGAAATCATTTTCAGCTGCCGGGAAAATGGCATTGTAGGGGCTGTGAATTGTTCACGGCGCTGGGAGCCGGGCTGGACACGCGCTAAGGAGCTAGTACAAGAGGGCGTGATTGGAAATTTGCAGTGTATTATTGCTTTTTGCGGCGGAGGGCTGTCGCATATGGGGAGCCATTTGCTGGATTTAGTGCGCTATCTGGCGGATGATGCGCCTGTGGAATGGGCTTGCGGGCATGTGCCAGGGCTGCAAGCCAGCGATGAACGCGATTTGTCAGGCCTGGGGATATTGCAATTCCCGGGGCCAATTCACGCCTATATCAATATGCTGGATGCGCACGCTGTGGGCGTGGATGTGACATTGATTGGCCCAGAGGGACGGATTCAGATAGGCGATAACGGCAATTGGCGACAGCTGTGGATTTGTGAGCAGACAGGGCTGGGGCGGCGTTATCTGGCTGAAGCGCCCTTTCCGCAGCCGTATGATATGCCCGATATGGGCCGAATGTCTGTGCTGGATATTGTCCATTGTGTGCGCCATGGCGGCAAGCCCCGCTGCGGCTTAGAGGATGGACGCGCGGCGCTGGAGCTCGCTTTGGCGTTGCGACATTCAGAGCGAACGGGAGCGCGTGTATATTTGCCATATGCTCATATAGATGAAGCTATCCGCTCTGTATAATTATTGCCAGGAGGGATTAGGGAAGATGGAGATTTTGCTGGGGCCTGTCACATTGAAATCTGGCGAGACGGCCGAAATCTGGCAAATTGTGGCGCCCGCGCCAGCCTGGAAGGAGCGCATTTTGCCATTTTTGGCTCATAAAGGCGATCCCTGGCTGAGGCCAATGGAAAAAGCCCTCACAGAGGGGCTGCCGGGCTTGCGGATGAATTTTTTTGAATGCCTTTTGGGCGGACAGATTGTAGGCAATATCACGACAGTGGACGCCCAGGGCGTGGGGATGCTGCAGCATGTTTTCACGGATCCAGCCCATCGGCGCAAAGGCATCTGTCAGGCATTGATGCAGGCAGCAACAGCGGATTTTGCCCAGCGTGGCGGGCGCGCGATGTATCTGGGCACAGGCTACGATTCGCCGCCTTTCTGGATTTATTATTCTTTTGGCTTTCGGCCCATTGGCCAAACAGGCGCGATGAAATGGCTTTTGGAGCCTGATTTTGAGAAAAAGCATTTTGCGCCGGGGCCAACAAGTGTGCGGGATACGGATTGGCCCGATTGGCCGCAATTGACAGCCCTGTATCAAACAGAAGAAGGCGATTATTTGCGGGGAATGTATTTTCAGCATTATGGCCATTCGTCTTTTGAAGGGGCCTATGCCGCGATGCAAAGAGATAAAGAGCAAGGGCGCATTTTACAAGTAAAAGTGCTGGAAAAAGAAGATGGCGCTCTCGTGGGCCATGCGATGCTGGCCCTACAATCCTGCTGGCGAGGCGAGCCGTATCTATTGGATTTTTTTGTCCATCCACATTTTGGAAGAGAGGCTACTAAGCTATTGCAAGCATTCGTGTGGCCGACCGATAAAAAAATACAGTGTTTTTGCGAAACGAAGGCGCGGGAAAAGAGAGCAGCCTTAGCTGCAGCAGGATTTATACAAGAAGCTGTGTTGAAACGACAAATCCTGAGAAACAAAGAATGGCTGGATGTCGTGATATATGCCAAAATGAATGTATGAGCTGGGCCGCGTCCCAAGCCGCTCCAGAAAAAAACAAAACAATACAGGAGCAAGGCAATGAGCCCGCGGGAGCGCTGGCTGGCTGTGCTGAGAAGAGAAAAATTTGATCGAATTCCGCTGGATTATCGGGCGACGCCGGAATTTACAGCCCGACTGATGGCCTATCTGGGCGCCCGCCATATCAAGGAAGTCTTTGCGCGCCTGCATATTGATCCTGTGCTGGACATTGCGCCCCGCTATGTCGGGCCGCCTCTGGAGCCGAACAAGGATGTTTTCGGAGTGGGCTATGCGGATACAAAATACGAAGGCGGCGTGTATCGGGACGCCGTGTATCATCCGCTGGCCCCATATCAGTCCGTGGAAGAGATTGAGGCGAATTATCAATGGCCCTCGCCGGATTATTGGGATTATTCAGACATAGCGGCCCAATATGCGGGCCATGAAGAGGAGGTGGTGCGGGCGGGGCATGTGGAGGAATTTGCCCAATACAAATTTTTGCGCGGCGTGCAGCAAAGCTATCTGGATTTATATGATCATCCGGAGATAGTGGATTATGTGCTGGGCAAGCTGTTTGCCCTAAAATATGAGCAGCTTTGCCGGATATACGAGCAGCTGCCGTATGGGGCTGTGATCTGGACATGGGTCGCGGAAGATGTTGCCAGCCAGCGGGGCCTGATAATCTCTTTAGAGCATATTCGCCGTTTTTTGGCGCCTCATTTCCAGCGGATCATAGCGCTTGTGCATCAAGCCGGCGCATATGTGTTTCATCACAGTGACGGCGCCTGTCGGGAAGTTGTGCCCATGATGATTGAATTAGGGATTGATGTGCTGGATCCGGTGCAATGGCGTTGTGCGGGAATGGAACGCGAAGGCCTCAAGCGCGATTTTGGGGATAAAATAATTTTTCACGGGGCGATGGATAATCAATTTACATTGCCTTTTGGCACGCCAGAGGATTGCCGCCGCGAGGCCGAAGAAAATATTCAGCTTTTGGGGCCAGGCTTGATTTTGGGCCCCTGTCATAATTTGCAAGTCGTTAATCCGCCCGAAAATGTCGTCGCCTATTACGACGCCGCCTATGAAGCTAGCTGGCAATGAGGAATGCTTTTCCCGGCTTTGCTCAGGCGCCACATTTTAGCTTATAAGAGGAGACGCGATGCAATATACGACAGGACAATTAGGGCGCGTGTTTGTGCTGCGCTTAGAAGACAATGAGCCGATGCCCGAAACGCTGGAAAAATTTTTGGCGCAGCAGGGCCTACAAAGTGGCCTGGCTTTTATGATTGGAGGCGTCAGCGAGGGCAGCCGGCTTGTAGTGGGGCCTGAAAATGGCCGTGTGTTTCCCGTGCGGCCGCTCGTCGAAACATTGAGCAATGTTCATGAGATATTAGCGGTGGGAACGATTTTTCCTGATGAGACGGGAAAGCCTGTGCTCCATATGCACGGCGCCTGTGGGCGGGAGAAAGACACGCGCACAGGCTGCATTCGCGTGGGCATACGCGCCTGGCAGATTCTGGAAATTGTGGTGCTGGAAATCACAGGGCTTAAGGCCGCGCGGCTTTTGGATAAAGCGACAGGCTTTCATATGCTGCGATGTTCGCCAGGCCCGGCGGCCATTGAGGAAACAAAAGAGAGGTAAATAATTGCCGGGCAGAAGAGCATTAAACTTTTGTGACAAAAACAAAAGGGAGAAGACATTTGCGCGCACAATAGCCCGAACGACAAAACGAGGCAAAAGCATTTTGCCTCTAGCCAGCGGGCAGAGAAGGCCGCCATGACAGAAGCAAAAGCACAAAAGGAAAGAAGCTTTCCCGCCGTGCCTGAGAGAAGCGAAGAAGCTCTTCATGCGCCTCGCGCTTTCCTCTGGGGCAGTTTGATGGCGCTGGCGATAGGCTTTGGCGTGCCGTATGGGACGCTGATTTTGCGTGGCTCGTATATGGATCTGGATTTTTCGACGCCGGGGGCAATTTTTGTTTTATTTGTCGTTTCCGCTCTGCTCAATCCTCTCTTCTGGCGTTTGGGCCGGCGGCTGGCGTTGCGCAGCCAGGAAATGATTATTGCATATGTAATGGCGCTTTTGGCCTGCTGCATCCCCACAATGGGCCTTACGTGCCAAGTGCTCCCCATCATTACAGGTTTTCGCTATTATGCCAATCCGGAAAATCGCTGGGAAGAGTTGCTTTTGCCGTATATTCCGCAATGGATGTATCCGGCGGACGAGCGGGCTATCCGCTATTTTTACGAAGCTTTGCCGCCGGGACAGACGATTCCCTGGCTAGTGTGGCTGAAGCCCCTGGCGCTCTGGCTGTTGTTCATTTTTGCCTTTCAGTTTGTATCGATATGTCTGATGGTCATTTATCGGCGCCAGTGGGTCGAGCATGAACGGCTTGTCTATCCGCTGGTACATTTGCCTTTGGAGATGTGTCAGACGGCGCCGCCGGAGCGGCAGGCATTTTATCGGAATGCCTGGCTGTGGCTGGGCTTTGCCGTCCCCTTCGTTATCGGCTCCTTTATCGGTTTGCATTATTATTTTCCCAGTGTGCCCGCGCCGAATTTGGCCACTCATATTCCCGTATTTCGCCAGACGCAATCTCTGGCATTGCGTTTGAGCTTCCCCATGATTGGCTTTTTTTATCTCGTGGAACAGCAGACGACTTTTTCCTTATGGTTTTTTAATTTGTTGTTTTTCATTGTGCGGGGAATAATGAACATCCTGCATATTGGGATGCAGGAAAATCTCGGCATATATGGGGCGCGCTCGCCAGTGTTTGCGCATTTGGGCGTGGGGGCGTTTGTGGCAATGATGGCGGTAGGGCTGAAAGTGGGGAGGCAGCATTTTGCCGCCGTGTGGCGCAAGGCGCTCTACAATGACGCGCAGGTGTCAGACGAGGATGAGATGCTGTCCTATCGGGCAGCAGTATGGGGGTTAATGGGGGGCCTGCTCATAATGATAATCTGGCTTGCGGCTTCGGGGTTGCCGCTGCTCTTAGTCATTCCCTTTGTGCTGGTGGCATTGTTGCTCTTTTTGGGTCTGACGCGGATTGTGGCGGAAAGCGGGATGGCGGAAGCAGTGGCGCCCAGCATTGCTCCGGGCGTATTAGTCTCCGCCGTGGGCGCTCCTGTATTTGGCCGCAAGGGCTTGGCAGCCCTGGCCATGAGCTATGTGTGGCTGAGCGATATGCGGATTTTTGTGATGGCAGGCGCCGCCCACGCGCTGAAGCTGGGCCAACAATTGCCGCCCCGCCGCCGGAGTCTGCTGCTGTATGCCATCATCGGTGGGATTCTGCTGGCGCTGGCGTCCAGCATGCCCCTCACTTTGTATTGGGCCTATCAGCGCGGCGGGCCGAATCTGAATAGCTGGTTTTGGAACGGCTCGCCCCTGGCCGCGGCACGCTGGACAGCCGAAAAGATTGCCAATCCCACGCCTCCCAATTTGGCCGGCTGGATTTTGACAGGCGTGGGCGCAGCCATAATGCTATGGCTTGCCGTGATGCGCCAGCAATTTTTATGGTGGCCCTTCCATCCTATTGGCTTTGCGCTGGGCGGGATCTGGATAATGGATGAACTGTGGGCCACGGCCTTCGGCTCCTGGCTTGTAAAGACGCTGCTGATGCGCTATGGCGGCGTGAAAGCCTTCCAAAAAGCACGGCCTTTCTTTTTAGGCTTGATTTTAGGGCAATTCGCCACAAATGGCCTCTGGCTATTTTTAGATGCCCTGACAGGGCATACAGGGAATCAAATTTTCTGGATTTAATTATTTAATTATATAAAAACAAAAAATACTTTTATATTTTTATTTCCCCTTTTTTATTATTAGAAAAAGCACATAAATTAGATTAAAAATTTAAAAGCGCACGGCAAAATGTGGAAAACTCTGTGGAAATGTGAAAAACTCTGCCCGCGGAAGAGGATCACAGCTTTTTAGCTGACCATAAATGTAAAACTTTTATGTGCAATACTTGAACCAGAAAAATCTATCATATAATTCAGAATATCCACAACGAACCGTTAAAAAATCAACAGCCTAAAGGTCAGTTGAAAGAACAGATTGTATGATAATGTTTTTGTAAGATAATTTTTCGATTATTTTGTCTGTGGGGATGAGGAACAGTTGGCCGAACGGCAGCCAGGGGCAGCCAGGAGAGCAGAGACTGGCGGAAGCCTTTCTGGCTGGCGTGGGCGCAAATGTCCGGGCGCGCAGCCTTAGGGAGAGTAGAGCTAGGCAAGATATGGGCGAACAAAGAGTCTAAATTGCAGATGAGCGTCCCCCTGGCACAGCGGAAAGAATGACACAAGCCGAAATCCCATAAAACAGCCTGCTCAGGGCCGCCAGTCCCAAGCGATGGAATGAAATTGCATTTACGGCGCAATTGGAGAAATTGCAGCCACAAAGGGAGCGCGCCCCAGCGAAGAAGGATTCGGCAGTCGTTATGGAGAAACAGCAACATCCGTCTGGCAAGTTGTCGGCGCAGACGGAAGTATGCTATAATGAGCCCACGGCTTTTCGGGCGAAAGAATCAGGACAGGGCACTGTGGAAAGTAAATCTTCCTGGGCACAACTTTTTTTGGGCCTGCTCATTTTTGGCGCAGGCATTGTGCTGTTAGTTTGCGTATTTGTGTGGACTTATCAGCTTTATCAGGGGATAGATGCGCAGCTCCTCCAGGCAAGCGCCGTTAAGGCGCCGCCGCAAGTTGCGGGCGCCCCGCCCAACAATAAGTCGCTGCCCCCCGGCGCTCTGCAAAGCAATCCTAAAGGGCCCAAGCTGACTTCTATCGCCTTAGCCCTGGCCGTGAAATTTCTGGCCTTGCTCGTCATGGGCTGGATCGCCGGGATTATATCCAGCAAGGGCGTCAGCCTCGCCGTCGGTGTCACGCGCCGCTCTTCGCCGCCGTCTGTGGAATGATTTGAAATGCTTGGAATGAGGAGGAATGAGGAGGGAGGCGCAGTGAGCCAAGCCAGATTGCATGCGCTTGTGACAGGACGTGTCCAGGGCGTGGGCTTTCGTTATTTTGTAGTGCAGCGAGCCCAGCAATTGGGCTTGAGCGGCTTTGTGCGCAATGTGGGCTTTCGGCAAGTGGAAGTGGAGGCCGAAGGGGAGCAGGAGGCTTTAGAGCAGCTGGTGGAGGCACTGAAGCGCGGGCCCTCTGGGGCATATGTGGAGCATGTGGAGATTGCATGGGCGCCGGCCCGCGGGGCTTATCAAGGATTCACAATTCGGCCCTCGCGCTAATCGGCTTCCGCCCAGGCCAGGCATGTTTCGATGGCATACACAAATAAGCGCATTTTAATTGTCGATGATGATGAAGGCATCGTCCGCGCCTGCGCCGAGGCCTTGCTGCGACACGGCTATGAAGTCGTCACCGCTCTGTCAGGCAAAGAGGCCATGGCCCTTTTATCCACGCAGCAATTTGCAGCGGCAGTGCTGGACATTGTTTTGCCGGATGTGGATGGGCTGCAGCTTTTGCAATATGCCAAACAAAAAGATCCGGATACGGTCGTGTTATTAATGACGGGCTATGCGAGCCTGGAGACAGCCATCCAGGCCTTGCGGCAGGGGGCTTATGACTATTTGCGCAAGCCGTTTACAGGCGCTGAACTGGCTGCCGTGCTGGCCCGCGGCCTGCAAGAGCGCGAGCAACGGCTCGCCACTCGTCGGCTTTTGGAGGAACTGCAGGCGCTTAATCAATCGCTAAAGGAACAGGCTTCCGTTGCCGGGGAATGGAGAATTCTGGAGCAATTCGGGCAGAAGCTGCAGAAGGCCTCGTCGCCGGCGGAGATGCTGGCGCAGATTGTCCAGGCTGCCCGCGAAATGACAGAGGCGCGTGTGGGAGGATTGTTATGGCGGCAGCCTTCCGGCGTTGTCTCCTGTGTGCTTGTCCAGACGGAAAATGCGGAAGCGCTGTCCTCTCTTCCCTGGGCCGAGGAGCCTCTGCTACAAAAAGCCTGGCAGACAGCAGAGCCTGTGCTTGTGCCGCAGCTTTTGCACGACGCGGAAGCTGCCACAGGGCCGCTAGCGCTGGCGGGCTTTAATTCGGCATTGATTATGCCCCTGCCCGCCTGGCCTGGCCAGGGCCTCCGTCAGGGCGCCCTGTTGTTGCTGGACAGCGCCCAGGGATTCCGCGAACAGCATATCGCCTTGCTGCGCGTGCTGGCGGCGCAGGCGGCGCTGCTCATTCCGGCCGTGGCCGCCTCCGGGCCGGCGGACGACCAATTCCGCGATTTGCGCGACCTGTTGCGTTGAGAAAATGGGAGAAAACAGCTCTCATTGGTGGCGTGTCTTCTTCGCTCATCCCGATTCGCTTATTCTTTCTCGCTTCCCTTCCGACAATGAAACACAGCAGGAGGCGCAAGCCCTCCAGCGGCTTGTGCCCTTGCGCAAGCAGGATGTGATTGCGGATATTTGTTGCGGAATGGGGCGGCATTTGCTTTATCTGCAGGCGCAGGGCTATCAGATTGTGGGCCTGGATTGTTCGCCAATGATGTTGCAATTAGCGCAGCGCCGCGGGAGAAAGCTGGGCCTGCGGCCACAGCTCGTGCAGGGCCTCGCCCAGGCGCTGCCCTTCAAAAATCAGTCCTTTGATGTTGTGCTCAATCTATTCAACAGCTTCGGCTATCTGCCCACGGACGAAGAAAATTTGCGCGTGCTGCAAGAGGCGGCGCGCTGTCTGAAGCCGGGCGGGCGTTTCTTTTTGGATACGCGGAACAAGAAGCATCAGATCTTGTTTGCCCCCTATCAGGAGCTAATCCGCCTTCCGCAAGGCCGCGCCTGCATTATGCGCTGCTCCTTCAATCGCCAGACGCAACGGCTGGAGTCCTATTGGCTGGCGGCGGAAAATCCGGAGCATGTTTTACATACAGCTTCCATTCGCCTGTATAGCCTGGAAGAATTGCAGGAAATGCTTCAGGTGGCGGGATTTGCTCTAAGCGCGGCATATGGCGGCTATGATGGGCATGCATTTGAAGGCTGGGAGCGGGAATTACTCTTATTGTGTCACAAGCGTTGAACAAAGGAAGCTTTTGTGGAGAAAGCTGTGGAAAACTGGCTTTTCAGGCGTGGAATTGTGGAAAACTGCCTCTTCAAAGCCTTATGTCTGCCCGAAGGGCGCCAATTTGCGCAAAATCCTTTGTGTGTTTTTCCTCCTTTAATTAACATGTTTTTAGGCGGATAATTTTGCTCCGCCGCACATGCCCTGATTCCCTTCATGCCTCGCGAGCGGGATTTTTAATCGTTCCGAAATGCTCCGGCTGAATGTCCGCGAAGGGCCGATTTCGTTCTTGCAATTGCCCCAGCCAGGCCCATTCTTCCGGCGCGATGTATTCTCCGCGGCCATAACGCCGCGCCATCTCCGCCACACGCTTATAATCCGAATGATGGCATACAACGCGATGCGCGGCATAATCAGGCGCTGTTTGCGTTGTGATTAAAAAGGGCCAATCGGAAGCCTGCAACAGCAGCAATTCCCGTGCAGCTTGCTTCACAAGCCTGCGCATCGGCTCATCATGCCCAGGGCCATGATCTTTGAGCAGCGCCTGAAAATCCAGCTCCGCGTCATAAATCCGCCGCCAGATCCATTCCAGCTGCGGATTGAGCCACACTTCATGTCCGCCATTCAGCCCCCAACTGCCTTCGGGCAACGCCAGCGCCGCATTCGGCTCTTCTTCCCGAACAAAGGCGGAGCATGTCATCACTTTCAATTCGGGATCATGATGCATCCAGCGGATGGCGTGTACGAGCCAGCGGGGCCCCTCAAACCACCAATGGCCAAATAATTCCGCATCAAAAGGCGCAATCACGCCCGGCAGCTTTCCGCCATGATGCGGCGCCCAGCGCAGCGTCTCTTTGACTGTCCACAAGAAATTCCCCGCATGCTCCCGCACGCGTTCCTCCGCCCATTCCGGCACATAAGGCTGCTTTGTCCCCAAATCGCGCTTGTCATCCGTCACGCGCCAGTAGCGATGATCGCCAGGGATATGTTTTTTGTGAAAATCCAGATAGGCAAAATCGCCCGGATAGCCGACAGTGCCGCTCCAGACTTTTTCCGATGTATGCGGATCGCGAAACAGCGCCGCCACGGGCGGATGATCCTCAAAGCGCCGCCCGACGAAATACGGCCGATAAAGCGTCTTAGGCTCTGCATAATCGCCCACGCGATATATGCGCCGCCAGGCCTTGCCCAGCGTATTGTCTTTTTCTATCCGCACAGGCAAAGGATCGCCGGCGCGGCCGAGCATATGGCTGTCCACGATGAAATAATCAATGCCATTTTCGCCCAGGAATTCTTCCAGGCCCTTGCGGGGCCAGGGGATTTCGTGATCGCCCGCAAGCGGCGAAGCCCACATCGCGCGGGGCCGATAGGCACATTCGGGCAGCCAAAAACCTCGCGGCCAGCACTCCATATATTTCACATATGTGGCAATGCCTGTCATAATCTGCCCCTGCACGCTGCCTTCTTCATGCAGCAGCGGCAAATAGCCATGTGTGGCGGCAGAAGCCATAATTTCCAGCAGCCCCGCCTCCTGGCAGCGCCGGAATTGGGCCAGCAAATCTCGCTGATAGCGATGTACGAAGGAATCATACAGCGCGGCATAATGTTGCGCCCAGCGCTCCGCCAGCCAGGCCAGATGCGCGTCCTGGCGGCTGTGAAATTCCCGCACATTTTCCTCCGCCTGCCAGCGCCGATGCTCCAGATAGCCCGGGAACCATTCCTTAAAGCGCTCATCCGCCAACTGCTCCATCACAATAGGCGACAGATTCAAAGTGATGTTCAAAGGCAGGCCTTCGGCGGCGAGCTCCTCACAGGCCCACAATAGCGGAATATAGGTGTCCGCGGCCGCCTCATAAATCATATTGCTCCCATGTGGCCATGTGCTATGTCCCAGCACATACGGAATGTGTGCATGCAGGACAATGCAAATCGCGCCGAACGGCGAATCCATAGCGCCTCCTTTTTTCCTCCATCGGAATGTATAGCCTCGTCTCAGGAGCGCAAAATAAACAGATACACAGCCGCTCCAGATGTCGCTTCGTCAATGAGCTTAGCCCAATCTTTTGTCTTTTGTTTTTTCCAGCACTCTAGCTATCTGATAATGGCAAATATTAATCAGCCCCTGCTTCCAGCGATTTCGTCCGGGCCAGCAAATGGGCGCAACGAACGAACAGCGCGGACGCCCAGGCATGGGGCGCCGCCCAATACGGCGTGTCCGGCTGCAGGCCAATCATCTCCGCAAATAAGCCCGTGGGCGTTGTGTGCTGCACACAAAAGCGCAGATATTGTTTGGCTTTTTCCCGGAACTGGCGGGCTTCCGCCGGCCTGTCGTTTTGTTCCGCCTCCGCCAGGCGAAGATACACAAGCGCCGTCCACAGCGTATTCACGCCGCCCACTGCCCCGCCCAGATACATATCGCCCTCATAGCGCCGCAGCCCCACATATTCCCCCAGGGGCTGCTGGAGCCGCCGCTCCATTTCCTGCAAATGCGACAAAATCATCTTTCGTTCCTCGGGATGATGTGGGGAGAGCACACGCCAGGGCTCAATTAAGCCCAGCGTGGAGGAGTCCATTGTCCCATCAATTTCTCCCCACATATTCAGGCCCCGGGGAAAATACACGCCGTTGAACATATTCTTGCACGCGAGCGCCATCCTGTCCGCCATCTGCCGCCATTGATGAGCCAGCCCGGAACGCTCCGCCAGCCGGGCGCATTGCGCCGCCCTTTCAAAGGCGCGGGCAAAAGCGGCATTCGTATAAATAAACACGCCACAATGCGTCTCCCATAAATCACAGGCAAGCTGATGCCAGCCGTGTTCATCGACATTCGCTTGCAATCCCCGCGCGGCGCGCTCTAAGGGCTCCCAGTATTCACGCAACAGTTGCGGCTGGCGCTCCGCTTCCGCGTGCAAGATTAGCTCGCACAGAGATATTAATGCCGCCGCCGTCTGATCCAGCTGTTCAAAGCCCTCCCGCAGGGCCCAGGAAGCCGCCACCTGTCCGTCCGTCCAATGACGCTGGCCCCACAGGCCGTTAGGCAGTTGCGCCGCCCGATACCAATCACATAGGCGCTGCAAGGCCTCTGGATAGCCTGCCAGCGCTAAAGCCTCCGCAGCTTCGGAAGCGTCCCGCGGCCAGCAATAGCCATAGCCGCCACAGCGCTCATAGGCGGGATCAAATTCCGGCGCCGCAATGATGCTGCCCGTCGCCTCATCTTGCAGCAAGGCCAGGGACAGGAGTGCCCGCCGATAGCCCGAAACAAATTCCTCGGACGCCTCCACAGTGGCGCTGCGGCTCAGCCAGTGCCGCCAGAACTCTTCTGTCCGTGTTAATAATGTTTTCGGCTCCTGCTGCTTTATGCGCTGCAATTCCGTTATGGCCGCTTCCCGGGAGGGGCCAGCGGCAATCACGAGCCAGCCGTCCGTCCGCTCCCCCGGCGGCAATAAAAAGCGTTTCAAGCCGGCAAAATTGACGAGCCCGATGTCCTCTGTCTGGCCATTCAAATGGCCGTCCTGCAAATCATATTTGGCGCTGCGCTCGTCAAAGCCCAGCGCCTTGCCCACCCGCCACACCTCTGGCGCTGTCCCGCCCACCGCAATGGCCGTGGCGCGGAAATACTGCAAAAAATGCCCCGCCGCGGGATCAAAGCCCGCCGCTTGTTTGCCCCACACTTCTCCCAGCCGCAAATCAAAATAATGCCCCCACGAGCCTGCGATTGTCTGCTCCCCTTCATTATGCAGCTCGACGAGACGCACAAAGCTTGTGGACGCCGGCGGACAAAAATCTGTAAAGATCACACGCAGCTTCGGCTGGGCCAGCCGCAAGCTCGTTGTGAGGATATTTGTGTCCGGCACATAGGATTGCTGCGCCGTAAAATCCGCCTCAAAGGTCCAGAAAAGGCGCCCATGCCCCGGCTCCCCCACATACACACAGGGCAAACATTCGTGGATATTTTGCGCAAAATCCAGACGCGGATAAAAAAAGGTCATGATTTCGCCCGCGCGGCCTAATGTGCAGATAATGCGGCCATTGCCGACAGCAGCTGTGGGCAAAAACACCATAATACTTAACTCCTCATCTTCTGGCACAAAAGATAATCCCGGCCGTGTATTTGCGTATAAACGCGCCGCCAGGAAATGCTTCTCTTTTCCCCTCTATTCAAAGCTCTCCCAGCCGATACTGCCTCCACACCCGAAATATCTCGGCGACGCTCCAGGCCTGGGCAATACAGCCATTGGGCGCAAAGGGCTCTTCGGCGTCAAAAATCTCCGAAATGGAGCCAAGGCCCGCGTCGCCAAACAAATGCTCCACAAGAGGCTCCAGCAGCGTCCGGACATGACGCCGCGTCTGTTCATTCACGCCCCACACGCCAAAATATGTCGCCACATAGGACCCCATAAGCCAGGGCCACACTGTGCCCTGATGATAGGCGCCATCCCGCGCCCAGGGATCCCCTCTGTAATGCGCACAATAGCCCGGACTGCCGGGCGCCAGCGTCCGCAAGCCATAGGGCGTGAGCAAATGGGCTGTCACTTTCTCCAGGAGGCTTTGCCGTTGCGCCCGACTCAACACTTGATAGGGCAGCGCACAGGCGATAAGCTGATTGGGCCGCAGGCTGGCATCGGGCCCCTCCGGCCGCAACACATCATAACAATAGCCCAGCTCCGCATTCCAGAATTGCCCAAAACTGGCTTTCGCGCGGCGGGCAAACTCCTCATAGCGCCGCCGCGCGGACGGATCCCCGATTTTCTCTGCCACATACGCGCCAATCTTTAGCGCATTGAACCATAAGCCATTAATTTCGACTGCCTTGCCATGACGCGGCGTCACAATCCATTCCCCGACTTTCGCATCCATCCATGTAAGCTGCAGCTGGGGATTGCCGGCCCATAGCAGCCCATCCTCCTCCATCCGTATGTCATAATCTGTCCCGGCGATATGCGCTTCCAGCGCCTCGATCAGGCGAGGCCACATCTTTTGCCCAAAGCCCCAATCTTGTGTCGCCTCCAGATATTGCCGCACCGCCACGAACAGCCACAGCGTCGCATCCGCCGTATTGTAGGCTGGCTCGCCCTCTTCCGAAAAATAATTCGGCACAAGCCCCCGGCGCATATGCCTGAGAAATGTTTCCAGCACGGCCCGACATTTCTCATAATGTTTTGGCGTCAGCGTCAGCCCGAAAAGCGAAATGAGCGTGTCCCGGCCCCAATCCCCGAACCACGGATAGCCAGCAATGATGGAATAAGAGCTTTTGCCCGGCTCCTCGCGCTTAACGACAAATTGATCCGCCGCTATTGCCAGTTGCCTCGCCACAACATCCGTTTTATAGGGCGCTTGCAAAGCCTCCCGCCGCTGGCGCTCCTGCGCCATACAGGCCTCGCCTTGAAAATCCGCGGGCGCGCCAAAACGACTCAGCACAAGCCAGGCGCACTCTCCGGGCCGCAAAAGCCAGACCATTTCCCCCGGACTGTATAAATCCTCTAAATAATCCAGGCCCCGCTCCGCTTCGCGGAAATAGCGAAAATTGTAAAACCATAGACCGTCCGGACGGAATTCCCCACCCGGAAAGTCTATCGTCAAGCGCGACGCCTCGTCATAAGGAATGATTGTGAAGCGATGATCCGTCCATTCCATCGCGCTGCGAAAGGCGCCGCTGGCGCGCTGCAGATGATGCATATCCCGCCCGGCCACAAGCGGCCGCAGATGCAGCCAGGCCGCGCGCGGCGCCTCGAGCAGCTGATAGCACAACACTGTCAGCCCCTGCTCGTGGGGCATAAACACGGCTTTGCGCAGCCGATAGCCCTGCTGGGCCCATTCAAATACAGGCCACGGATCCAGCCGGAATTCCTCCTGGCACAAATGCCCCTGCGGATGTATGGCTCCCTCGTATTCATTGCAGCTCAGCTCGCAGACAAGCCCATCGGCCAGCAGCCGTTCTTCTATTTTGGCCACAAGCAGCCGGCGGCCGACGGGCGGCCTTGTCGCGGCGATGAGCAGGCCATGATAGCGCCGCGTATTCGCCCCGATAATAGTGCCCATCGCAAAGCCCCCCAGGCCATCTGTCTCCAGCCATTCCCGCTGCACGGCCTGAGGCCAATCCCGCAAAATCTCCGGCCCAAAGCGGATCATCTTTTTCTCCCTGCCAGAAGCTATTTCGCTTCTTGTGCTAATACATCGCGGGCAAGCAACAAGGCCGCAATCGTCTTGCCATCGCAAATTTCGCCGCTGTGGCACATCTGCACCGCCTTTGCCAGGCTCAGGGGCACAATTTGCAGATTTTCATCTTCATCGCTTTCCGCTTCCTGGGGCTGCAAATCGCGCGCCAGATAAATCGTAATGGCCTCCGCCACATAGCCTGGCGATGTGAACAGCGTTGTCAGTCGTTCCAGGCGTCCGGGCGCCTGACCAATTTCTTCCGCTAATTCCCGGCGCGCGCATTCTTCCGGATCCTCCCCCGGCGACAATGTCCCCGCCGGAATTTCCAGCATCGCCCGGCCCGCCGCATGCCGCCACTGCCGCACTAAAATCACATCCCCTGTCTCTGTAACAGGCACTAGCCCCACAGCCCCGTGATGATGCACGACTTCACGCGTTGTTTCGCGGCCATCGGGCAAGCGCACCGTATCCACGACGAGCCTGACGACACGGCCTGTGAAGATATGCTCCGAGCGCACTAATGTCTCCCGATACGGAAAGTCGTTTTTCATAGCCCTATCTTGCTTTCCCAAACAGGAAAATCCTTCCCGGAAGCGAAATGCCTCCTGTATTGTTCTCATTGTCAATATAGCAAAGGAGCCGCCTTATGGACAATGTGCTTTCCTATCGGATTGGCTATGTCAGCCAGCCCGCCCTGCCCCTGAAGCGTGTGGCGGAGCTGAACATTAATTATCTGGAAATTGTCAAAAAGCCCGGAGAAACTGCGGAGGAAGTCTTGCGGCTGCTGGAGCCGCACGGCTTGCGCGTGGCCACTGTTCATGCGCATCCCACTCCTTTGAATGATGACGAAACGCTGTGGCAAACGATATCAGAGGCAGTGGCATATGCCAGCCAGCTGGGCGCAGGGGGCTTATTTGTCAGCATGCATGCCGGCGAAAGGCCGCGTCCGGAAGTCTACGCTCTCTTGCGGCGTCTGGGCGAGCTTATTGCCGATTATGGCCTCTTTATGGCTCTGGAAACGCATCGCGATTTATGCGAAAATGGCGACAAAGCCGCGGAAACGCTTTCCGCAGTGGATCATCCCGCCGTTGGCTGGAATCTGGACACGGCCAACATCTATTATTATAACGAAGGCGTGGATGTCGTGGCAGAGGCGCGCAAAGCCGCGCGTTTTGTCCGCAGCGTCCATGCTAAAGATTCCCCTGGCGGCTATCACGATCCGAATTTCCCGCTATTGGGCGAGGGCGTTGTGGATTTTGCGGGCGTGGCGGCTGTATTGAAGGAAGCGGGCTTTGCGGGCCCTTGGACATTGGAGCTGGAAGGCCTGGCAGCGCGGGCGGATAATGAGGAGCAGATGGCGGCTAATGTCGCCGCCTGCGCAAATCATCTGCGTCGCCTCGGCATCGTCTCCTAGCGGCAAAACGCTTTTAAGGCTGTTAAACGCCCCAGAAGGTTCGTTTTTAAAGTTCGTATCCCGCGCTTGCTCTACATTGGGGAAAAGCCAGGGCTCCTCCATCCATCTCGCTTCCGCTCTGTCGGGGCCGATGGCGAGAAGGCGACGGCGCCCGGCTTGCACACGCTGGCTGCTTCAGCCCAGAATCTTGGGCGGAGCGCTTTTTCGCGCTCCGCCCTCTTTTTTCATTTCCTCATCCTAATTGAGCCTGTTTTCCGCCCTCCGCTTTGCCCCTAAACTCTCATTCAGGGCGCGGGCACAAGCAGGCATTCCGGCGCGGGCGCCATAAGCGGCGGCACGCCCCGCACATCCACATAATAATCCTCCATCGCCACGGCCGAAGGCCTGTCGATTTTCAGCCTCCAGATTTCTCCCTGCGCCGGCTGGGCCAGCTCCACATGAAACATCTCCGCCCGTGTGATGTTATCCTTTTCGCTGACTATTTCGCCGGCAGGATTAATCAACGCCGCTTTCACGGCTTCGCCCAGCCCCTCGCCGTATATGCGTATGCCGAATTCTTTTGTCCCTGCCGGGACAAAGAAATACAGCGTGCCTGTGGAGGAGATGAAATGGCTGGGAGCGCCCATAGAACAGAAATTCAGGGGGTGCGTGCTGCTCGCGAACGCCGCCCAGTTGCCGCCCGCCTCTGTCCGGATGAGATACAGGCCTGTTGCGGGCGCTGTAAAAGTCACGGGGCTTTCTTCGGCCAGGGGCGTCTGTGTTTTCAGGATTTCCTGGCCCTCCAGGGTCGAGATGTGCACACCGATAGGCTCCATCGCATAGCGCCCGACCTGTCCCCCGCGCAATGTGACGGTCACGGCCTCGCCCTGCTTCGCCCACACGCAGGCCACGCCGGATCGACGCAGCCGCCACAAGGGCAGAGCGATTTTTTGTCCCGGCGCGAGCGCCTGCCTGGGCGCCAAAGACATCTCTTTCAGGCTCAAGCGCGGAATTTTCTTCATCGCCAGGGCTGGCATCCATTGACTCAACAGTTCTTTCGTCAGCTCGACATTTTGCTTTTGTCCGTCTTTTTCGATAATCAAATTGCCCGACACCTCGGCGACCTGGAGGCCGCCTGTCATATCTGCAAAGAGCATAGGATGACGCGGCACCGGATCGCTCACCAGGACATCTTTAAACACGACGCCGCCCACATCCAGATCCTCGTTATGATGCGAAGCGAAGACAATCGGGGCCTGCGTGGGCTGCTCCACGGCATTATGACGAAAGATACAGCCCTGGACAGTGATCTGGCAGCCGATCGGCGGCGGGGGATTGCCGCCCAATTGAAAGGCGGGGCCGCCGTTGCTAGTAAATTCGCAGTTGATGAGCTCAACTGTCCCTTTGACGGCGCCGGCCTCCGTGCCGCCTGTAATGAAGGCAAATGCCCCGGCCCTGTTATTCACGGCCCGGCAATTCTCCAGCCGCAACGACACGGGCGCCGAAGTGGCATTCAGGGGCGGCAGATACGCCACATAGCCCCAGCTGTTATTATTTTCCGCCACGCAATTGCGCATCACACAATTCACGATGCGCTCCGCAGGGCGATTGGGCTCAAAATCAATCCCCGCCTGTGGCGGCGTGCCCGCCGTATCGCGCAGGATTGTGTTTTCAATCAGCAGATTCTCGGCATTAATGACGCTGATGCCCTGCCGATAATTCTTTTCGCAAACGCAATCCTTGATGTGCACATCCACATTGGGCCCCCGGCTCCCGGAGCCCAGATAGATGCCGTCTCCGCCGCTTTCGGCCAGCGTCAGGCCATAGACTTTGATATTGCGGCAGCTGAAAAATTGCAACACATGCCGCCATTCGGCTTTCTTGTAGCGCGTCGGATCATCATAATCCGCCCGGCGCATGCGCAGAATGGCGCCATAGCCAATCAAAGTCACATTGTCAATATCCCGGCCCGTAAAGAGCGAATCATTCGTGCCCTTAAATTCGTCCGCTTTCGCCAGCACTTCCACGCCCGGCTCGAAGACAATCTCCTGATTGCTGACCAGCTTGAGGGGGCGCACAATCCACGGCTTGCCCACCTTATCCACGATGAGTTTGGGGACTTTGGAATCGATCGCCGCCTGCAGACATTCTGTCGCATCCTCCGCGTTAAAGCCCCACCAGGAGGCCCTGGCTTCCTTCAATCTCCCCGCCGCCACCTCAGCAAGAGCCTGTTCATTTTTTTGCGCCCAGACACAGCCTGCGATAAAAAGCAGAAGTCCGAATAAGAACAGCATGCGCCTCATTTTTCTCACCTTTCTTCAAGCGAATATCCCTGTATATATTCTTCAGAAAACATCAAGCCCCTCTTCCAGAGGGGCTTGATGTTATGTGTCGTTCAGCTTTTGCGGAAAGAAATTTAGCGTGGCCGCTTCGTGCCGCCCGCCCCAGGCTGATCGCCATCAATCACAATGGGCGGCCAGTCCGAAAGCGGTGTGAGCGTGAAATCACGCGTGATGACTTCTCCCGCCTTCAGTGTGAATCTGTCAAAGGCCGGCTCATAGCCCTCGGCCCACACGGACATCTGCAAAGAGCCGGCAGGAACATTCAGACAATAGGAGCCATTCGCATCGGTAAGGGTGGCGAAACGGAAAATCTCGTATGGGGGCGGAACGATGGCGGTGGCGCCAGGCGGCACGAGATTGAGGATATGCGGCGGCGCTGGCTCGGGCAACGGCACCGGCCGCGGCCGCGGCTTCCATCCACGCTCTGCAAACACTTCCACCAGCGCCCCTTCCAGCGGCTGCACGCCTTCCGCCGTCTGGGCACACACCTGGCCCTGCACTGTCCCCACGCCCGGCTCAACCGCCGGCGCCAGCTGGAAATCCGCCACGGCGGTCGTGCCCGGCGACACCCACACAAACGCCACGCCCTGCTCCAGGCCCGGCACATTCACTGTCACTACATACGCGCCCTCGGGCACCGCCGGAATCACATAGCTGCCGCGCTCATCCGTAATGGCCCGCAGGACAAGCTCCTCCGCCGGGCGCGGCCGCACCACGCGGGACTGGCTTTGCCCCATAATGATAAATTCCGGCGCGCTGGGATCGGCAATCACTTCTACGCCCGCAAGCGGCGTCAGCGAGCCATCTTCTTCCCGCCGCGTCACCAGCCCCGCAATCTGTCCGCCCGTGCTGGGCGTCACGGCGCCAATATCCCTTGTCTTGCCCGGCTCAATATCCACGCGAATATGCACGCCAGCCATCCCCGAACGCCCCACAAAGCTCACCGTATGGCTGCCCGCCGGCAAATTGGGCAACACAAACGAACCGTCCGCGTCACAACGAATTTGCAAGGGCTGCCCGTCCACAAGAATTTGATATTCGGCCGGATTAGAAGCCTGCAGCACGCCCTGCAGCGTCCCCGTTTGTCCGACAGGCGGATTGTCCGCAGAGCCGCTGCCGCCGCAGCCCCAGAGCATCAGTGCCCCGCCGCCTAAAGCACAACAAAGAAGAACATAATACCATCGCGACATGCTGCTTCGCTCCTTTCACCTTTGATTTCTGAAGCTGCTTTTGAGACGGCGATATAGCCTAAAATGTTCCCGGCTTCCTGTAATTTTTGCCAGGGACGAGCTATTCCTGAGGCTATGTCCTTCCACGCCCAGGATATGCCCCGGAGCGCCTGTCAGGCGGTGGCGCGGAACTTTATGCCCGGCACTTCGGGCCAGACTTTGCCGCAGGTCACGCATAAAAGATAGCCCTTGGGCACGCGCTCGCTGTGATGCACCGTGCCATGACACAGAGGATAGGGGCAACGGCCTGACAGGAGGCGCTGGGCGCGTTCGGCTAAGCTGCGCAGCGTCGCCGCCAGCGCCCACAAAAAGAGCAATGCTAGAACAAGCAGCAAAAAAGTGCGCCCGCCGCCCAGGCGTTCGGCCGGCAGCCCAATGAAGCCTGCCCCAAGCAGAACAAGGGGAATCCCGACCCGAAGCACATCTGCCTTCGCAATCAGCCGCAGCATCGCTTGCCTCATGGCTCATCCCTCCACAGCCAG
The DNA here is from genome assembly GCA_964622325.1 of uncultured Armatimonadia bacterium. Classification (GTDB taxonomy): domain Bacteria; phylum Armatimonadota; class Zipacnadia; order Zipacnadales; family UBA11051; genus JAJFUB01. The sequence continues at coordinate 29,885 of CAZUOJ010000007.1, forward strand.
AGTTTGAATTGTCCGCGCACGCCTCGAAACTCCGCTTATTTTTGCTCCATTTTCGGCTTCTTGCGTCTGCCGAACATCGGCCGAATTTTGTCACGCCTAAGAGGGAAAAGTGCTCAACCTCAGAGATATTGCCGCAAGCGAAGCTATGGCGTCAGGCAGCTTTCCAAACGCGAAGCGAGCTTTATTTTTTTACTTCAGGGCAACTGTATATATCCTCCTGTTGCTATCCCGGATGTCTGCCATATTCCGAGTTTGGCCTTGGCATTGGGAGCGCCTGCAAGGAACGCCCCTGCCAGCCTGCTTTGTGTGCTACCATATTTCATAATCTTGAAAATGCGGATTGACAAGCAAGCCCTGCTCCAGAGATTTTGTCTCCGCAATTTCCTGCGCCACTTGCCGTGCCTCCTCCGCACTAGGGGCTTCCAGCACCAGCGTCCACAATTGGCCCTTTGTAAGGCCCTGCACGCGCTCTCCATAGCCCAGCCGGCCCTGCAAAGCCTGCAGCATCCCTTCCGCCGAGCCATCGTGGGGATCCGTGACCAGGACATGCACAACATGCCCGGCGTTGGCGGCGCCTGCCTGATGCTGCCGCATAATCTCATAGACATGCTTGTTGGGATTGACAAATAAATTTGTCTTTTCCGCTAATTCCCGGACTAAGGCCTCGGCCTCTTCCTCCGTCGCCACATTTAAGGCGAAACGATAATAATCCGCCCGCCGCAGCTCCTTGAGCTGCGTGTAGCCCATATTCCGCCGCAGCGCGTTGGCGGCAGTCAACGCCGTCACATCCGGAATTTTAAGCCGTACCAGCAATTCCATAATTTTCATCTGCTACTCCTTCACAAAGTGGCCGCCACTTTCGCCCCTGTGCATTATTCTTTTCGCAAAAATTTATGTTTATTTTTTTATTTGAACAGGAGCTTCCTTTTTGGCAAAGAATGCTATATTTATTATATTATAAGCGGAAGCCCGCAGGATGTAAAAAAGAAAAAGAGCTAAAGGGACGCTTATGGCGGATTTTAATCTGAATATGGAAGCCGAAGAGATGGAGCAGCGGCTGGGCGCCGAGCTGTCCGAAGTCGTGAAATATGCCGTCCAGCTTTTAGAGCGGGCGGGGGCCTATACGGTTTTGTGCCCGGCCTGCGGATCCGGCGAGGACAGTGTTTTTTTGGCGCGGCGGGGCTTTCGCGTGACTGCGTTTGACATTTCCTCCTGGACGAGTCGCCGCATTAATCGGATGGCGGAGCGCTGGGGGGCTTCTGTGGACAGCTTCACGGACGACATCATTAGCCCTCGCCGCCCCTGGCGCCGCTTTGACGCCATCTTTTCGCACAATATTCTCCATCAGCTTTCAGCGCTCTATCGGCGCGTGCTTTTGCGCAATTTCCATCGCGCGCTCAAATTAGGCGGGATTTTGATTGTTTCTGTCCTGTCGGCCGAAGACGAACGCTACGGCTATGGCCGCCAGCTGGAGCCGGACACTTTTGATTTGGGCACGGGCGAAGGCCTGCATTTTTATTCCCTGCCCGAACTGCACGAAGAATTGAGTCAATTTTTTGAAGTCACGCAGATTGAAGAAATGGAAGAAACGCATTGGACATACGGCGGCAAGCAGCGCTATCGGCTGCTTGTGGCGGCTGCTATGAAAACTTCCGAGTGAAATGCTGCCCCGCTTCTTCGCGAGGAGATGTGGCCTTCGCCCCCAGCCTGCGTGTTTCATTCCAGCTGCTTTGTATCCCCGCGGCCATAGGATTGTGGACGCTCCCCTCTTGTCGTGTAATAGCTTGTCGTGAGAGAGCCTCTTTTCAAAAGCGTGAAGCCGCCTTTTCCCGGCGGCTTCGAGCTGTGCCTTACAGCGGCTGCGTTTCCTATCCGGCTGTCCTGCGCCCCGCCTTAACAATTTATGACTGATTAATCGCTCCGCTTCCTTTGCTAGGCGCTCCCAACTAAGATTGTTTTCGGGCTTGGGCAGCAAGCGCCAGGGCCGAACAGGGCGGCCCCTTGTTTTAACGCCGTTGAAATAATCCGGCGCTGCCTTCGACAGCTTCGCCCTCGCGGCCAAAGGCGGCGATAAGCTCATCCGCATGTTCAGCGACTTTGCGGAACGCGAGCGCATGCTCCTCAATGATCTGGGGCCGATAATGCTTGAACCAGGGAACGCTATAACACCATTCTTGCATTTTCTCCGTGACAGGCAGGCTGCCCGGCCCCTGGCGCACATCGCGATTCGCATGCGCAATCCGCGTGGGCTTGCCATGCCCGTAAATGTCCGCCTCATTGTAAAGCGGATGCAGATGCAGAGGGAAATTGCAGCCTGGACTTGTGGGGCAGCCCTCGGCATTCACAGCCTTGCAGAAAATAGAAACATGCAGCCCATCCAGCTCCTCAGGCCGATACAGCCCGTGGGCGGCGTACCAGCCGCCGCAATGACTGCCGGAATCCTTCGGCGGCCGATGGGCACGCAGGCCCGGCACGCCCTCCAGCAAATCCCAGAAATAATTCATCGCCTTCAGGATTTCTTCCATCCGCTCCCGATAATGCCGCAATTGCACGCGCCCCACTGCCGAGGAGAGCTGATGCATGCGATATTTGTAGCCGCCCCAGGGCAAGCCCGCAAAACGCTTCAGCGTCGGATCCGTAAGCTGCCCTGTGCGCTCATAATGCCCCCAGGCCACCGCCCGCTCATACAAATAATCATCATCCGTCAAGATAAAGCCGCCTTCGCCCACTGGCAACGCCTTGCCCGACATCGTGCTCATTGCATTGATATGGCCAAAAGTCCCGCACAGCTTCCCTTTCCACATCGCCCCATGCGCATGCGACACATCCTCAATCACAATGAGATTATGCTTCTCGGCAATTTTCATAATGGCATCCATATTGCACGGATAGCCGCAATAATGCACCGGAATGATGGCTTTTGTGCGCTCTGTGATGCGATGCTCGATATCATTGGGATCAATGCACATTGTGTCCCGTTCTACATCCGCAAACACTACTGTCGCGCCCAGGGAAAAAGCCGGCAGATTTGTAGCCCAATAAGTGAGCGACACGCTGATGACTTCATCGCCCACGCCAATGCCGGCCGCCCACATCGCCGACTGCAAAGCGGCCGTGCCCGTGTTGCACGCCAGCGCATGCTTGACGCCAAACCATTCGGCCATTTCCTTTTCAAATTCCATCGTCACATCCGTGCCGGACATCGCGCCGCGGCGCAAGACTTCCAAACACGCCTCTTCGTCTTCTTTTGTGATGATAGGCCATGTGAACATATCTTCCACAGGCGTCTGCACTGCCTTCGGCCCACCTAAAATAGCTAATTCCGACATGCGACTCCTTCCTTTCCTGTTCCTTATTTTCTTTGGATCCTGTTATCAAAATAATCTGGCTTAAAAACGCCCCTGTGGCTTCATTCGCCTCCAATTCACTTTCTTGTGTTGTATTCCTGCCAGATTTTTTAAATAAGACACAGGCATTTTCCAAGCTTTTTCAGCTTTTTCCGGCATATGTCTCCAGCCGAAATATCCGTTTGGCATTTAAGCCCAGAATCAGCCGCTTTTGTTCGTCGGAAAGGCGCGCCATGAGAATCCGCCCCAGGCCCGGGCGGGGATCTATAAACGGATTGTCTGTGCCCCACAGGATGCGTTCCGCGCCCACGCGCCGCACCATTTCGACAATGGCGTCATAATACAGGCCTGAGCCTGTTGTGTCCAGCATAATGTTGGGATATTGCTGCGCTAAGGCGCAATTAGTGTCAATCGCCGCCCAGCCGCTGGCCGCATGCCCAATGATAAATGTGACACGGGGGAAACGCTTGGCCAGCGCCGGCAATGTCTCCTCGCCGTCGATTTTGCTGCCTGTCCAATTATGCGACAAAATGGGCCGCTCTTTTTCCTGACAATATTCAAATACAGGATAATAATGGGGATGATTGGCGTCGGCTTGATGGCAGGCGGGATGCAGCTTAAAGCCCACAATGCCGCCATGTGTGTCCCAATAGGCGATTTCGGCTTCTATTTCCTCCCGGGGATAATTGGGATTAATCGTTACATAAGGCACAAGCCGCCCGGGATATTGCGCCGCTGCAGCATAGGCGGCGCGATTTCCGCGCCGATAATCCGGCCCAATGCAAATATGAGGGGCAATTATCGTGACATCAATGCCCAGCAAATCCATAGCGTGGATCATGGATTCCGGCGTTCCCTGCTCGGGAATGTGAAAATTGTGCCAGGGCCCCATATGTCCGTGCGCATCCACGATAAATTCATTTTGCAAGGGCTCGCCTTTCAGGCAAGCAGTTCGCAAATCCCCGCTCACAGGCCTGCCTCCTTTTTCCATCTCTTTTATTCCTAAGACTTTTATTCCCCTGCCACGCCCAACAATCGGGCCAGATTCCCGCCGGCAATCAGCTGTTTGCTTTCCCAGGGCAATTCGGCGTATGTAATTTGCGCTATAGGCCCTCCGCCGTCCAAAAGCGGCAGGCCTGTGCCAAACACAAGCCGTTCGGGCCCAAAGCGCCGACACACATCCTCCAGCCCCCGCATAATTTGATATGTGGCTATTTCTAAATATAAATTATCGTGCTTTTCCCACAGGGGATAAATGTAGCGATTTATCCGATAAGAGGTGGCTAATAAAATGACAGGCAAGGACGGATATGTGTGGAGGATGTGGGCTAATTCATTCCATTCAATTTGCGCCAATTCTATCAGCAAGGGAATCTGAAAATCCGCCAGGGCCTGGAGCGTGGGGCCCAGGCACCAATCACTGAATACATATTGATGGGCTTTCGGATATGCCCGGGCCGCGCCATGGAACTGCTTGATTTGCTTTGCCAAGGCTTGGGGCGGAGGCATTTCCGCTGTAGCATGAGGCAGCACCACAAAGCAGGGAAACAGGCGCTCGCAGCCCTGAATCTCTTCGAGCAGTTGCTGATTGCCGCTGGGGGCGTCCCATTCCACGGCAAAGGCATGATACACAAGCGCCCGCTCTATGCCCAAATAATCCATTTCCGCCAGCAGTCCCGGCACCTCTAAAATATGCTCCGGCCGCACAACGCTTGCGCGCCCCACGCGCATATTGCAATCAAAAAAGGAGAGCGCCTTCGGCCTGTCGCCTGCAGGCTCTGTCATCACAGTAGCCTCCGAAAGAAAGACTTTGCTCGATTCCAATTCATTTTTGTGGGCATGTATTTAATTCGCTGCCGAAAACACAAAGCCTTCCTTTATGGACGCCTAATGATTACAATAATTCTGTCCAAAGCCTGAAAACGAGCTTTCCCTTTGTTTCTGCTTTTTACAGTCTGAGCGTGGCAAAATGTCTGGAAAACTTTAAAGCCATTTGCACAAAGGAGGCCTAAATATGGCTAAGAAAGTAGTTGCTTTGCTCGGCAGCCCGCGTCCCCAAAGCAACAGCACAGCCCTGGCGCAAATTTTTATGAAAACTGCTACGGAGCTCGGCGCGGAATGTCAGGCTTTTTCGCTGTACAAAATGAAATATAGCGGCTGCATAGCCTGCCGTGGCTGCAAAACAACATCCGAAGAATGTGTGCTGCGGGATGATTTGACAGAAGCGCTGCGCGCCATTCGGGACGCTGATGTGTTGATATTGGCTTCGCCTGTCTATTTTGGGCAGATTACAGGGCCTTTGAAGTGCGCCTATGATCGGATGTATTCCTTTTTGCCGCCGACATATGTGAAGCCCGAAGGGCCCCGAACGCGCTTGGCGCCCGGCAAGCATTGTGTGATTATCCTCACACAGGGCAGCCCCAATCCAGAAGATCATGCCGATGTCGCCAAGCCCTATGAGCATTTTTGCAGCCCCCGCTGGCTGGGCTTTGAGCAAACACATATAATACGGGGGCTGGGCCTGGGCGCGCCTGGCGACGCCGAAGCCAACACGGAATTGTGCCAGCAAGTGGAGACGCTGGCGCGGCAGCTTTTAGCATAAGCGGCTCTTTTATTTGCATTTGTTTGTTTATTTGTTTGTTGTTTGTATGTAAGGAAAAGGCGCGAAGGATTTTCGTTCAATCTTTGCGCATATAATACGCTTGGGCAATGCCCCAAATCTAGCTCTGTGGCGAAGAAGCGCCGTTTATTCTACCATAAAATAAAATGATTAAAGCCCTCGTGTGTTCTGGCACAAAGAGGGCTTTCTCTTTTTATTTGCTCTTCAAAATATATTCAGCAGGAATTCGTTAAATGGATAAAGAAAAATGCAAAAGCAAAATTTTTTGCCTGAGAGCTATAAAAAGAAGCTGCAAGTTCAGCAAAGAGGAGGACTGACAAATGGCTAAAAAGCTACGCGTGGGAGTCATTGGCAGCGGCGCGATTTTTCAGGGCGCCCATCTGCCGGGCTGGCTCGCTCTTCCGGATGTGGAGATCGTGGCCTTAGCCGATGTGCGCGAAGAAGCGTTGGAGAGCACACTGGCGAAGCTTCCCAACGCTGAGAATGTCAAGACATTTTTGGATTATCGCCAGATGCTCCGAGATGTGCCTCTGGACATTGTGGATATCTGCACGCCTAACTGTTATCATTGCCAGCCGACAATTGACGCCTTCGCCGCGGGCTGTCATGTCATCGTGGAAAAGCCCTGCGCCACCTCTGTGGCGGAAGTCAAGCGCATGATTGCCGCGGGCCATGAGGCGAATCGGCTGTTAATGGTCGCCCAATCCCTGCGCTTTACGGATGCGCATATTGCTCTAAAGAAATGGGTGGACGCCGGCCTCGTGGGCGACATCTATTACGGGCGGCTGAGCCTGCTTAGGCCCCGGGGCGTGCCGCATTGGGGCGAATTTATCGTCAAGGAAAAATCGGCAGGCGGGCCCTGCTATGATCTGGCCGTGCATATTATTGATCTGGCCTTATATCTGATGGGCCATCCCGAGCCTGTGAGCGTGTCGGCCAATTATTGGCTGGAGATTTCCAATAAGCCCTCGATTATGAAGCATGATCCAAAGCGCTATACAGTGCCTGACGAGCTGGCCGCCGGCTATATCCGCTTTGCTAATGGCGCCGGGATTATCTTTGAGACAAGCTGGGCCGTTAATGCCCCCGAAGGGACCTATAATATCTTTTTGGCGGGCACAAAAGGCGGAATTATCAACAATCCGCCCACGCTTGTGCGCGAGGAAGCCGGCCTGCTCACGAATACAACGATTCAAGTCAATCCGGATGCCGGCATTGCCTCCCATTCAGAAGAGATTCGCCTGTTTGTAGAGGCTATCCGCAAAGGGCTTCCCTCCCCTGTGCCGGGCGAGCAAGCGCTGCTGACACAGCGGATTCTGGATGGCATATACAAATCTTCGGAAAAAGGCAAGGAAGTACGCGTATAAGGCACGCCGCGCCGGAGGCTTGGCTTTCCGCAAGGGACAAAGGCGAAGCCCAAGCGGCTGGCGCCCGCTTTATTAAAAAGGCGGCGTCTTTTATATGACGAAGCTATTGTCCGGAGGGAAGCGAGAAGGGGCCGTCAGAATAAAGGCGGCCCCTGTTTGCCCGTCAAGAGCGAAAATAGGAAGGAGCGAACGATATGCGTAACATCTGGCCAATGGGGCTTTTTTGGGCGGGCCTGATGCTTCCGCTGCTCCGGGCAGGCGCGCAAACGCCGGAGCTTGTTTTCGGAAAGCTGCGCTATGCGATATGCGATGTGGCCGACAAAGAGCTCATTTTGCGCAATCGAATTAATCTCGCCCATTTGCATTGTCCGGCGAGCGCCGGCGCTTACAATGGCCTTCCGGAGCGGGCAGAATTTGAGCGGCAGATGAGCGCCTGGCAACAGGGCGCAGCAGCCCTGCGCGCCGCAGGCGTGCATCCTATCACATACATTGCGCCAGATATGTGGTACGGGGACGCCGAGAAGCGCACTTTAATTTTTGATTTTTATGACAAACGCTGGGGGCAATATGAGGATTATTTAGGCTTGCGGCCCGCCGATCCCCTGGCCTGGGCGCAAATTAAGCCCGACGGCACGCCTATCCCGTATGTTTACAGAGGACAAAGAGGCTATTATTGGTGCACAAATCAGCCCGCCTGCCGCCAATATGTTCAGGGCGTCATTAAAATGCATGTGCAATACGGCTCACACGGCGTCTTCTTTGACGGGCCCTGCAATCATGGCTGCTATTGTGCGGAATGCGAACGGCAATTCCGCGCATTTTTGCGAAATGAATATCCAGAGGGCACGCGGAAAAAAGTTCTTGGCGAACAGACATTAGAGGAGGTGAGATTGCCGCACGACAAAACAAATCTGCCGCTATGGGCCGCCATGCGGCGCTTTCGCTGTGTGAGTCTGGCGCGCTTTTTGCAGGACATGCGCGCCTATGGCCGCCGCTTATGCCCGGATTTCCTGCTGACGAACAATTATTGTTTATGGGCCGGAGATGCGCTGGGCATGATTAGCGTGGGGGAGCATCCCGAGCTATATGCCCAATATGTGGATATTCTTTTTGATGAAGCGATGTATGGCGGAGGGCCCTATTTGTCGGAGGAGAGCGCACGCCTTTCCAATAGCTTCCATTATGATTATGTTGTCGCTGCCGCGCGGGCGGGAGGCCTTTCGGCGGGCGGCCCGCCCAGGCCCGCTGTGTGCACCTTTATGGGCGTCAAAGGGGCCGCGGAAGAAGCCAAACAGCCTTTAGCGTGGCTGGAGATTGCCGAAGCCTGGGCCAGCCAATGCGTCAAACTGCAGCAGACATTCCGTGATCAAGCTATTGTAGATGTATTCACACAAGCCGGGGACTTTCAGGCGACACATTCGGAGCTTTTTTCGCCCGCGGCGCCGCTGGCGGATGTCGGCGTCTGGATTTCTCTGCAGCAAGCGTACGCGGACAGTCCCCATTGGGGCCTGACGATATTGCGACTCTTGAACGACGCCGGCATCGCTTATCGCGTTCTGACGGATTACGATATTGCAGCGCAGAGCCTTAAGGGCCTGCGCTGTGTCATTGTTCCCGGGGCGACTTTAATGAGCGAGGCGCAATTGAAAGTCTTAGCCCAATATCTCACAGGAGGCGGCGCCATTGTCGCCATAGGGGAGCTCGCCACAAAAGATGAATTTGCGTTGCCACGGGAGGCTGAGAAGCGGCCTGTCTTTTTCCGGGAAGCGCCTGCAGAGGGGACGCGGCAAGAAAAAGTCGGCAAAGGCCGCCTGGCGTGGCTGAGCGCCGCTGCCGTGCGCAGCCTGCCGCGCTATGCGCGAGAGGCTGTGCCGGCCGAAATAACGGCCTCCCTCGCGGAAGCTGTGCGCTGGGCAACGCAAAATAATCTTCTTTTGCGCCAGGCCCCGCCCGCGCCCTGTGAAATCCGCCTGTATGCCGTAACGCCCTCCCACTGGCATATTTATCTCGTTAATTATGGCGTATCCCCTGCCGGCGCCGTACGCGCATTGAGCGATGTCACATTCGCTCTTCGCGTGCCAGCCGGCCGACGTGCTGTTTCCGCCCGGGCCTATAGCGTTATGCCTGCGGAAGCCCAAATTGTTTCTGTAAAGCAGCAAAAAGATAAAGCGACTTTCATTGTCCCGAAATTGCATATCTTTTGTATTGTGGAAGTGCAATGGCGCTGAAAGGACGCAAAAGGAAGCCATTCCGCCCCGCTTGGGCAGGAAATCCGCGCCGAAAAGAGAAGCATTGAGGCGCTTCATCTTTTTACGGATGACTATTTTGTAAGGAAGGAATGAATTATGGCCGAGAAATTTAACATTTTACACATTGCTGTGGACAGTCTTTCCGCGAGCCATATGAGCTGTTATGGCTATCCCCGCCTCACGACGCCGCATCTGGATCTGCTGGCCGAAGAGGGCGTGCTGTTTGAGCAGAATTTTTGCCCCCATATTCCCACAACCTCCGGCTATGGGACAATGCTGACGGGCCTGGATTGTTTTGGGACGACAATGGTCGCGCTGCGCCACAAGGGCACAATGCCGGAAGAAGTGCAATCCCTGCCGGAGATTTTGCGCGCCTATGGCTATGAGAGCACATGTGTGGGCTTTCAGGGCAATCCGGCAGCCCGGGGCTTTGATCATTATTTGAATTATACGAGCTGGGGCTCCTGGGAAGATCGGCCCTTGACAAAAGCCGAGAATCTCAACAAAGTGGCGCTGCCGGAGCTGAAGCGCCTGGCCGCGGGCGATAAGCCTTTCTATCTGTTTTTGCGCCATATGGATCCTCACAGCCCGTATTTGCCGCCGCCGCCCTTTGAGCGCATGTTTTATTCCGGCGATGAATTTGATCCGAACAATCATTCTCTGGACGCGATGAAAGCCTTCAAGCCCTTCCGGGATTATTTTGCCTCCTGGATGCCGCCGGGCGTAACGGATGCTGAATATATTGTGGCGCAATATGATGGCGCCATCGCCTATATGGATGCCTCCATCCAGGCGATTTTGACGATGCTGGATGATTTGGATTTGACGGATCGCACGCTTGTCATTCTCAATTCGGATCATGGCGAGACACTTACAGAACATGATTGCTATTTTGATCATCATGGCCTGTATGAATGCACCCTGCATGTGCCGCTGATATATCGGCTGCCGGGCGTGCTGCCCGAAGGCGTGCGGGTGCGCGGCATTACGCTGCATCAGGATCTTGTGCCCACGATTATGGAGATTCTGGATATTGATCCGGGCATACAATTTGATGGCAAAAGCCAGATCCCGATGATTACAGGAGAAGTGGCGAATAATTACAGCGGCTTTTACATCACGGAATGCACATGGATGCGCAAACACGGCTGGCGCACAGGCGAATGGAAGCTCATCCATGCGCTGGAGCCGGATTTCCATTTCAAGCCGGAAATAGAGCTGTATAATTTGCTGGAGGATCCGGGCGAAAATGTGAATCTGGCGGATAAGGAGCCGCAGATCCGGGATGCGCTGGAGCACAAGATGCAGGAACATATTGCCCGCCGCGAGCGCGAAACAGGCCGCCCCAATCCGATGTATACGAATCTGGATTGGCATGGCCTGGGGCTCGGCCGGGGCTTTTTAAGCTCACAAGAAGCGTATGACAGTCTTTACATCGGCAGCCCCAAGACGGCGGCGAAATTGCAAGACAAGGAAAGCAAAGAGGGGAAGGATTGAAAGCTGTCAGGAAAGGGAAGCTAATGCCTTCTTAGCTGCGCTTTGTGCGTTCCGGCAAGCTGCCCCGCGAAACAATGGGGCAGGAGAGAAAAAATTCAGGCAAATAAAACGAGACGCTTTGGAGGCAGGAGGCTCACGATGCGTCCCCGGATTGGCATTTGGCTTTTGCTCATGAGCATATCCGTTATTTTGGCGGGCTGCCAGCCCGGCGCAGAAAAGCAGGCGCCAATAAGCGGCGCGGGGCCCATTATGCCGGGCAGCGAGACTCCGTCCGGCGGCAAAACAATCCTCACTTTGTGGACAATCTGGAACACGGAGCCGCGGCAAAGCGCGCTGGCGGAGATTATTCGCGCCTTTGAGGCTGCCCATCCGGACATTCAGATCCAGATGAACGCCCAGGAGCCAGACGCCTACAAAACTAATATCCGCGTCGCATTAGGAGGCGCCCGGCCGCCAGACATTTTTTTCGTCTGGAGCGGAGAAAAGATGCTGCATAATTTTGTGCGCGGCGGCAATGTGGCAGACATCACGGCGGAATTAGATGCCAATGGCGGCGCCTGGCGCAAGCGCCTGATTGCCTCTTCCCTGGCCAGCTACACTTACGACGGCCGCACTTACGGCGTGCCCTATCTTTTGCAATGCACTTTCTTTCTTTATAACAAAAAAATGTTTGAAAAACATGGCTGGACAGTCCCGGAGACATGGCCGGAGTTTCTGCAGCTGTGCGACAAAATCAAGGCGAAGGGGATTATTCCCCTGGCTTTGGGCAATCTGCAGAAATGGCCGGCGCATCATATTCCGGCGGTGCTCGTCCAGCGACTGATTGGCAAAGCCGCTGCGGAGCGGCAATATGATCCTTTGGGGCCGGGCACATACAGCGAGCCCGCTTGGATCCAGGCGCTGGATACGCTTAAGATGATGATGGACAAAGGCTATTTCAACAAGGCGCCCAATGGCGTGGATCGGGCGATGGCGCGGACGCTGTTTTATTCGGGCAAGGCGGCAATGTTTTACACAGGGACATGGGATTTTGCGCGGCTGTCCAAGGGCGGCGAGGCGCCCGAAAGCTTCTGGGACGCCTGGGACTTTTTCAATTTCCCCAGGGTGCCCGGGGGCAAAGGGGAGCAGGATTGTCTGGCGGGCTCCGCGGACGGCTATGTGATTTCTGCCAAGACGCCGCATCGGCAGGCGGCAGTGCAATTTCTGCAATTTATGACAGAGGTGACGCAGGCGCAACAGTTCGTGCAAAAATGCCAGGAGCTGGTGCAGGTGCAGGGCGCAGTGACAGAGCAAAATGCAGGGCCGCGGCTGCGCAAATATGCAGAAATGGTGCGCCGCGCCTCCTGCATCGCGCCCTGGGCAGACACGATGATGGAGGAATCCGTGGCCCTGACATATCTCAATGGCATCCAGAATTTGCTGGAGGGCAAGAGCACACCCCAGCAAATTATGCAAGCCGTCCGCCAACGCCAACGCGCCGTCAAGCAGGAATTACTGGCTAAAGCGAAAGAGAAATAGAAATGTTTTTAGATATGTGTTGAGGGGCAAAGAGAGCTTGAATAAAAAGGAAGTTGGCGCATACGAGAATCATCGCCACACAATCAAGAGGGGACGGCTCCCAAGCAGCACATTTTATTCGCTTCATTAATGATTCGCTTTATCAATATAATTCGACATAATTCGAAGCTATACGCAAGACGCTTTGAACAATAAAAAGCAAGAACAAAGAGAAATAGCGTTTTTGCATTCAAGTCGAAGAGAGGAGGCCGAGGCGTTCGCGGCGTTTGTAGAGCCATAAGGAATACAGCGCAGGGGCCAAGACGGCGACGAGGATTGTATAAAAGGCCCACAGAGGAGAGGCGCCTGTGGCCGCCAGCAGCGCCCCCAGAAGCCCGCCCAGGCTCATTGTCCAGCCCGCTAAACGATGTGTCGCGCGCCAGACTTCTGCATCCGCCAGTGTCCAGGGCGTCCGTATGCCCATCCAGAAATTTGGCGTGATTTTGGGCATCAATAGCCCGAGAAGCGCAATGAAAAAGCAAATGAGCGCTATGAACAGGCGGCCGACATTCCACTGCGGATGTAAGGCCGCCTGCAACATCACGAGATGTAACGCCCCCAACATCGTCAGCACGAGCACAATCATTACATTCCACACAGGCCGAAAAGGCTCAATTTTGTAGTGAACAGGCGAAATCAGCGGCAGGATAAGAAATAAAACAAACAGGCCTGCCATCACGCCCGGCATAAGCCAGGCTCCGCAGGCCCGACAGCTCCAGCCATCCACATCCCCCTGAAGATTCCAATGTGTGGGGATCTTTTCGGGCAACGAGGGAAATAGCCACGCTGTATAAGCGCAGAGGGAAAGCAGGAGCCCCAGGGCGACGCTCGTCATGGCTTTTGTTGTCATTGCCTTTCTCCGCGTAAGCAGGCTTGACAGTGGCGTGTGGGGAATAATTCGCTATGCGCCGTCCTTTCGCCTTGTCTTATCTGCTGCTTTTTCCCGCCCTTTTTTTCTTTGCGGCTTTTGTGCTCTATCCCATAATTCACACCTTCTGGCTGGGATTCAGCAGCTGGAGCGCCGTGAATCCAGTACGTGTGCCTGTCGGCTGGGCGAATTACATTCAGCTCTGGCACGATCCCAATTTCCATATCGCGCTGCGCAATAACGGGCTGTTTATTGTCCTGTCGCTCGCCATTCAATTGCCTCTTGCTTTATTGCTGGCCGTGGGATTGAGCACAGCCACGCGCTATCATGAATTTTTACGCACGCTTTTTTTTGCGCCGTTTGTGCTCCCTGTTGTCGCTGTGGGCTTAATCTGGAAGCTCATTTATGAGCCAAATTTAGGGGCGCTCAATACGCTTTTGGCGATGCTGGGGCAGGAGCAATGGGCGCGCGGCTGGCTGGGAGACAGCCATTGGGCCATCTATGCCGTCATTGCTGTCTCCTGCTGGCGTTATGTGGGCTTTCATATGATGATTGTCCTGGCCGGCCTGCAAGCCATTGACGAGGATTTGTATGAGGCGGCGCGGCTGGACGGAGCTTCCGGCTGGCAGGCCTTCTGGCATGTCACATTGCCGAGCTTGCGGCGCGTGTTGCTTGTGGATGCGCTTTTGATCACTGTCGGCTCTGTCAAGATATTTGATCTGATCAAAGTGATGACAGATGGGGGCCCGGGCTATAGCAGCGATGTGCTGGCGACATTTATGTATCGCGCCGCCTTTACGGAAGATCGGATGGGCTACAGCGCCGCCATCGCTGTGATTATGTTGCTGATAACATTAGCTTTTACGGCGCTGTATTTGCGGCTGACGACGCGGGAGGAGCTCTGGCTGCCCCGACGGCTCGCCTCCGCTCTGTGGGCTCTTTTGGGCGTAAGCGCTCTGGCGTTGCTTTTTATCCGCTGGCCTGTCGTCCGCGCCAGCCTTATGCTGTCGTATTTAGTGGCCACAGGAGGGCTTTGCTGGCTTGTAGGCTGCCTGTGGGAAAAGCTCCCCCGGCGGCTGGGACGGCTGCTGGCTGATGGGCTGTTGACGCTCCTGGCGCTGTTCTTTTTAGCGCCGCTCCTGTGGGCCGCTGTGAATTCATTTAAAAGCCTCAATGAACTGATGCTGGAGCCCTGGGCCTGGCCCAGAGAATGGCTCTGGATGAATTATCGCGCCGCCTGGCAAGCGGGAATTGGACGCTATTTATTTAACAGCCTCGTAGTGACAGCGCTTTCAGTGGGCCTGGCGCTGGCGTGCAGCGCGCCCGCGGCGTATGCTTTTGCACGTTATCAATTCCCTGGCAAGCTGGGGCTATTTGGCCTTGTCGTCAGCGGGCTGATGCTTCCTGTCCATGCTTCGCTCCTGCCGCTATTCATTCAATGTCATCGTCTGGGCCTGGCCAATTGGCCTGCGCTGATTGGCCCCTATGTCGCCTTTGGGCTGCCCTTAATGGTCTTGATGCTGCGCGCCTATTTTGCGGGCTTGCCTCAGGAGCTCATCGATGCCGCGGAAACGGACGGCTGCGGGCCCCTGCGGACGCTCTGGCATGTTCTGCGGCCCGTCGCCCGCCCTGCCGTCGCCACTGTCTGCATCTTCCAGGCCGCCTGGGCCTGGAATGAGCTGCCATTGGCTCTTGTGCTCGTGCCAGATAAGCGCTGGCAAGTGTTGCCTGTCGGATTGTTGAATTTTCAAGGCGAGCATGCAACGGAATGGGCTGTTGTGCTGGCGGGCGTGATGATCGCCGTGTGGCCTGTATTGCTTCTTTATTTCCTGTTTCAGCGACATATTATCAAAGGCCTGACAGCAGGGGCTGTCAAATGAGGAGCTTGTCTGTAAATTTTGGCTTACGCTATTGATTGCGCAAGCCTGGCAGGCAGGAGGCTGGCGATGAACGATTATGTTCAGAAATGCTGGGAGACAGCGTTGGGGCTTTTGCAGCCCACAGCGGCACAATTGCAACACGGGCTGGAGCTGCATCGGGAATGTCTTGTGTTCGAGACATACGGCTTTGCGCCGCGGGCTGTATATGACGGAGATGTGCTGGCGGCGGCTGTGGCGGCAGGGGCCTCCGCAGAAGAGCTGCAGGATTTGCAGGAAGATATGATAATGACGCGCTGGGCGACAGATCCTATAGAGCGCGCGGAATTCCAGCAAGCCTTTGAATTTGCGGGCGTGGATTGTATTTTTCAGAATGCGGGCGAGGAAAGCCAATCGGCTTTGCGTTTGCTCAAACGCCTGGCGCGTTTTACATTCGCGACAGATCTGGGACGCGATTTTATTTGTCGCGCCGCGTGGCCTCAAGACATCATCGCCGCCCATGAGCAGGGCCGCCGTTGCCTGTATCTGACAGCCAATGGCGTGCCGCTTCCCGAGCGCTGGCTATCGCTCGAAGAGGAGCTACGCTATATTCGGATTTTCTTTCAATTAGGCGTCCGGATGATGCATTTGACATATAATCGGCGCAATATGATTGGCGACGGCTGTGCGGAGCCCGCGAATGCGGGCTTGAGCGATTTTGGCAAGCATGTCATCGCCGAAATGAACCGCCAGGGCGTGATTGTGGATGTCTCCCATAGCGGCTGGCGGACAAGCCTGGAAGCGGCCCAGGCCTCCCGCAAGCCTGTTGTCGCCAGCCATACAGCCTGCGCCGCGCTCAACGATCATCCGCGCTGCAAGCCGGATGATGTCATTCGCGCCATTTGTGACACAGACGGCCTTATTGGGATCTGCTGGATTCCGGCTTTTATAGGAGGGACAGGCACGATTGTAGATGTGCTGAATCATGTGGAATATGTGGCGCGGCATTTTGGCGTGCGCTATGTGGGGCTGGGCAGCGATGTGGCGTATGTGCCGCCGCGGCAAAAGCAAGAGGCGCAGAAAGTGCCGCCCCATCCCTCGCGCCCGCGCTGGGAAAATTTCTGGCCGCCCAATGATCCGCTGCATTCGCCCGCCTTCCAAAAGCCCGAACAACGCGAAAGCCTCGCCTGGACGAATTGGCCCCTGATTACAGTCGGGCTCGTGCAGCGCGGCTTTAGCGAGGAAGAAATTGCGCTCATTCTGGGGGGCAATATGCTCCGCGTCGCCCAGGCGAATGTGGCGGATATGCTGCCCTCGTTCGTGACAGGAAGTGCTGGAGGCCAACAAAGCCAATCTAATGGCTGTCCTCCACAGGGCCGCAGGAGGAAAAAATGAAAACACGACGCTCAATGCTCGCCCTGCTGTGTGGATTGAGCCTCTTTATTTTGGGGGGAGGAAGCGTTCTGCCGAAAGCTTTCGCCATAAATTCGGCGGCGCCCAGCGCGCCTTTGTTTCGGGATCGCACGGCGGAGCTGATTCCGGGGCTTGCCAACGGCCAGGCTTGCTGGGCGGATCTGGATAATGATGGCTGGACGGATCTGTGCGCCGGCGGCGTGGCCTGGCGCAATCAAGCGGGCCGCGGCTTTGTGAAGCTGGCCGAAGGCCTGGGCGCTGTCGTGGCGGCAGATTATGACAATGACGGCTATGTGGATTTATTTTCCTGGGGGGCAATGCAGCTTTGGCACAACGAACGGGGCCACGGCTTTCGCCATGCGGCTTTGCCCTCCTTGCCGCCCTGTGTCTCGCGCGGCGCCTGCTGGGGCGATTTTAACAATGACGGCTATGTGGATATATTTGTCGGCGGCTATGAAGATTGGGATAAAAATATCACATATCCAAATTTTGTCTTAATGAATGAGGCTGGCCGCTGCTTTCGTCTGGCCTGGACGGAGCCTCGTTTTCGGACGCGTGGCGTGACGGCCTGTGATTTTGACGAAGATGGCGATGTGGATGTGTATGTCAGCAATTATCGGCTGCAGCCCAATCAGCTTTTGATCAATGATGGCGCAGGCCATTTTGTGGACAGAGCAGCGGATTTTAAGGCTGTGGCGACATCGCCGAGCTTTTTGGGGGGACATTCCATTGGCGCCTGCTGGGGCGATTTTGACAATGATGGCCATTTTGATTTGTTTGCCGGCAATTTTGCCCATGTGGATTATCGGGGCGATCAGCCCAAATCACGCTTTTTGCGCAATTCCGGCCCGGCGGGACAATTCGTCTTTGAGGACAGGGGCCCCTGTGGCGTGTTTTATCAAGAATCGTATGCCAGTCCCGCCGCCGCAGATTATGACAATGACGGCGATGTGGATCTTTTTTTCACGACTGTATACGCTACGGCCTCCTTTGGCCGCAAAAATTTTCCCGTGCTTTTTCGCAATGACGGCCGATTTAATTTTAAAGACGCCACAGCCGCCGCAGGCTTGCAGCAGCTGCCTCCGACATATCAGGCCGCCTGGGCCGATTATGATAATGATGGGGATTTAGATCTTGTTGCTGCTGGCCGTTTGTTCGAAAATCGCGGGACGAATTATCAATGGCTGCAAATACGGCTGCAAGGAGACGGCAGGCACATCAATGCCTTGGCCATTGGAGCGCAGGCGCGCGTGCAGCTCCGTTTTCGCACGCTCAGCCGCCATGTAGAAGCGGGGACAGGCGAAGGCAATCAGAACGAATTGCGACTGCATTTTGGCCTGAATAATATCACGGCGCCTGTCGCTGTGGAAATTCGCTGGCCGGGCGGGAAAAAGCAGCTTCTGCCGCGCGTGCGTCCTAATCAACTGTTGCACATCTCTTATTCTGGCTAATACAGGGCTTCCCAAAATTGCAACAGGCAAGGCTTCCAGGCGTTTTCAGGCTTGTGAAGGCGCTTAGCAGTGGCTGTTTCTCTTTAAATGTGAGCCCGCATTATGGCCTATTGCCGCGTCAGCCAGACTGTAAAGACCCATGAAGGATGTCTTCTATCTCGCAAGAATTCCAGCGGACGCCCGTCTTTCAAATACGAAGTGCGCTGCACAAGCAAAAGAGGGCTGCCCAAAGGAACGCCCAGCAAAAGAGCATCTTCATCGTCTGCCAGTGCGGCTGTAATCCGCTGCTGGCTGGCCGCAATTTGCAAATTGTATTCTTTGTCTAAAATCTCTGTGAGCGATTCCTCGGGCGCAAGCCCGCGCTGCGCCAGGCTGGGCACAAGCTTTTCGGGGATATAGGAAGCTTGGATCGCCATCGGCTCGCCATCCCCCAGCCGCAGCCGTTTAATACACAGGACTTTTTCTTTAGGCTGCAATTGCAGTTCGTGCTGCACTTCTGCATCCTCTTCAGCGCGAAATACATACAATGCCAAAATTTGCGAGGAGGGCTTAATGCCCCGCTCCTTCATCTCCCGCGTGAACCACGGAATTCGTGTATAAAGGATCCTTTCCTCGCGCAAAGGCGTCGTATCGCGCACAAATGTTCCCAGGCCCTGCCGTCGCGTAATCACGCCCAGCTCCTCTAATTCTTGCAGCGCTTGCTTGACAGGAGCCAGGCTGACGCCAAAATATTTCGTCAGCTCCTCTTGCGTCGGCAAGCGATCTTCAGGCTTCAGCTTCCCTTCCCGAATCGCCTCCAGAATGACTTCTATAATCTGGCTATACAGCGGAACGCTTTTGTCGCGAGAAGGCTTACGCAAAAAACTGATATCCATAGGCGGCATAGCAAAATTCCTTACATGTCGGCTTAGACATTGTTTGAAATGTTAGGCTATGGAGAAATCCTTGTCAAGGAACGCAGCTCCGTAAAGCTTCCCGTCTGAAAAAAATGCGGCGGGAGAAATAAGAGCCAAAAGAGCTTGCATGAAATGCTGACAGCAAGAGATTTTGCCCGTCGCCTTAATGCGCGGCGATAAAATCCCTGATCCATTCACATTCGGGCAGAGCGATGTCAATTTCACAGGCGGACAAAATGCTATAGCCATCTATCCGCCCTGCTTGCCAGAGTCGATACATTGTTTCATATTGCAGCGCTATTTTGTCCAGAGGAAGAGGCCGCATCGCCCGATAATTCCGAATATAGCTGCCGACATTGATTTTTTTGCCGGGAAAAACAGCCCGGCAGCGCTCCACATGCCGTTCCAATGACGGGATGTCCTCCTCGCCCATCCACAAACTGACAATGTCAATAAATGGCAAAAAGGGCTGCCAATACGCTTCTTCCAATTGCGACACATACACAACGATCCATAGCTGTAATTGGGGATTGTGGCTATGCAACGCTTCCCGAATGCGGGCAGGCATGTCTGTGTTGTAGCTGTCATACGTGAACATGCAAGTTGTGTCATCAATGAAGCCGCCCGTGACATGAGGAAATTTCACAGACAATTGGCTGAGCTTCTCTGCCTCGGCCACAATTATTTCGGGACGGCTATCGCGAAAGCTTTGCCAGGCGACATCATAAAAATCTGCGGACAGGCGATATTCTTTCCAGCCCCATTTGGAAATATCCACAACGACTTCTTCTTTATCCGCCAGCTTTTGCAGCGCTAAGGCTGTAGTGGGATGAAAGATGAAAATGCAGCGGCTCAGGCCAAAGAATTCGGCGGCTTCGCCCACGCCAAAAATGGAAGGCGGCACGCCCGGATCCAGGCCCTGTCCCTCCCATGTCCAGCCGACATCCGCAAAGCGAAGGCTGCTCATTAGTTATCCTCCTTTTGTGGGAATGTTGGGGGAAAAATGGGCGTACATTTTATGTATATGACGTCAAATAAGCCCTTGCCGGGAAAGCATAAATTTATTCTTCCATGTTCTCAAGAAAAAAGACGCTTGACGCGGAGCAACTGTTGATACAAATGAGGCCATGTAGTACTGGATGGGCCAAAGACAAGCCGTGTGAGCCCCAAAGCCATACATTCCGCACGCACAAGCAAACGTTGCCTCTTGTTCGGAATTGGCTGAGATAAGGCGAGGCGGAGAAATTCTTGTGCCGTCTGGATTAAGCCCAGCGAAAGCATCCAATGCGCATAGGCCCGGGCTTGCGCAAACATAATCTGGGCATGGGCATCCTGAGAAAGCAAATCGTGAGATTGTGAGGGAGCAAGCGCAGCAATAAAAGCCAGAATTTTTCGCGCCACTGCCTCTAATGCTGTTTTGCTTTTTTCCAGCTGGCGAGAAAGGCTGGCCGCATTTTTATAATTTTCTGTCAAAGGATCCAATAACACAGCTGCCTGATGGCCTGCCGCCAGCAAGCGGCTGATAAAATGCCAGTCGCTTAGCGTGGGCAATGCTTCATCCTGGCCGCCTAAAGCGACGAAAATGGAACGCCGGATAAGCCATGTAGAGGGAAAGGCAAAAATCCCCGTTCGCGCGGAAAATTGCTGATTCAGCCATTCAGCCAGACGAAGCCGATAGCCATCGGGCAAGGAAATCTCTGGCGGCGGAATCCTGTCGCCCTTTTTGGCGATTGTCATACAGCGCGTCAGTACAAGCGCCACATCTGGCTCCTGGCGCAGAAACTCTAATTGACGACGCAATTTTTCAGGCCGCCAGGCATCATCTGCGTCCAGAAAAGCTAAAAATTCGCCCTGCGCTGCTTGGGCGCCCCGATTACGCGCCACGGCCGGCACGCCTATGTGTTCCTGCCGTATGTAATGGCCGCCAGGATAATCCCTCGCCAACAGCGCTTGAGGATTATCCTCGGAGCCGTCGTCCACAACGATAATCTCGAGCGGCTCGGCGCAATCCTGGGCAAATACAGAATGCAGTGCCCGCGGCAGTGTCGCTGTCGCATTGTAACAGGGAATAATCACAGAAATTGTTGGCTGAGGCGCAAGGATCATAACGAGGCCGTCGTTTGTTTAAAAGGCGTTGGCGGCGAGCCATCCTGTAGCAGCGGATCTTGGCAACGCTCCATATGTCGGAGCAGACGCGCATGCAAATTTTCCGCCACAGCTTCTATTTCTTCGGCTGTATATTCAGGCCGCACATCCCGGGCCGCCCATGTATCTTTTTGCCATACATTATAGCCGGCGGCAATATATTGCCGGCGCCGGATCCGCCACGGAGCCAGCAAATCCACAAGCTCGAATGGATCATACATAAGATCAAAGAGCTGATAGCGGCCTATAAGCGGCAGCCAGATCAGCTTCCAGCGTTCTGTCCGCACAGCGCGTTGCGTGTGGCGCAAAGGCCCGCCTGGATATTCCGGGCTGTAAAATTGGCAAAACAAATCTTCGCGCACAAATTTAGCTTCCCCGCGCCACAAAGGCACGAGACTCACGCCGTCTAACACACTTTCCGGCCGTGGAATGCCTGCCAATTCGCATAATGTCGGGAATAAATCGACATGATGCACGAGCGCCTCGGAGCGCCTCCCTGCAGGAATGCCGGGCCCGGCGATAATCAGCGGCGCCGCAAGGCTATGATCGTACATATTTTCTTTGCCCAAAAGTCCGTGACTGCCGATAGCCAGGCCCTGATCGCCTGTGTACACAATGATGGTGTTCTCCAATTGTTTCTGCAATTGTAAATGTTTCAGCAGCCGCCCCACATTATAATCCAGATGGCTGATGGCGGCATAATAGCGTGCCCGATAACGGCGCATCGCCGCTTGTTCTCGTGGCCAATTCTCTAACAGTTCATCCCGAATCATCATATCTCCATTGTCCAGCGGATGTTCCGGCATATAATTCGGCAAAAGAGGCATTGTGTCGGGATTATA
>CAZUOJ010000007.1:52092-73580 GCA_964622325.1 uncultured Armatimonadia bacterium
CGCTCGCGGGGATGGCCGTCGTTATGCCATTTTCCAATATGAATGGTATGATAGCCCGCCTGCTGAAAAGCCTGGGGCAGAAGAGCCAATTCCGGCTTGATGGGCATGCCAAACCATAAAACGCCGTTATGGAAGGAATGACAGCCTGTAAGAATTTCCGCCCGCGCGGGCGTGCAAATCGGCGTTGTGCAAAAATTCCGACAGAAAGCAACGCCCTGCTGCGCTAGCTCATCTAAATGGGGCGTATGTATATGAGGCTGGCCCAGCGCATGTATCGTATCGAAACGCTGATCGTCGCTGAGAATAAACAGGATATTGGGACGCGACATAGACATGCTCCCCTAAAAGAATGTGTGGCGCTTGTATCCGGCGATTTATGGCCGCACGGAGGCTTCAGCCCGCAAGCCTTTTTCGTCTATTGCCACAAGGCGAAATTCATAGGAGCGATCGGGCCGCAGAAAATACGCAGGGATGGCATGTGTCACGCTCAAGCGCTCTGTCAGCGGCGTTCGCCGCTGCCCCACGCCTGGCTCTGTAAAGCAAACATAGGCCCGACAGGGCCGATCCGTTGTGAAGGAAATTAGTGCTGAGGGCTGAGCGGAATTGAAGCCTTCCTGCGCCGGCTGAAGCTGAACGCGTGGCTCCTTGATCTGCGGCGGCGCGCCCCCGACGAAGAATGCCGGCGGCTTTGTCCCCTGCCAGAAGGGCACGGCAGCTGGCCATTTGAAAGTTTGCCCCGCAATTTCTAATTGTGTTGTTTCCCGAACTGCCACAGCAATAATTTCTCCGCGCGCATTTCTGCGAATGATAGCTAATTCGCCTTGCAAACGCGCCGGCCCGTATGTCCGTTCCGCCAGGCCATTGTGCGACACTAGCACAATATCGGAGCCCTCCTGTGTTTCCCTTTCTTTTCGCATGGCTTCGATACGTTGCCATTCGGCTTCAGGAACATAATATGCCTCCATTTCGCGCATAGCCAGACGCCCGCCCTCTTTGCGGCGCACAACAACGCTGATTCGTGTTGTCCGCACTGGCGCAAAGAGAATCTGGCTCACTGTATTCCGGAGCCAGACAATTTTTTGCGCAGGAGCTTCTCGCCAAGCTCCGGCCTCCCAATATTGCACGGAAACGCTATCTGGCACATACAATATCTGTTGGCCATTCCACACGCCGTGATGGACCACAAGCATATTAATTTCTGTTTCCTGGCCCAAATCCACCCCAAAACGCCCTTCTAAAAGCACATCAGGAATGTGAGGATGGGAGCACAGGCCGCCGCCAATATTTTCTTCGGCTTCATCGCCGTCTGTGAGCAAAGCAGTTGTGGCTGCAATGTTGCCTTGATTGATTTCAGCAAAGCCTGTTTTTCCCAGCGCCAGATTGGGGCCCATTTGGGGCTGTAACTGTTCTTCGGCATATTTGGGCTTTGTCAGGCGCCAATCTATTTGTATGCCGGAAGCTATTTCCGGCCCTACAGGCTGTCCCTTTTCTCGTACGGGCAAGGCTGTAGCCTTAAGCTCGAGCTCAGCGCCGGCGGGCACAGGAAACAGCACATCGCCATAACAATGCGGCAGAGGGCCTGTGCGTTTATAGGCCAGCACAGGCGCTTTCACACGCTGAAAAGTCCCGCTCGTCACAATCCAGCCCAGCATGGCTTTGCGTTCGTACATATCTTTGGGATTCATATCTGTATCCTGGGCCTGCACAAATTCTGCCTGCACGCCTTCAGTCAGGACAGGCAGAATATGGATATTGGCTGTGTTTTCATGTGTGGAATAGGCGGCTAATGTGTCCGGATGAAGCTGCGCCTGGGCGGGCTCTGTTTGTGTGGGCCCCGCAAAATGAAAGAATTGTTCGGATGTATGTTCGCCCGTGCCGCTCAAACAATCCCACAGCATATAATAATCTGGCGCTCGGCCCTGCCCTTTGACATACAAAATCTTGCGGCGATGGATGACGCCCAGATCCTCATAGGCGCCGTGAGCGCCCTCCACAAGATCAAAGGCTGGCGTGCTGGCCCAATCGCAGGGCAACATCGGGGCTTTCGCCCCACGGGCTTGATCGCGGCCGTCCACTTCAATCGTGTTATGCAGCGCCGCCCGATAGCCCCAGCCCAGAAAATAATCGCCCGTATCGACAAGCAGCGGCTTGCCATACGCATATAAATCAAAATGGCAGGCATCATTATGCGCATGGCCCATCCCCTGAGGCGTTAAATCAAAATACAGATAGCGGGCTTGCTGTGCCTCCCAGCCGCTGCGCATCACATAATAGCCGGAGCCGACAAAGGCAATCGAAGCGCGCGCCGGCTCAGGCCCCTCCCTGCCCTCGCTTAACGCTAAAGCGGCTTTCAGACGCTCATATCTATTTTTAATGGCATTGAGTTTTTGCTGCTGGTCGGGCGCAAATTGGCTGCGAATATAGGCTCTTAACACATTTTGCGTGACGCTGTCATTCCAATCACATCGTCCGTATGTATCGCCAACATTGGGCTGGCCGCCATTGGGCATCACAATCCACAAAAGCAAGCCCAATATTTTGCCGATTTGTTGCCGAATGAGCTGGGCTAAGGGCTGATAATTTTCGCCTTCGTCATTTGCCTGTAAAATTTCTAAAGTGCGCTCCGCCCATGTCGCTGGCACTGTTTGATAAGAGATAGATTGCGTATCCCACGCGCCTTCGGGCGAGACACGATTGACGAGGCAGAAACGCAAATTTTTCTCGCCGGCGGCCAGCCATTGTTTCGCCTCGCGAAATTCAGGCAGCCACACGGCCGCCGGAATCAAGCCCGGAAATGTAACGCCCTCGTATGTGAGCAAATAGCGGGCTGAAGCGATAAAAATTTTCCAGAAGGCCATATGCATTTCTGGCGTCAGCGAAGGCGAAGAACGCACAACATCATATGTCACGAGCAGATTGCACAGGCGATTGCGCACTTCCATCCCGGAGGGAATGATAGAGCCGTCTTTTTCCAGCCGGCCAAAACACACAGGCACTTGCTGGGCCCACGAAAGCACGGATTGGCCAATCTCTGTCGCTAATCGTTCGTCTTTTGTATCTTTATACAGGCCAGCCAGGGCATTGAGATGATTCAATTGATGCAAATAGAGAAGCCAGCTGGGGGCGGAACTGGGATTTTTCAGCCAATCTATTTTGGGGCCCAATTCGTATGTTTCCTGGCGGCCAATGTCGTTGTTCGCTAATGTGAAGATATGTTTGAGCCATTTTTCGGCCTGCTCCGGCGTGGCTTTGGAAAGCACAAGCATGGAATTTCCGCCTGCTCCGGGCGTAGGCGGGGGAATCACAGGCTTTGTGCGTGTGGCGAAATGCTGGATTAAAAGCTGTTGCGCCTGCGCCCAATCGCCCGCCGCCCGCGCGCCGCCAAAAGCCTGCAGCCCGGGATAGGAGGCGTCCACGAGCTGCAAAACTTCCTGCGCGCTGATTTCCTGTTCCACAGGCACAAAAGAGCCCCTCTGAGCCCAGGCATCGTATGTAATCCAAAAGAACATTAGGCCAAGGAACACTCCTGGAAGCATTTGTTGTGCCTCTTTGCACATTATTGTCAAGAAAATTATTTCCCAATTTTTCAAAAAAATCCTGTGAGGAAAAAAGCAGGATAAAGTTTGTACGGAAGAGAACTAATTATTACAAGTTTGCAATTTGAAAGAAGGGCTTCAGATGAAGCGCGGCTTTACGCTTATTGAATTGTTAGTCGTCATCGCCATCATTGCCATTTTGGCGGCAATCCTTTTCCCTGTGTTTGCGCGCGCCAGGGAGAAGGCGCGTCAATCCAGCTGTCTGAACAATTGCCGGCAATTAGCCACCGCCTTTGTAATGTATGCTCAGGATTATGATGAGCGCTGCATGCTCAGTGGCGTCTACATTCCCTCCCTGGCTGTGCCCGGCGCAGGCGGCTCCAGCGACGGCAGCAATGTAAATTGGTGGCGCTATGAGCTGCAGCCCTATATCAAGAACTGGCAAATCTTTTTGTGTCCTTCGGGGCCTGCTGTGGGCGATCCCTCCTATGCCGGCAATCAGCTCACGCGCCATTACGGCTTTAACACCTATGTCACAGGCGTTTCGCTGGCGACAATCCAATTTCCAGCGGAAACGATTGCGATGGGGGATTGCGCGCACTGGCTTTCTAGCGCGGGAAACTGTCACTTGAAAGCTTTTGCCTGGCCTGCTCAGGAACGCCGCAACACCAGTGTGCCCTGCAATGCCAATCAGCCGCAGAATCAAACCGATACACAGACACGGCATAACGGCGGCTCCAATTTGTGTTTTTGCGATGGGCATGCCAAATGGATGGCGGCTAATAGCATCGCCGGCGGCCAGGGCGTGCGCGTGTCGCCTTAAAAAGAGCGCCTTCGCGGCTCTCTGTGCTGTTATTGCGGAAAGCTTTCCTTTCCCCAGCAAAGGAAGGGAAAGCTCGTGTGTCTTTGGGCGCAGGCCTCAGCGCGTAAGCTGATGTTTCCCAGGCCGAAAGGAGGATTCTGATATGCGCTGGCTCAGCGGGCTTTTGGCATGTTGGGCAGGCATGTCGCTTCTCTGGGGCGCGCCAGCCGCGACCTTTTATGTGGCGCCGAATGGCAGGGATGATTGGACGGGGAAGCTGCCGGCGCCCAATGCGCGCAAAACAGATGGCCCGTTTGCCTCCTTAAGCGGCGCGCGCGATGCCATTCGCAAGGCGCGCGCGGCAGGCCGTTTGCCTCAAGACAAAGAAATCCTCGTGCTGATCCGGGCCGGCAAATACACAATGATGGAGCCCCTTGTTTTCGGGCCGGGAGACAGCTTCCTTACTTTCGCTGCCTATCCTCGTGAAAAGCCGCAAATTATTGGGGGGCGTTTATTATCCGGGCTGAAGCCGGGGGCTGAAGGCATGTGGACAATCGCGCTGCCGGAGGTCCGGGCGGGCCGCTGGAATTTCCGCTCCCTGTTTGTCAATGGCCAGCGCATGATACGGGCACGCCATCCTAATTTTGATCCCCGGGATCCCTATCGCAAAGGCTTTTTGTATGTCGGAATGGATCCCCATGCCTTCGGCATAACTGTCGGCAACATTCATAATGTCGGGGACTGGATGGAATACAAAATCACGGTGCCGGCCGACGGCGAATATACCTTTTGGGTGTATTATGGCGCTCATAACGAGCCCTTTGGCCGCAAGACCATGGATGGCCGAACAGCCATCAGCGTGGATGGGGGCGAGAAAATTCCGCTTGTGGATTTGCCGGATACGGGCTCCTGGGCCGTTTCGCGCTGGGGCAAAAGCGCCACGCTGAAGCTTACGGCCGGCGAGCACATCCTGCGCTGGGAAAATCTGCAGGGGGGCGGGCTGAATCTGGAAGCCTTTGCTTTGTCGGATGATCCGCAATGGCAGCCGCAAGGGGACAGATTGCCGCCTGTAGCGGAAGGCAAACATAAGCTGCTTATCCAAGCCGAATCCTTTGTGGCGTTTCATGGGCCGCAATTAATGGTGAGCGGCTCGGGCAAGGGCGACAAAGACAAATTTTATTATGCGCCGGGAGATTTAAAGCCCCAATGGGCGCAGGCGCCGGAGGCGGAAATTCATATCTTTCAAGCGGGCAATTGCCGCGCCTTCAAAGAAATATGCTGGATTGAGCGCATTGATGAAGCCGAACGCATTGTGTATCTAAAAGGCCCGGAATGCACTTCCGCGCTCCATGTCGGCGATCGCTATTTTATCGAGAATGTGCGCGAGCTTTTGGATGCGCCGGGCGAATTCTATCTGGATCGGCAGGCCGAGATATTGTATCTCAAGCCGCCAGCGGGCTTTACGCCGCAAGCGGAAATCCTGGCGCCCTATGTGGGCCGTCTGATTGAAGCCGTCAGCCCCAGTGCCGAGCAGCCCCTCGAGGGCTTGCGCTTTCGGGGGCTGATCTTTCGCGGCGGGGACTGGGATTTTGAAGATGGCTGCCGCGGCTATGGAATGGGCCTGAATGGCGTACTGTATTTCAAGAATGCGCGGCGCTGCGAAATCCGCGGCTGCCGCTTTTACAATATCGGCAAAGATGCCGTCTGTGTGGAGGGAGGCGAAAGAAATATCATCGCCCAAAATGACATCACTGACAGCGCGGAGGGCGGCATCAATATCATTAACAGCCACGACAATGAGATTGTGGAGAATCACATCCATCACATTGGCCGTGTGTACAAGCATAATGGCGCCATCACACTGCAAAATCGCGCCAGCCGCAATCTCGTGGCGCGCAATGTCGTGCATGATTTGCCGCGCTATGGCATTACAATGAAGTTCGCTGGCCGGGAAAATGTCATCGCATATAATCGCGTGTGCAACACTAATCTGGAGACATATGATACAGGGGGCATTGAAGTCACACAACACGATCGCGAAGAGCGCAGCGGCACAAAAATTATTGGCAATATCGTGGCGGACACTATTGGCTATTCTTTCCAGGGCGAAAAGCCGCTATTTTTGTCCTGGAGCATTTATTTAGATAGCTTTGCCGGGGGCTATATAGTACAGAACAATTTATGTTATCGCAGCATGCATGGCGGCATTATGTTTCAGGGCGGCAAAGATAATATCGTGACCAATAACATTCTTTTGCATGGACATGCAGGGCAGGGCCATATCAGCAATTATGCCAGCAATATGACAGGATGCGTCCTGGAGCGCAATATCGTGGCGTGGGAAAATCCGCAGGCGTATTTGTGGGCAGGGCCCGCCGTGAAGCCGGAAAATATCCGTGTGGATTACAATCTGTATTTCTGTCCGGGGCTGGAAACATTTGCCATGGGCTGGGGCTACAAAACTTTTGCCGCCTGGCGCGAGGCGGGCTATGACGCACATTCGCTCATCGCCGATCCGCTGTTTGTTAATCCCGCCGCGGATAATTATGCCTTACGGCCGGAATCGCCTGCTTTTCAGTTAGGCTTTCAGAAGATTGATTTCAGTCAAGTGCCCCAATGCGCGTGCAAAATTATTCCTCTGGGGAAAATCTATTTTGAAAATCTGCCCTGGCCGGAGAATTATCCATGAAAAGGCGAGAATTTTTGAAAGAGGTGTTTTTAGCCGGTGCAGCCAGCCTCTTGAGCCCGTCCGTGTGGAGCGCCGATACACGCTCGCGCCCTCCTCAGCCGCTGAGCAAGCGCCCCTACGGGCAGACGGGCTGGCAACTGTCTGTCATTGGCCTTGGGGGCATTGTCGTGATGAATACGCCGCAGGCGGAAGCGAATGAGCTGGTGGCGTGGGCAATTGATCAGGGCGTGAATTATTTTGATGTGGCGCCAACTTACGGCAATGCGCAAGAGCGTCTCGGGCCCGCCTTAAAGCCTTATCGCGAAACAGTGTTTTTGGCGTGCAAAACAACACAGCGCGCAGCTGCGGACGCCCGGGCAGAACTGGAAAATTCTTTGCGCCTTTTGCATACAGATTATGTGGATTTATATCAGCTGCATGGCCTTACGAAAATAGAAGAAGTGGAACGCTGCTTTGCGCCGGGCGGGGCGATGGAGCTGTTTGTGCGGGCACGGGAAGAGGGCAAAGTGCGCTGGCTGGGCTTCTCCGCCCATAGCGAAGAGGCCGCGTTGCGGGCGCTGGAGCATTTCCGCTTTGACAGCATATTGTTTCCCTTTAATGCCGTATGTATGGAACGCGGCGGATTTGGGGCGCGCGTCCTGCAAGCCGCCCAGCAGCGCGGCAGTGCCCGTCTGGGCTTGAAAGCCATCGCCTGGACGCGCCGCCAGAGCGGCGCAGCCCCCAAATATCCTAAATGCTGGTATCAGCCGCAAGACAATCCGGCGCTGGCGGAAAAACTTTTGCGTTATGCCCTGGATCTGCCTATTACAGCGACAATTCCGCCCGGCGAAGCCTCGCTGTTCAAAATGTGTGTGGAATTGGCGCGCCGCTATCAGCCGCTGTCGGCGGCGGAGCGTGAACAATTGCTTCAGGCCATAGCTGCTGTGGAGCCTATTTTTTCGCGCCTCAGCTAATTCAGGAAAAAAATGCTGCCGCCCTTGCCGCCTCCGCAACGAGAGACTTATTTGTGTTCGGCCGACGGTTCGTGCTGGCCCTTTTTAATCCAGCTTCCCCCCGAGTCGCCCCTGGCCATCCTGATAAGCCTGCATGGCCATTATGGCGACGAGACGCAGATGATGACGGAGGACATTTATGAGGA
The DNA here is from genome assembly GCA_964622325.1 of uncultured Armatimonadia bacterium. Taxonomy (GTDB): domain Bacteria; phylum Armatimonadota; class Zipacnadia; order Zipacnadales; family UBA11051; genus JAJFUB01. Next base: position 60,258 of record CAZUOJ010000007.1, read on the forward strand.
CGCCTTTGGGAGGCTGAGGCGGGAATGCTGGCGCCGTAAGTGGGCGTATATATGTCCCTGGTATGGGGGCAACAGCTGGATGGGGCCCCTCGCGGAGTCGGGCCTGGCGGATCTTTTCGTCCTCTTACAGGAGCGCTGGCCCGGCCGGCCGATCTATCTGCAGGGCGGCTCGATGGGCGGGACCTCCGCCTTGATTTTTGCGCTGCGCCGCCCGGAATATGTGGCGGGCGTCCTCGCGCGCTGTCCCGCCGCGGATATCGAGGCGTATTATCATTGGGCGCGGGCACGGGCGGATTTCAATCCTACATTGAAGAACATCGCCGACGCGATACGGCTGCATTATACGGTGGGAGGCGGCTCGCTTAAAAAGGAGCTGCGCGCCCGCTCTGTGCTGAAGCAGGCGGAAAGATTAACGATGCCGGTTCATCTGGCGCACGGCGCCGCCGATGAACTCATTCCCGTGCACTGGACCCGCGCCCTGGCAAAAAAGCTGCACCGTCTGGGACGGCCTGTGTACTACGAAGAAATCCCCGAGGGCAATCACGACGCTCCCGTGCGGCTTGTGAATTGGCCGGAAGCGCTGGACTTCGTCAGCCAGGGCAGATAGTCTCATTCTCTCATCCACTGTCAATTTCCCATAAGCCAGGCATAGTCTCCTGTAAGCGCGCCGCCCATAAATTGTCCTGCGAGACACAATTGCAGTAGCACGCGGGCTTTGGAAAGCCGCGGGCACTGTTTACGAAATGTTCTCTTAGTCTGTGAAAAATTTGAAGAAATTTTAAAATCCAATTAAACTTCATTTGCGGCAGAAGAAAACGCTTGACTTATTTATGACAAACAGCTATTATTTTCAAACTGTTTTATGCGCATTTTAAAGGAGAAAAAAATGCAAAAGCCCGATGAAGTTCGAGGGAAAAAGCCTTATGCGGCGCCCAAAGTTTTGCGCGTGCGCCTGGATCCAGACGGCGCACTTCTGCGCTGCACCAAGTTGCCTGCAAACTCTGGCTGTCAGCCTACTAAGAAAGACACATAATTTTTTACATGCGCCACTTTTTAGAAAATGGCAATAAAGCACACATACGCAATCTCTAAAACTAATCAAGTTAAGCCATTTAATTTCTTGCGAAATCAGTAGTTGGCGAGGCGCCGGGGCGGATATTGGATATAAAGGCATAACTGCAAGCAATCCGTAACTTCAGGAGAAATTTGCGGAAAGAAAACTAAACAGCTTTCCCATTGTCTGCGCAAGTTTACAAATGCTTGCGAGTTAACTTCATGTCACTTCCTTATACCCCCAAGTTGCTACGAATTTCTCTCTTGCCCAAAATCTTGTTTAAAGGCTAACTTTTATTAGAAAAATAAAAGTGGATAATTATTGCAAATGAAACTTTTTTGCAATTTCAGCGAATTTATTATTAACAGAAACATCTCATCGCAAAAGTGATGGAGAATGCTGTATTCGAAAGAAAGAAAAGAAGTGTATATTCCTCCTAAAGTAAGGTGTGTGCAATTGGAGCCAGAAAGTTCAGTGTTGGCTTGCAGTAAAACTTTCAAAATTTTACGCCGGCCCTTTGAGTGTGAACCAGGCGGATGCAGAGCTCCGCTTCGATTGAGCTAGAGCGCATAGAGCTATTTTCATATCCCAACAAGGAGCATACATAAGAGCTCATCAAAAGGATCCGTGCTGCAAAAAATGCAAGGCCAGAATCAAAATGTTCGTTCAGCGATACTCCCTGAAAGCCCTTTATTCTTAACTGAGCTGCAGCAACATTTAGAAAAGCAGGGCCGAAAACTTTTTTATTTGCATGTGGAGCTGACTTCATTTTGTAATAATCGCTGCCTCCACTGTTATGTGCTTCAATCCAATCATTATAAGCCCCAACATCTGCCCCTAAACTTTGTCATGGCGTTATGGGAAGCGGCAGCGGCCGAAGGCGTGTTGTTTTTGGCCTTGACAGGAGGCGAGCCGCTGCTGCATCCGGATTTCCCTCGTCTGTACGAGGCCGCTATCCGGCAGGGATTTCTCGTTACGCTTTTGTCCAATGGCACGCTGATCGATGAGCCCATGGCGGATTTTCTGGCGGAGCTGATGCCCTATTATATCAGCCTTTCTGTATATGGCGTTTCTGCAGACACATATGCGCGCGTCACCGGCAATCCCGCTGGGCAGGCCGCGTCGTTTAAGGCCATAGAATTGTTAAGGAAGCGCCAAGTCCCGCTTCGTGTCAACTTTATGCTTCTGCGGGAAAATTATCAGGAATGGCCGGAATTTGTCCGCTGGGCGGAGCAATCCGGGCTGCCCTATAGTCTGGATGGCGGGATCACGCCGGCTCAATGCGGGGATCTTGCGCCTCTGGAGCATGCGCTGTCGGCCGAGGAACTGGCGCGGATAGAATGCAGTCTGCCGCGGGGAAGACGCGAATTGGCAGAGCAGTGCGCCAGACAAGAACAGTCGCCGAGCGATCTGGCATTTCAATGTATGGCGGGCCTGGATCGTCTTTTTGTGAACGCGTGGGGGCGCGCCTCTGTCTGCGTGGAAGAGCCGCAAAGCTGGCCCCTGGATCCCCACGATGTTCACGGCTCCTTGCGGCGCCTCTTTTACGAGGAGTTCCCTCGTTTTCTGGCGCAGGAGAAGCTCGATGCGGAATGTCAGGAATGTTCATTATGGAGCCTGTGTCGGCGCTGCCCTGCCTGGCGCTATAAGCTCACAGGACGCCATGGCGCGCGTGTGCCGTATTTTTGCGAATTAGCCCGGGCTGAAGCCCGGATGTGTGCCGAAGCGAGCTTTATGGAGTCGGATAATGAAACGAATTGTCAAAAATCCTGATTTTATTGTGCGACAGATTGGGGAGGAAACATTGCTCATTCCTATCGCCCGGGCGCGGGCGGATTTGAATGCTGTGCTCGTGCTTGAAGGAATTGGCGGCGTCATCTGGGAGCTGCTGGAGCAAAAGCCTACGGAACAGCAGCTGCTGGAGATATTGCAGGAGCAATATGAGGCTGACGCGCAAACGATTGCTAAGGATACAAGCCATTTTCTGCAAGAACTGCACGCTTTAGGCGCCATCTTTTTTCAAGAGGAATAAAATCCAGGCCAGAACGCTCGGAAGGACTTTAAATCTCTTATTATGAAAGCAAACGAAGCGCTTACATTTCGCATTGGCGGCATAGGCCTCCGCGTATGGGGCGGCAGCAACAATTATGAGCCGATTTGGGGACAGGAAAGCCTTTTTATCACAAATGAAGACATCGCGCCTCATTTAGAATTGCACATTCGCGAAAGCCCCGATTTACAATTGCCGCCCCAGGCGGAGCTTGCCTTTGACGCCCGGCCCTTGTGGACGGCGCATCGGCGCGGCCGGCAATTATGGCTATGTTTGTGGCACGGGAAGAAACTGGCGCGCATGGCGGAGCTTTCTCTGGATAGCGCCGAGGGCGTTTTATATGTGCCGATTGTTTCTGACGGCGAATCGCCTGTCCAGCGCGCTCTGCAATATCCGATGCTATTGTTGCTCACGGCCTGGCAAATTGCCCGCGCGGGCGGCCTGTTGCTCCATGCCTGCGGCTTAATTTGGCGCGGCGTTGGCGTGGCGATGTGCGGGCGCAGCAATTCTGGCAAAACAACGACTTCGCGGCTGTGGCGCCAGACGCCCGAAGCAGTCGTATTGAACGATGATCGCGTCATCGTGAGGCCAGCGGGACAAAACTTCTTGCTGGAAGGAACGCCCTGGCATGGGGACGGCTATGCCTGCGCCAACGCCGCCGCGCCTCTGAAAGCGATTTTTAGTTTGCGGCACGGACAAATGAACATCTGGAAGCCATTAGAAGGGGCGCGTGCCGTAGCGGAGATATACGCCTCCGGAGTCTTGCCTCTGTATGATCCGGAGGCGATGGAGCGTGTTTATGGAACATGCCTTCGTCTGGCAGAAAGCGTCCCGCTCTGGATTTTTGAATTTGTTCCTGAAGCGCTGGCAGTGCACGATGCCCAACAATTTCTCCTGGCCGAAGGGATTGTGTCCCCATAAAGAAAATGGAAGCAATCCGTTACATAGCTGTCGAGGAGCTGGCGAAGCTGCTGCAAGAGCAACTTGGAGAGGGGCGCAAAGTGCGTTTCTGCGTGCGGGGCGCCAGCATGCAGCCCTCGCTGCTAGAGGGGGATGTCATTGAAGTTGAGCCGACAACAGCCGAAAAGCTCCAGCCCGGCGATGTTGTCGTCGTCTGGACAGAGGCCAATGATTTCTTTGTGCATCGGCTAGTGGCGAAAGCCCACGACAACACACACTGGCAATTGTTGCTATGGCCGGAGGCAGGCCGGCATTTACATCAGCCCCTGCCAGAAACATGCGTGCTGGGCCGTGTAAGCTTTGTGGAAAGAAACGGACTGGCTGTGAATTTTTTCCGCCAGCCGCCCTGGCAGTTGCGAACTAAGGGCTGGCTGCTTTTACGCATCTGGCGCTGGCGGAAGAAACTCTTGCGCCCTTTTGTCTATTTAGCCAAACTATTTGGCCAAGCTAAAGCAAATGTCTGATTTTATATGTTCCTTTTTGCGTCGTTTCGGACGGCTTCTGTACTGGCGGCCTCTCAGCCGCCTTGTGCGGGGCTCAGATGCTCGTTTCCACAGCCTCTTGCGTATTCAAGCCACGCCCGCTGGCTCGCCGCCTTCGGAGGGACAATTGTGGCAGGCCATCTATCGCCATAAAGTCGTTGGCTCGCTTACGCTTTCCTCATGCTTTGGCGAGACAATAAAAAGGCCTTCATGGTGGATTGTGAGCGCCTATGTCGCGCCCTGGCATCGCCGGCGGGGCATCTATCGACGGCTTTTACGGGAAGCGCTCCAGGCCGCTCGGCAAGCCGGCATAGCCACTGTATTTGCTGCTGTGAGCAAGGGAAATTTAGCGGCAAACAAAGCCCTACAACAAGAGGGCTTTGTATTATGTGCGGAGCCGGAGCTCTGGGAAAAAGTGCGCGCTTATTACGCTCGTATTGCCGGCGAGGCGCCTGAAACCGTGCTTGTGTGGCAGGCGAATTTGATAAAGATGACGGCGCCATAATTAATGAAGGCACGGGGAAATTCCTGTAAGCCTTATTAGCGTTGAGGGAAGCTTTTGGCTTTTGCCCCGTAGCTCCTTGGCGCCGCGAGCGCGCCCAGATCTCGCGCAATCAGCCAATCCTCGTATAGAGCGCGCCACACGCCGGGATGACAGCCGGCATGGATTAAAGCGCGCGTCAGCAGTGCCGCTGCTTTCATCATCCCCCCGCTGGCTTTGGCTAAATTAACGATTATCCCCTGGCGCAGGATGCTTTCGTCACGAAGTGTGGAGGCCGCAGGCAAAAGCCGCCGAGCATCGGCCTGGGAAAGATAAGGCCAATTTGAGGGCAAAAAATGTCGCAAGGGGCTACGCTCCCTATGTGCTGATGGATTGAGGCGACGCAACAGAATCGGACGGAGCCGCTTATAAGCTTGTTCGGAAGCCGTGGAAGCATAGCTTTCCCAGCCAAAGGGCAGGCCAAACAGCTCCTGTAAAAAACGCAATTCAATGGCTAAAAGAGGCTTGAGGCCCAGCTCAGCGGCAAGCTGTGCTAGCCTTTCCGGCTGAGGCTGTAGGCAGGGCTGTGTGAGCTGCAAAAACAGGCCTGCCCAGGAGCCCAGAGCATGGAAGAGGAAGCCGTCCCGCGCCAGATAAGCGGCTTGAATGAGCACACAATCCTCCCGCGAGGGAAGGATAAAGGGAACATCAAAGATTTCTTTGCGGATGGCCCTGGAGGCCAAATCTTGCAGCGCAGGCAAAGAAAAGGGCTGAAAAGCTTCGGGCAGAGGCAATGTCCAATGCAGCTCCACAAGAATCCGCCCGCGACGGCGTTCCGGCGCGTGGGCATCCCAGGGAATGCGGGGACGCGAGCCGGCAAGAGGCAGAAAGCCAGCTTCCTCTAAAAGCTTCAGGCCAGGCTCCACGCCCTCCGCCGGCAGAAGCACATCGACATCAGAGAGAAAACGCGGCAAATAATTCGGCCAGCAATGCGCCACATAAGCCAGGCCTTTTATGGGCATCACAGGCGTGAGGCCCGCCTGTTGCAAACGCGCCAGAATTTCAGCTGCCGCAGCAAGCAGCTCACTTTGGAAATCCACATACGAAAGATGAGTCTGGCGGAGCTGTTGGGCTTGAGCAGCAGGCAAAAGCGCCAGAAGGCCAGATTCTTGGAGCCGCATATAGCACAGGGAGCTCAGCCGATGAGCTTCGGCGCTGGCAAAAACATTTACGCCGGCGCGTAAAGCCTGCGCTAAGGCCGCTTCAAGCTGCTCTTGAGGCGCCCGCGCCACACACGCCCGTAAAAACAAAAAAGCCGGGCTGGCCAAAGGCCCTCTTTTCGCTAGCGGCGCAAGCTCCATAGACACAATTCCCGGCATAATGTTTGTGCTTTTATTTCCCGAGGCAGCAGAAAAGATTTTCGGGAACGCATCGGATAAAGACTCTTTGTCCTAAAGCAATGCCCTGTATTGTAGAAAGCAGAAAAGGCAATTCTTTCTCTCGCCCTTTTGTAGAACATACTTTAAAAAGCTTTTTTTCCACAATAAATTGTCCCAGCCTGTTCCCACGGCAATATATCCTGCCTGTTCTGTACAAAAGCCCCAAAAAGAGAGCTTTTATCATCCAGGCTCCAATTAGAGCGTTAAGGCGAAAGGCTTTTCGCTAGAGAATTATAGTGCTTTCCTGCGATTGCGAAGCCTTATAAGCTTCACAGCATTATTACAAGCAATCGTTTTGGCCCCTGGGCAGGCACAACGACTGTTTTTTCAATGTCCGCAGTGCGGCTGGGGCCTGTAATAAAAACAAAGGCTGTGGGCAAATCACGCCGGCGTTCCAAATCCAGCAGCGCCTCTGCCAATGTCCCGAGCATATCATTTCGCCGCCCTACAACTATGTGTATTTCTGGCAGCAGATAACAGGAGCGTGTCTGCGCCGCCTCCAGCCGCAAGCCGATTGTGGCTGTGTCTGCAATGATGTATTCGGCCTCTGTGATGGAGGCGACACAATCCGACATTTGTTCGTGTGTCGCTCGCTGAAGGGGCAAATGCGCCGCTACGGCTTCCGCGAGAGGCTTTTGCGCGACATAACATAAAGCGTCCGCCAGCATTACATGGGCACACAAAGAGGCAGCGGCTTCGGCCGGGCTTGCGGCGGCAATCAGCTCGCCCCCTAGCTCTTCTAATCGCTGGGCAAAAAGGGCATATCTGTCTGGAGGCAACACAGGCGGCACGGGGAAAGGCAGCGTCACGGCTTTATCTTTACATGCCGCCTGGATACGCTGAAAGATGCGTGTGCGCGCTTTTTGTGTCATATCAATTTTTGGCCTGTTTGTCTGCAGAGATATTTTGTCGCCGCCACATTTGCAGAAATGTTTGCGGAGGCAAAGCCGGCAGCTCCCGACTCTGCCTCCAATTAGCTACAGGCGGCAAGAGCCCCCAAAATCTTCTGCCCGGCCAGAGAAAACGCAAAAGGCGGCCCGCGAACGCGTATAAACGGGGATGGCTGAAAATCCAGCTTAACAAATCCGTGCCTGTTTTCATCAGCCAGGGCGTGCATTGGCGGCTTGTCGGGCGTTGCCGCAGCAGCAAAAGAGCCCGATGGAGCCTGTTTTTTACAGGGCAGACATCCGAACAGGCGCCGCATAGTGTGCACACATGCGGCAGCTCAAAGGCCCAGGATTCCTGCGCCACAAAGGGAGCCCAGATGGAGCCAATTGCGCCCGGATAGATCCAATACGGATGGCCGCCGACTTTATTGTAAATGGGACAGATATTGCAACACACGCCGCAACGAATGCAGGCCAGGCCGTCGCGCGCAACAGGATCATTTAACATTCGTGTGCGGCCATTGTCCAGAAAGATGACATGCAGCTCCCGCGGGCCATCCGCATCGCCAGCCTGCCGCGGCCCGCTGATTAATGTTGTGTATGTCGTCAGCGTCTGGCCTGTGGAATTGCGAGCCAAAAGCCGCAAAAGCGGCCCCAAATCCTGCAGCCGCGGAACAATTTTATCGATCCCCACAAGCGCCACATGAACATCGCACAGCGCCGTAACAAGGCCCTGATTGCCTTCGTTATCGCAAATAACGATTGTGCCCGTTTCGGCAACAAGGAAATTAGCGCCCGAGAGGCCGATCTGGGCCTGTAAGAATTGTGGCCGCAAGGCGGCGCGCACAAGCAATGTAAGCTCGCGCGGATCCTCTGTGTAAGGATGTCCGAGATGCTCGCATAAGAGCCGGCCACAATCCTGGCGGGACAAATGCACAGCTGGCGCCGTCATATGTGTGGGCGGATCGCCGCACAATTGTATCAAATATTCTCCTAAATCCGTTTCTATCGGCTCCACGCCCGCGCGGCGCAACGCCTCATTCAGACGCGTCTCCTCCGATGTCATTGTTTTGCCTTTGAGGATTTGCGTGGCGCCCAGCCGTTTCGCCAGAGCAATGAGATAATTATTCGCCGCCTGAGCATCTTCCGCCCAAAAGACATTCACGCCCCGGGCCTGCAATTGTGCTTCAGCCTGATGGAGCAACGAAGACAAATGCGCCAGCGTATATTGGCGAATATCATGTGCGGCTTCACGGAGCTCTTCCCATTCCGGCACTTCCGCGAGGCGTTCCTGGCGATGGGCCAAAGATGTGCTCATCGCCAGCGCCATCTTACGCCGCAGCTCTTTATCTGCTAATTTTTGGGCAAAACGCTTTCGCAGATTCATTGTGTGTGATGTGCAAACATCTTTTAATATTAAGCGAGAATAAACAATAGCCTTTTTTGTGTTTTGAGCCAATTCGGGACAAAACGCTTCATTCCAGAAGCCCTAATCCTCGCGCTAATAGTTCGGCAATGTGTATTATTTTTATTGGCAGCTTTAGACGGGCTATACGTCCTTGGAGATGGAGCAAGCAACTGCCTTCCACGCCTGTAATATACTCTGCCTGTGTCGATAAAGCATGGGCAAGCTTTTCGTCAGCCAGGGCTGTAGAAATTTCCGGATATTTTACAGAGAAGGCGCCCCCAAAGCCACAGCAAACATCAGAGGCGGGCATTTCCCGCAATTCTAATTGGCGTACAGCCTGTAAAAGCGCACGCGGCTGGGCACGGAGGCCCAATTCGCGTGTCGCGTGACAGGACTCGTGAAGCGTCACAGAAGCACGGAATTGCGCCCCCAAATCTGTGACGCCTAAATGATCGACAAGGAAGCTTGTAAATTCAAACACACGAGCGGCCAGCTCTTGAGCACAGGCCGCTTCGGGCCTGTTTTCAAAAAGCTCTCCATAATGATGACGAATCATGCTCACACAGCTGCCCGAAGGCGCCACAATCACAGGCTGATCAGCAAAGACATGCAGAAAGTGGCGAGCGATGCGGCGCGCTTGCGGCTTATGGCCTTGATTGAAGGCAATTTGGCCACAACATGTCTGTGCCGCGGGCACATGAACATTATGGCCTAGATGTTCCAGAATCCGGGCTGTCGCCAGCGCCACACGTGGCATAAATTGATCAATAAAACACGGCACAAAAAGCGCTATTTCCATAGAGAATGTTTCGTGACGTTAGATGGGATTAATTTGCGTCCCCTTGATGCTGAAAAATACACAATGGCCTGAAATTTTTTCGTCGCAAAACAGCCTCAAAGCTCAATTTTCGCTGCCAGCGGCATGCGTCGGCCTATGCCAAAAGCCTTGCTTGTGACTTTTAATCCCGGCGGCGCCTGCCAGCGTTTATATTCATTCCGATCAATTGTGCGCAGCACCCAATAGACTGTTTCTTGATCAAATCCCTCGGCAATGATTTCCGCCGCGCTATATTCTTCCTCCACATACAATTCTATAATCCGATCTAATATCTCATATGGCGGCAATGTATCTTGATCTGTTTGATTAGGACGCAATTCCGCCGAAGGCGCTTTCGTGAAAATAGAGGCGGGAATAATTTCTCGTTCCCGATTGATGTAGCGGCCCAATTCATACACAAGCGTCTTGGGCACATCGCTGATGGCCGCCAGGCCGCCTGACATATCCCCATATAATGTGCAATAGCCCACAGCTAATTCGCTTTTATTTCCCGTTGTAATCACAAGCGCCCCTGTTTTATTGCTGTAGGCCATGAGCAAATTGCCCCGAATACGGGATTGGATATTTTCTTCGGCTACGCCAGGGGGCATGGGCGGGAAAAGCTCCTGAAAGCTTTGGAGATAGGCCTCAAAAATTTCCTGTATGGAGGCCACATGAAGCTGGATGCCGAGATTATGCGCGAGAATCCGGGCATCCCGCAAGCTGGCCTCAGAGGAATATTGCGAAGGCATTGCTAAGGCTGTGACATTTTCGCTCCCTAATGCCGCCACAGCCAGGCAAGCCGTCACAGCCGAATCAATGCCTCCAGAGAGGCCAATGACAGCCTTACGGAAGCCACATTTGCGCAGATAATCTTGGATGCCCAGCACAAGCGCTTCGTATACGGAGGCGATTTCAGGAAGCGGCTCATAAGAAATGGGCCGCGCTGTGGCTAAATCAACAGTCGTAATGGCTTCCTGAAAAGCAGGCAAGACAGCCACAGGCTCTCCTTGCGCATCAAAACAAAAGCTGCGGCCATCAAAGATGAGCTCATCATTGCCTCCGATTTGATTAACATAAACAAAGGGCAGCTGATGACGCTGGGCATGGCGTCGGAGCAGCCGATAGCGCACAAGCTCTTTGCCTTTGCAGAAGGGCGAGGCGGAGATGTTTATCAGGATTGTCGCGCCCTGCGCAGCGAGTTCCGCCACAGGATCGCGTTCATACATCCGCCGTCGAGGCCACAGCTCGGGATCATTCCAGGCATCCTCGCAGATATGAACGCCTAATTTTTCGCCTTTAAATGTCAGCGGCTGTCCGCCATTATGCCGATCAAAATAGCGATCCTCATCAAAGACATCATATGTGGGAAGCAACGATTTGTGGGCTATCCCTGCAATGCGCCCCTGATATATCAACACAGCGCTATTGTAAAGCCCTCGCCCTGTTGTGTTTGGCGATAGCGTCGGCGCCCCGATAAGAAGTCCTGTGTCAGGATAAGCCTCCGAAGCCTGCGCGAGCTTTTGCAAAGTTTCCTGGACGCGGCTGATAATCCAATGTCTTTGGAGCAAATCCCACGGGGGATAGCCGATGATGAAAAGCTCGGGCAAAACAAGCAAATCGCTGCCCTCCCGGCTGGCCTGCTGGAAAGCCTGCCAGGCTCGCTCCACATTCCCTGTAATGTCCCCCACAATAGGATTAAGCTGCGCTATTGTGATTCGCATGGGCCATTCTCCCGGAAGCCCTCTTTGCGTTTGTTGTCTTGTTGCAAGCTTCTATTTTATTTTTGTGTGGGCCGCCCCATGTGGAGGAAAAAGCTAAAAGCCAAAATTCTCCGTCCACGGCCCTAATAGGAAAATATTAAGCCAAGAGGGGCTTCTCAAATCCCTAAAATTTTTTTATGAAAGGCCAAAGCATCCTGGATATGAATATCCCAATAAGCCCAATTATGTTCGCCTGGAAATTCGCGATACACATGCTTGATTTTGAGCTTTGTAAGATGAGCGTGCAAGGCGCGATTATCGCGCAAGAGGGGATCTTCCAAGCCGCAATCCATCCAGATGGCCGGAGCACGTTGGGGATTGAGCCGTTCAGCTAGGGCAAAAACATCATTTTCCTGACATGTGCGCTCGTCGCCATAAATGCGGGCTAATTCTGGCGCGCGACTTTCTTGGGGATTGTCCCACCAGCGTTCTTTTATATGTAAATAAACGCCTGAATGCGCCGAGATGGCGGCAAATTTTTGGGGATATTTCAGCCCCAATTTCATCGCCCCATAGGCTCCCATAGACAGCCCGCCAATTACACGGCCCCTTGCCGCTCGAATTGTACGAAAATGTCGATCTATAAAATCCAGCAAATCCTGTATAATCGCTTTTTCGTAGGCATAGCCCTGGACAGCGTCTGTGTAAAAGCTCCGATGCCCATCAGGCATCACAACAATTAAGGGCAGCTCGCGCACATAACGATCCAGACTCGTCCAACGCAGCCAAGCGGAATGATCATCCGATAGCCCATGTAGCAAATAAAACACGGGATACGGGCCCGGATGGCTTTGTCGATCAGGCAAAAGCACGCAACACGCTGTCTCTTTGGCTAAAGAAGGCGCCCAATAATTAATTTGTAAGCAAGCCATGTAAAATCTCCCTCGCTATAATCCTAAAACATATTTCTCAATTGTTTTTTATTCTCCTTTTCCCTATTCTTCGCTATCTAGCGGCCACAAAGCCTAATGTATGGCGCGGCTTCTTTCCTTTAGCCTTTTCTTTTTTCTCCTATTTATCTTATAATAAAATACGCTCATGGCGTGCTTGTACGGCTAATTTTAAGGCTGGAGGCCCTGTGTGATAAAGCGCCGTTATTTTCTTATATTTGCGATAATGATAGCGCATATTGGCCATAGGCATTTTGGCCTGCTTTACGCCCAAGAAGGCGTGCGTGTATTGCGCCTGGATCCCAAAATTGAGCAAGAGCTGGAGCGTGCCGTTGTTTATATATCTGTAGAATACACAAAGCCCAATTCGCTTTCGCGCAATGAAGAATCTGGCACAGGCTTTTTCGTCACGCCCTCACACATTGTGACAGGCCAGCATGTTATTGCATCTGCCTTGAAATACAAGGAAGCAAATCTGAAAATTCGCCTCTTTAGCGGAACGCCTCAAAGCCGCCTTGTGTCGGCGCAAATTGTTAACGCGGATGCACGCCTGGATTTAGCTCTCCTGGCTCTTGAGGAAAATGTTTCCGCGCTCACGCCTATGCGGATACATCCGCAATTGCCCAGCAAGCAGGCGGAAATTTTTGCTTTGGGCTTTCCCTTAGGCGCGATGTTAGATCGCAGCCTGTATGGGCCTAATGTCTGCATCCGCCGCGGCTATGTTTCCCGCCTGATTAATGATGGCCGTCATATTGAGGCCGATATAAATATAGACAAAGGCATCAGCGGCGGCCCGCTTGTGGACGAGCAGGGCTATGTGCGAGGCGTTATCAGCGCTATGGCCGGCTCTTTTTACAATCGCAATTATGCGGCTATTGCCGTCTCCTCTTTAGCGCTGTTGGAATTTTGTCGCCAAAGCGGCATTCCTGTCCTGTTGCCAGAGGGCCAAATTCAGGAGCCGCACGGCTCTCCGCTTTCTTCTCCCTTGCCCTCTGGAGAGCCTTCGTCGCGCCCGCGCGTCAGCTTGAATGAAGACGCCTTGCGCGCCTATTTTGCGTTAGGCTCCAGCCTCCGGCTCAGCGCTATTGTGCC
>CAZUOJ010000008.1:0-73067 GCA_964622325.1 uncultured Armatimonadia bacterium
GCAGATAGGGCAGGGCGGCGCGGACGCGCTCCTCTGGCGGCAGCTGCGGATCGGCCACTTCGTGCGGCAGGCCCAGGGTGCTCGTGGCGGTGGGGGGCATCCCCGCGGACACAAGCTCAATCCAGACATGATGATACAGCACAAGGTCGGCGATATTGTCCGCCTGGGGGCGCTCGGGGCGCAGATGGCTATGCGGATCAATCACAGGCGTGTGGGTAATCCGCCCCCGCAATTCCTGCTCAAAGGACATCATGGCGGGCCTCCTTTTTTAGCCCCCCTGCCGCCCCCCTCTCCCCCCGCGGGCTCAACGAAGTTTACACAGACTCTAATCTGATAACATACAGACTCGATAAACAGTCAATTCAAACTCTATATAGAAGGCAATTCAGACACTATCAGACACTATAAGGATAAGCTACTCAGGATCTCAGACACTATATGGATAAGTATTCAAGATCTCAGATACTCTATGGATAAGCTATTCAAGCTCTATATGGACTAGCAATTCAAACTCGATGAAGACTATAAAGACACGCCGCTTCTTTTTCTGCGTTGAGGTCTTCAATTCCTTGCTCCCATTTTAGCCGGCGAAACTTCTAATTGGCTAAGACCGCGGCGCCTCGCCACGGAACTCCAGCGTTTCCTGGGGCTTTGTGGCTATTGTCACCACAGCCTCTTTACTGCTGGCGATACATTTTCCTCCCCGCCAGATCTGACACTCCTGAAAGGGATTTTCCAGTTTCAGGGTTTGCCCGCGTTCGGAGAAAATCCGGAGGCGTGTGAGTCGGCGCCCGGGCTGGAACTCCACATAGACTAAAAAGCCGCCGCGGGCGCGCAGCTTGAAGCGGCCCGCCCAGTCGGGACGCACGGCGGGCAGCAGGCGAATGGGCCCGCCGCTAAAGGGATCTTCCGGCGCGGGCGTTGTCAGCCGATGCGATTGCAACAGCGTTTCCTGCAGCGCCGTCATATTCACTCCGGCGCTGTCAAAATACGGCGCGTCAGTTAAGGAGAGTTTTGAGCCGCGCAGGGGGACCGAGGGACTGATCCAGCCGCCGTAGGGATAGCGTTGATGGCGCCGCACATGATCCATAATCACCTCCACGGTTTCGGGCAGACGCAGGCGGGCGGCCTGGATGCCATCCTGCGACCAGCCACAGACATTGGAGTGCTGCCGGGCGCGAAAAGTCTTCACCGCCCGCTGATAATCGGGCGCCGGAGACTGCGAATCGGCCAGGGCGAAGGGGAAAATCACATACAATTCGGGCTGCTCCACATTATACGCCAGGCGGTCGGCGAGGAAGGCTGCGGCGGGCGCATACAGGGTGTCATCGGGCTCAATGCGCTCCACGAGCGGCGTGCCTGCCTGAATGTACGAGGGCCGGCCGGGCGGGATTTCCTCGGCGCGGGCGGGGCGCCGAATAAAGCGGCCCGTGGGCAGTGGCGCCAGATGGGCCAGCCGCTCCCGCACCGCCGCCAAAAAAGCCGGCTCATAGCCGAATTCAGCCCCATATTTGAGGGTCTGCCAGAAGCAATAGCGCACTGCGCACATATCCGTCAGCGGATCCTTGACCTGCCACCAGATCTCCAGCGCGTCCGAGGGCGTCATATGATACAGGCCATCGTCCTCCCGCTTTAAATAGCTTAAATAAAAGAGCGTAACTTCCTTAAGCCAGGGAGCCACGACTTCATACAGAAAACTCTTATCGCCTGTATACGCCACATAATCAAACATCTGCTGCACTAATTCCGCCCCCTGCGCCAGGGAGCGCGCATTGTAGCCCGAGGGGACGCTTTCCATCCGCTGATCCCGCAGCGCTGCTTCCAGCGCTGCGGCAGAAAAGCGGGACACTTCTTTGGGGGGCGGGGAGAGGCCGGGCTTGAGCGGATTGGCTAATTCCCAGACGCGCAGGCCCAGCTTGCCCAGACGGGCTGTCTCTTGCTTGAAGTCCATATACAGCCGATCATAAAAATCCAGATGGGCGCGGGCGTATTCCAGATGATTGGCCGCGAACATGGGCCAGATAATCTCCCGTGTATTCTGCCACCAGTAGCGCCAGCCCCAATGGCGATCATCCTCCACGACCAGGCCGGGCCCGCCATTGAATTTGGGCAGCACGGGCCCCTCGCCCACGGAGGCATATGAATACAGCGTCACATGCCATAACTGGGTCAGCTTATCCGCATCACGCCCCCGCAAGTCCAGGAATGATTTTTCCCAGAAGCGGTCCCAAAAAGCCCGTTGCGTGTGGCGCAGTTGATCCTGATTGGCCCGGGAGAGCCTGAGGAAGGTCTTTCGGGCCATCTCCTGCGGCTGGCCATCATAGCTTGTCGCGCAGGTGATAATCAGCCAGTATTTGTGCCCGACTGACGCAGGCTTAAGCGTCGCGATTATTCCTCGCTCCGTTTTGTGTTCTGTGCCGTCCGCCGGCACACGCCCGCGGGCATCGACAAACCCCAAGACTAGGCCTGCGCCCAGGCGGAAAACGCGGTCCTCGGGAGGCACCTGCGCGGGATCAGCGACTATCTTGCCCTGCTCATTACACTGATGCACTTCCCGGGTGATGAGCAGGTTCTCTTCTCTGACGATGGATATCCCGGGACGCCAGAGGGAAAATGTCGCTTGTACTTCGGGCGTGGGCCGCGTGTCCTGGACGGCGATGAGGAGGGCATTGTGGCCCCGAATGCCATACGCTTCGGCAATAATCTGCCCCTGCGCTGTCTTTAAAGTCAGCACTACCGAGCCGCGATTCAAATCCAGTCGCTGCTCAAATTGCGTCAGCGCTTCATTGGAAACGCCAAACGAGAGCTGGACATGGCCCGGAGAGAGGATATTGCCGGGCTTAAAGAAATCCGTCTTGGACAGATGGATTTCCCAGGCGGAGCCGTAGCGCAACATCGCCGATAAGTCCCCGCTGCCCACCGGCATCACATAGCCGGTGTCCTCCGCCGGGCTGGTGAAGCGCGGCGAAAGCTCCGCCCGCCGCGCCGCCATACTCTGCTGCGAAAAATCTAGCACGGGCTTTCTTCTCCTCACAGAACTCTTCACAAATTCCAGGAAGATAGGATTAGCTTCGGCCGTTAAGGTTTGCCGGAATCGATCCTCACGGTTTTCTCCCAGCAGCCGCAGCACTGCGCCGGCCAAACGCTCCGGGGCGGCATCCAGCCGATTATACAAAATGAGCTGCTCCACCGGCACTTCCTGGCCTAAATCCAACTCCCACCATTCATTGCCCCCTTTGCCGGCGGAATGCCAGAAGCTGGCCTCGGGGCCCCAGACATATTCCACTATGCCGTCCACCGCCCGCTCCGGCGCAAAGGGAGGCATATAGGAGGACGCCGTCACTTTTTTGTGGACAGCAATGTTTTGGCCGCCCACATAAACTTCCAGCTCGGCAAAATGCAAATAATCGCGACTGGCGCCCGATTCCACCCGTACAAACCGCGCCCGCACCGGCGCGCCTGACGCCCGCTCTCCTGATGCCTGCGCGCCAGTTGCCAGCTTCCCTGACGCCAGCGCTCCTGACGCTAAAACAGGGAGCGTCAGCCCCAGCACCAGCAGATACGCGCTAAATCTCATCGTCGCCTCCTGTATGGCAGGGCTGCCCCGGCCGCCCGCGCGCCTGACGCCCGCTCCCCCGACACCCGCGCGCCTGTCGCCAGAGCAGGGAGCGCAGCCCCAGCACCAGCAAATACGCGCTAAATCTCATCGCCGCCTCCTGTATGGCAGGGCTGCCCCGGCCGCCCGCTCCGCCTCGCCGCTCCCCAAAAGAAAAATAGCCCCTGTTGTTTCGTAGGGGAATGAGAGTTTGCCTGCCTGTGGCACATTATTTTTCTGGCAGAAGCGTCCAGTCCCACAGATTATCGGAAAAGGCGAGGCCCAGGGTGGCGTCCGCCTCGGGATGAGGCAAGCCATGAAACAGCATCCCCCATTTGCCGCACCAGGGCCGAAAATCCGCCACAAACACGGCGGATTGATGGCTGGCGCACCAGCGCTGCGGGCCCGCCGACTGGTGCGCCGTTTTCCCCTCGGGCGTGCCGCTTTTTCTGCTGTCTGGCGAAACAGGCGAAGGGGATGAAGGGCTTTTTGGCTCCGCAGGTCCTTCAGGCGCAGTGAAAAAAATTTCCGCTTCCGGCGCTAGCGGCGGCAGCTCCCATAGCGAGGGCCCGGCCACATGCGCCAGATGCTGCGGATTCATCCCCACACTGGCAAAAAAATGCCATGTATCTCCTTCGCGCACGAGGGCACAATTTTCGACCCCGCCGTTATCTTTATAGGCGGGGCCGGAAATTAAGGGCGCTTCAGGCGTGAGATTCTCCCAGCTGCGCCAGTCGCGTGTGCGATGGCAACCGAAAGCGCGCTCATCGCTGCCGCGGCGAAAATTGACCCACAGACAATGCCAGAAGCCCTGATCGTAAAACAGCCAGCCGTCAATCGGCCCGTGGGAGGCTTCCCAGCCTGGTCCGGTGTCGGCCGGGATAATATGGTGCGGCGCGCTCCAATGACGCAAATCCGCCGAAAAGAGCAGAGCTATTTCGCTGGGCCAGGGATAGGATTGCACGACCAAAATCCATTGCCCCCCGACGCGGACGATATTGCCCGGCGAGGCGTAGCCTTTGGGGGAGATGATGATTTCGGGCGAGAAGGTCTGAAAGTCGCGGGTAATTGTGAGGCCAATGTCATAACATTCGGGCCCGCCCCAGCCGCCCACCTGCCGCGTGTAAAAAAGATAACACTCCCCCTCCTTCCACAGGGCTGCCGGATCCCGCACGCTCACCCCCGCCACCCCATACACTGGATTTTTCAATTCTGATAAACGCATTTCTGATAAACGCATTATTCCCGGCTCCTTACTCTTTCGCGGAAGCATTCTCCTCTCCCCCGCCCAAATCCTCTTCGGCACCTATCTAGCATAAGCCTGGCAGATTTGTTCGAACATCAGGCAAAAGCAAAATGGCTTTTGGTCGCGGCATTTCTGAGCTTTTGCGTAGGAGCACATTGTGAACTGTCTTGCAGTTTCTCTTAATCCTGCATTTCCCCTAAACACCCTGATAAAATAGAAAGCCTTTAGCCCACTTTTAACCGGCGCAGACACTAACAATAAAATTGTGCCCATTTTTACTACAATTTGGAGAGCGCTTCTTCTATTTCTTTTTTGGCATCTGCTGAAATGTCTTTGCAATTCAATGCCCGCTGCCAACTCTCTTTTGCCCGTTCTTTATCACCTAGCCGGGCATAGGCTTCTCCTAAATTGAAATGATACACATATTGCTCTGGCGCAAGCTGGGAAGCTTTTAAAAAGAAATCTTTAGCGAGTTCATATTTCCCCATTCGGAATTGGACAAGCCCATAAAGGTTGTTGGCTTCTGCAGATTGGGGAGACAGTGTAATCCATTCCTCTGCCACGCGAGCAGCTTCTTCATCAAACCCCCGGCGATATAAGCTCCAGGCCAGCTCGGTAAGCGCTTTTATATCTTTCTTTGCGCGGAGTGAGTCCAGGCGCGGCATCTGCTCGGCAATTCGCTCCAGATCGCGGGCCTCTAACGCAAGCTCTTCATTTCCTGCTTTTACAGCCTGTGTCTGGATCCTGTGAAAGAAAGCCAGAGGCAGTTTGTATTCGCCTAAATGCAACAGAACAATCCCGGTGCGCCATCTTTGCTCGGTATAGTTTTGGGGTAACTTCTTCCAAGCGTCTTTGGCGATTTCTAAGGCTTCAGCTTGGCGATTGGCGAGGCGCAGGCAATCGGCCAAGGTCACTAAATCGGAAAGGTATTCAGGGGCGGTAGCACTTGCTTGGAGGTGAGGAATGGCTTCCTCAAAAGACTCTTTCTCATAGAGCAGCTCTCCCAAGCGATGACGGGCAGGGAGGTAATCAGGAGCTAGGGCGACAGCTTTACGCAGGATGGGCAAAATGTCTTCTTTTTTTTCTTCGGCAGCCAGCGCCCGCAGCAATTCTTCGGCAGCGGCGGCTTGGGCTTCCGATTGCACGACAAACAACGGAAACGCAGAAATATTGCGTGCGGCCAGCTGTGTTTCCCCATACCCTTCTTCCGCCCACCGCTTTCCATGCAAACGACCGAAAGCGGCAATTAAAACTTTATATTCCACTGGGCGCATTTGTGGGGGCAGAAACATTTTCCCTGTGTATATCAAATCCCCAGCCATCGCATCCGGTTCTTTTCCATTGTCGAACAACTCCGCTTTTACTTTTGTCCCTTCAATAAAGCAGCGGATAGCGAAGTTTCCCTGAGGTGTCTGAGGAGGTATTTCGCCCGGCACAGGTGTAAAGCGAACGGTGACTTTGACGCTTTGGCCCGCTTCTACGCAATGCTTATCCACTTCCATCAATAACAAGGTGGCATAATTCCACGGCGCTTGTGAATCTTGGGCTGCATTTAAAGGAAAAAGGAGTATATCATCCAACTTGGCGAAACCTGCTTGAGAACCCCATACACCCATGAGCAAACGAGGCTTATAATCATAGCTCCACACCTCACCGTCGTAATTTTTATATCCCACTTTGTGGACTTTAACTAATAAGTAGGTTGTATAGAAAATCCCGATGGATTTATCGTCCGCCCCAAAATATTGAATACCATTGGCTCCTATATAGCCTTTCACTTGTGATTTACCGAACAAAACATCTTTTAAAAAATAAAGTGGCGATTTATTACTATGACCAAAAATATCTCGCAAAATGTCTTTCCAACTCCCGCTGATGCCTACTTCACCGATGGGGACATCCGCTTTGTACATGCCCTCAGCATCTGTGATGACCGTTATGTATTCGCTGCGTTTCGCATCATAAATGGACACCTGCGCCTCGGCCAAAGGCTTACCTGTTGCGCCATCTACCACTCGACCACTCACAGGATCCCCCCAGCTATAATAGACAGACAGAAAAAGCATGATAAGCATTATGCTTGCTCTTTTCATCTTGCCTCATTCCTAAAATTTCATTTTTTAAAAATAATCTTAAAATTATTCTAAAAGAATAAATTATAAGATTAGTTTCTAAAAAAGCAACCCTAAAAGATTAAAAATGTTAGAAGTTTTTTTTAAAAGTTTTCTCACCAAGCAGCTGTTTCTATGTATAAATAAATGTTAGAAACCTCATTAAGCGAGCCATACGCCCTTGTAAAACCATGCCTCGACATCGTGAGGATTGTGCTGCAGGACCTGCTCGTAATAATGCAATCTCTCTTCAGCGGTCGGAGTAGTGCCTCCTAATCTCCTGCTGGGATCGATGCCCCGAGCTTTTAACCCCTCATATATTTTTTCCGTCAATGCAGCCAAATCATGATTTTGGTATTCTATCGCGGTCTTGTCGGCAAAAATGAACGCCCACTCAATCTTTTTCTTTACTAACTCCGCGTAACTCAGCCCGCACAGGACAGGAAGGAACGGCTTGAGGTTATTGTGCGCATGAACAAGTTCGCAGTGGACCGTTGCGGAGGCGAGCGTGTGCGGGGAGACAAGAACTAAAATCGCCCGTGCGTCTTGAATAGCCTGGGGAATAGTGCTCATGAAGGAAGCGCCGGCCGGGCTATCGCGCTCATAATACCAGGTCGTGTATCCGGCCTCTTCTAGCCGTGGTGCCAGGTCTAACGCCAGCTGCTGGTCCTCTTCCACATGAGAAATAAACACAGCGGGCATTTATTTTTCCCTGCTTTTGCCAAAGAATCAGTGGGCGAATATACCTGTAACAAAAAGCCCCCTTTATGATAATGAAGCTTAGAGGATTATTTATCCAAACCGATCGTGCCGCTTTGCTGGACAAATCAGTTGTTAGAGAAATCAAGGGGTTCTTTTTGGCTTTAAGTTTTTTTATTTTTTTCCCTTCATAAGCATAAGCGTTTAATATAAAAGCGATAGGGCTGAAATTATATTTTTTTATTTAGATAAGGACGGGCGTTAGGGCATAGTTTTCAGGGCGTGGAGGGCGCGGAGGCGGAGCTGGGGCAGGGGCGTGCCTTTATCCAGCTCTGCCAGCAGGGCGTGAATCAGATTTTCCTGGCCGCGCTGCCGCAGCGCCGCCAGCAGCCGATAATCCTCCCAGCCTTCCCGCATTATCTCATACAGGGGCGTAATCACAGGCCCGTTTGGGCCCGGGAAGACCATCTGATAGCCGTAGCTGGCACCCCAGCCGCCCGCGACCGTGTGCGGCAGCGCCCACGGATCGCCCTGCGGCGCATAATACACATAATAGCCCCAGCCATTGAAGCCATAGCGGAAAGCGCCCCAGGACATCTTGCGGCCGCCGCGTCCCGGCGGATGGATATAATACGCATTCACGCGACGCGGATGCGTCCACAGCTCCCGCGTCGTCACATTGTCCCCGACCAGGCTCATCACGGGCACGGATATGTCAATCAGCTCATTATAAAAGGGCTTCAGGAAGGACATTATTTCCTCCGGCGGATGATGTCCCACGCCCTCCGTCCAGAACAGCGGATTCATATAGATATTGACGCGCGGATCCGTTTTCTTGACAAGCCGCGCCAACGCCGCGAACAGGGGGATATTGCTGGGCTGCGGCTCATCCCAGAATTCGACAAACCATTCCTCATAATTCAAGCCCAAATGGGCCGCCTTCTGGACAAGCTGCTGCACATGTTCCTGAATGGCTTTTTCATCCTCAGCAGTGATGTCTTCGGGCTTCATTAAATTGCAATAGCCTTTATGCACATAGATGCCCGGCAGCCCCCCTGTATGGAACCATAAACGCTTTTTAAGCTGGCGCGCAATTTCTGCCTTGCTGCCAGGCTCGGGCAGACCATAAATCACCGTGACGCCGAGCTGCAAATTCGTCTGGACATCTTTCACCCGGCGTCTTTCGGGCTCATAGGGGAATTGCCCTGTCCCATTCCCCCAGCTCGTCACCCATAAATCTACTTCCGGCAGGAGCACATCGGCGACCTCCACAATCAGCCGCTTGCTGGGCCCGCCGCGATAGCGCACAACACCCTGATAGCGCCCCGGCGCACAGCGATCGGTCGTCACACGCAACAAAAACACGGCGGCGCCGCCCGGCGGCAGCACAATGTGCGGATAATGGCCAATGTGCGCGCCATTCGTCAGATACTTGCGCATCAGATTTTCCGGCAACAAATTGTCCGCAGCAAAGAAAGGCAGAACGCGAATCCGCTCGTTTTGCTTATCCGTCGGCAAAGCCCCGCCGATGAGCAATTCGGCGCGCAGGCCCGGGGCCGGACGGCCATCAGCTCGTTGCAACACCGGCGCCTCTATCTCGAGCGCGGCCTCTTTTGTGGCGGATGTGTTTGTAAGCGCCAGATACAGCCCCTCTGTTTCATTGCGCGCCATCGTTAGCCGCAGCGGCGCTTCCACGGCGGCCGCGTCGGGCAAGATGGGCTGCTGCTCCCATGTTTCCCCCAGCTCCGCCCATACCGCCGTCTGCCGGGCATATTTGCCCAGCCGCTGGCGCCATTGTTCCAGCGCCTCCGGCGACAATTGCATCTCCCGCACGCCCGGCAGCGAGGCCAGCCCGGCAGGCGGCTCATAAACAGGCTGCACATTTTCCGGATATTCTGGCGATACAGCGCCCTCGCCCCAGACAAGGATTTCTTCAATCCATGTAATATGGCTTTCCGCTTTGGCCTGTACGCGCAGATAGCGTCCCGAGGCGGGCTGTGTCAGCCGCAAGCGATGAAAGACTTGATCGGGGGAATCAGCGACGCTGCGCTCCTGAACGGTCGTCCAGGGCCCCTGGGGATCGGCGGCGACTTGCACGAGCGTGCCGAGCTTGCGGCTGCGGCTGCATATATCCACTTCTGTAAAGCGGCAGGGGCGTTTGAAATCAAAAATCACGACAAGCGGCGCCTGATTTATTCCGACGGGCGTATGCCAGTCCCCGGCGGGACGGCCATCCAGCAGCCGCCGCCCAAAAATTTCTGCCCTGTCGCCCAATATATCGCGCGGATTTGTCGGCTCCTGCTCATAGGAATATGTGACGCCCGTATAAACACGCGGCCCCCAGAAGCCGGGATTATCGCTGAGCAATTTCCCCTGCGGAGGCCCGCTTGTGTCCCGTGTGCCGTCCCACCATACAATTGTTTCCGCCGCCCCTGCCGCTGTCCCCGCAATGAAAGAAAGCAGACACAGGAAACTGGCCGCCTGAAAAATAAGCTTTATTTTCCCCATTTTGTTCCCTCTGCGCGCAGATTTGGCGTCACTATATTTTGATTTCAATTATAGCTCATTTTTTGCGCTTTTTTGTTAAATTTTGCGACAAGGGGGCAACGCAAAAATGAAACAAGGGGATTGAATTGGGCTGTACAGCACGCTGAAAGGAAATTCTTATTTGTGAAGACATCACAGAGGAAATATGGCGGGCGAGGACGCCCGCCCCACGCGATTTCTTTCCTCTCCGCGGAGCGCAGGCGTCTTCCATATCTCCTTATCGCGGAGCGCAGGCGTCCCCGCCTGCGACATTCCCCGGCCTTCGCCTTTTGGGAGGAAGAAAGGATGGCGGGCGAGGACGCCCGCCCTACGCGATTGATTGTAAATTTCGTGTAGCGCGAGCGCCCCCCGCTCTCCTTAACGCATAGAGCGGGCACCCTCCAATCTCCTTGACGCGTGGCCAGGCGTTCCCCAATCTCCTTTAACGCGTGGCGCAGGCGTCCTCGCCTGCGTCATTAGCATATATAAAAAGGATGTGGCGCAGGCGTCCTCGCCTGCGCCAAACACATTGCCCCGCCTCCTCGCCTGGCCATGCGCATTAACAAGGCCTGACGAACTCAAAGGCGGACTTATTGCACTTTTACGGCGTGGCCTGTGCGCGCAGACTCATAACACGCTTCGATCACTTTATGGCTCCACAGGCCCTCTTCGCCCGGAATAGGCGGCGGCGTGTCCTGGGCAATGGCATCACAGAAAGCCTGAATATGCGCCTGATAAATATTCACGACCGGCGGCTCTATGATTTCTTCCTGCGCCGCTTCCCGCTGTTGCGCCGCGTCATAGCCGCGCTCATCCTTTTCCAGCACGACATGTAGCTTGCCTGTGGAGCCCTGGCCAATCGTGCCAAAGGCATAGACACTGCCCTTGGAGCCGTACACTTCCAGGGCATTACGCGCCGCCGCATCCGGCACATTGAACAGCGCATCCACGACGCCGATAGCGCCATTTTCAAATTGGAGCAATGCCACTGCCGTATCCTCGGAGGGATAATCCTGCACAAGATTGGCCGTATAGCATTTGACTTCCGCGACGCGGCCAAAGAATTGCTCCAGAAGATCAATACAGTGATTGCCCATATCAATCAGTGAGCCGCCCCCGCCGAGAGCCGGATCCTGCCGAAAAGCTCCTGGGATGGGCGGATACCAGCATGTTAATTCCGCGCGCCCCATCACGAGCCGCCCCAATTGTCCTGCTTCAATCATCTGCTTGAGCGCCACATGGCAGGCATGGAAACGCATCATGAAATTGACGCCGAGCTTGACGCCCCGGGCCGCACACTCCTCCACCATCTCCTCACATTGCGCCACTGTTAGCGCCAATGGCTTTTCACACAGAATATGTTTGCCGGCTTCGGCCGCCGCCATCACTTGGCTGTGATGCAAATGCGTCGGCGTGGCGATGTATACGGCTTCCACTTCTGGATCGCTGAGCAAATCATATTCGCTCGTATAGACTTTTGCGACGCCATATTTTTGCGCCACAGCCTGCACGCGATCTTCGGCAATATCCTGCACAGCCACGAGCTCCGCGTCTGGACACGGCATTATTCCCTCCGGAATTGTGCGGCGATCAGCAATGCCGCCGGCGCCAATGACTCCCCATTTTATGGCCATTTTTCTCCACCTCTATTGTGATAAAATTGACGCGTTTGCCAACAAACGCCTTTATGCGGGCTGATTTCCTGACAAGGCGATATATCTGTTCGCTCAAAGAAGGATATTTCCTCCTGACAGGGCAAACTATATAATGAAAATTGCAATGGCACGAAACTTCAAAAGTTGCCTTCGGGCAAATTTTTGTTCAGGAAAGCGAGCAATGATGGATAAGAAACAGAGATTAGCAGCGCTTGTGGCGATGTCACGTGCCTTGGGCGATCCCGCGGCTGATTGCGCGATTTTGGGCGAAGGCAATACATCTGCCCGCGCCAGCCAGGAGACATTTTTTGTGAAAGCCAGCGGCTTTCAGTTGCCCACAATTGATGAAACAGGCTTTACAGAATGCTATTTTGCGCCCGTTTTGGCGCTATTGGAAGCCGAAGACGCATCCGTGGAGAGAATTAAGGAAGGGCTCAAGGCCGCGCAAGTGGATCCTGCCGCGCCCCCGCCCTCTGTGGAAACAATTATGCATGCCTTGCTTTTGCAAATCCCGGGCATTGAATTTGTCGGGCACACGCATCCCACGGCCGTGAATGCGATTTTATGTGCCAAAAATGGCCAGCAGGCTTTTGCGGGCCGTTTGTTTCCGGATGAAATTGTTTGCTGCGGGCCCAAATATGTGTGGATTGATTTTACGGATCCAGGCGTGCTTTTGGCGCGCGCTGTGAATAGAGCTGTCCGCACTTTTATTGAAGAGAACGGGATGCCGCCGAAAATCATTCTCATGCAAAATCACGGCTGCATTGCCCTAGGCCCCACGCCCGCCGCTGTGGAAAATGCCACAATGATGCTTGTCAAAACAGCCCGAATAATCCAGGGCACAATGGCCTTTGGCGGGCCCAATTTCCTGCCTCCGGAGATTGTGGAGCACATTTACGCCCGTCCAGATGAAAAATATCGTGAGGCGCTATTGGAGGCGCTCAAAAAAGGCTAAAAGCCAAAGAGAATCTGGCTCAAACAGCTAAGCAATTTCCTGCTTGCCTGTATGCATAATAAGCCGCGAAAAATCCAGCGCCAATTAAACGCGGCGAAACGCCTATTTTCTTTACAGGAAAGATTAAGGAGGAAGGCATGTCCAAATTAGCTGCATATCGTGCGGGCCAGAGCCCGCTTCCGGAATGCCATAAAGTATGGCATTTATATGGCGCCGGGCTGGAGCATTTGCGTCAGGACACACAGCCCGTGCCCGCGTATGGGCCTCAGGAGCTGCTGGCGCGCGTCGATGCCTGCGGGCTATGTTTTTCCGATATTAAAGTCATTCGGCAGGGCGGCGCCCATCCGCGGCTGTTTAATCGTGATCTGGCGCACGATCCTGTCGTATTAGGCCATGAAGTCGCGCTGACAATTGTAGGCGTTGGAGCCGAGCTGCAACATCAATTCCGCGTGGGCGATCGCTTTGTTGTTCAAGCTGATATTTATTATAAAGGCGTCAATTTGGCCTTTGGCTATATGCTGCCCGGCGGCCTGCAGCAATATGTCAAATTGTCCGATGAAGTGCTGCGCGGCGACGACGGCTGCTATTTAATTCCCATTCATGAAGACACAGGCTACGCGGAGGCGGCTTTGGCCGAGCCCTGGGCCTGTGTCGTGCGCGCCTATCGCGATACGCGTCGGCAGCATATCCAGGCGGGCGGCAAAGCCTGGATTATTGGCACGCGCGAAGGAGAACGCCTGAATTATGATCTGGGCGGAATGAATCCTTTAAACGCTCCGGCGGAAATTGTGATGACGCGCTGTCCAGATCGTTTTCTGGATGCCATTCGAAATCTGGCGGAAATCGGCGGCGTAAAAATTATTGGCTCAAAGGATGACAGTCTGGCGGAAATCGCCGCCCGTTATGCCCCGGAGGGCTTTGATGACATTTTTGTATTAGGCGCCGATGCCGATGTCATTGAACAGGCGGCGCCTTTTTTGGCGAAGGACGGCGTGATGACAATTGTCAGCGAAAAAGGATTGCAACGGCTTGTGGAGCTGGATGTGGGCCGCATTCATTATGATGCGCTGCAATTTGTGGCGACAGGGCCGGGACGCCCGCTGGGGGGCTATTCGGCGCCCCGTCCCTTGAAATGGCAGCCTGACGGGCTGTGCTGGATTTGCGGCGCCGGAGGGCCTATGGGCCAGATGCATGTGCAGATGGCTGTGGAAGCGCCCGACGGGCCGCGGCTCATTGTCTGCACGGACATTGACAGCCAACGGCTAAGCCGTTTGCCTGTTCGCTTTGCAGAGGCCGCCGCGCGCCGCGGCTGTCAGCTTGTTTTGCTCAATCCTCAAGAGCTCGGGGAACAATTTGAGGCAGAGCTATGGAAAATCGCCCCCGAAGGCTTTGATGATGTTGTCTGCCTCGTGCCTGTTCCGGCTGTGATCAGCCAATGCAGCCGCTTTTTAGGACGGCGCGGCGTGTTCAACATCTTTGCGGGCGTGGCGCGGGGGACAATGGCGCAGATGGATGTGGATCGCATCATACGCTATAATGTCCGCTATTTTGGCTCCAGCGGCTCCTCTATTGAGGATTTGCAAATGACGCTGTCTTTAGCGGAGCGGGGCGAGCTGTCGCCGAATATGGCTGTGGCCGCCATCGGGGGCATTGAAGCTGTCAAAGAGGGCCTGCAAGCCGTCAGTGACAGCGCCCTGCCCGGGAAAATTGTCATCTATCCGCATATTGAGGGGCTCCCCTTAACGCCCCTGCCCGAGCTCCATGAACGAATGCCGGAAGTAGCGGCGCATTTGGGCCCTGATTATACATGGACGCGGGAAGCGGAAAAAGAGCTGCTTGAACGCTATTTGTAAAAACGCCAATGATAGGCACACATGAAACAAGAGATGAAAGAATTAAATTCCTTAAGGAAGAGACAACGAGGGAAGCGACGATGTGTGAGCCACGTTTAGCGGGAAAATTTTCGCTTGTGACAGGCGGCGCCCAGGGCCTGGGCGAAGCGTTATGCGAGCGGCTGGCACAGGAGGGCGCTCATGTAGCCGTCCTTGATTTAAACGGCGAAGGCGCCCTCAAGGTGGCGGAGCGCCTGAAAGAAAGCTACGGCGTCCGGACGCTTGGCATAGCCTGTGATATTACAAAAGAAGAGGATGTGGCTTCCGCTTTTGCCCAAATTCAGAAGGAGTTTGGGCGGCTGGATATTTGCGTCAGCAATGCCGGCATATTAATCGCTGGCGAGATAACGGAATTTGAAGTAGAAAAATGGCGGCGTGTTGTGGATGTCAATCTTGTGGGATATATGATTGTCGCCAAATATGCGGCGCGGATGATGATCCCGCAAAAATCGGGCGTGATTATCCAGATTAACAGCAAATCGGGCAAACGAGGCAGCAGCAAAAACAGCGCTTATGCGGCCAGCAAATTTGGCGGCATCGGCCTCACACAGAGCTTGGCGCTGGAGCTGGCGGAACATAATATTCGCGTTAATGCGATTTGTCCCGGGAATTTGCTGGATTCGCCGCTTTGGCGCGACAGCCTGTATGAGCAATACGCCAAGCGCTGGAATCTGACAGTGGAACAAGTGCGCCAAAAATATCTGGAACAAGTGCCCCTCAAGCGCGGCTGCACATACGAGGATGTCGCCAATGCCCTGATTTTCTTGTGTCTGGATGAAAGCTCCTACATTACAGGGCAGGCGCTGAATGTAGACGGCGGGCAAACAATGCATTGAAAATGTATTAAAAAGAAAAGATTTTGTTGCCAATAAGCATATATGTGGCATTGTTATGAAGCGCTCGGCTCTCTGCCGGGCGCTTTTTGTTCAAAAAAGACACACAGCATAGACGGCAGGGAAAAGCCTCTTAAACGAGAAATAATCTTGCTGCAATAGCTTATGATAATCTTTTTCCCCTCAAGGAGAGAAAACAATGAAAGCGGCCCTTGCTCTCCTGTGTTTGCTGGGCTCCGTCAGCTCTGTCTATTGTGCTTCTTCCCCTGTAAATGAAAATTGGCTCAATTATCTTGTGCCCTTGCCGAAACAAATCCGTATAGAAGGCACGCTGCGTTTAACAGCTCAGGACATTGTAGTGCGGCTTTCTGCAAATGCGACAGACATTGAGCAGCAAGCGGCGCAAGAAATAGAAAAGGCTTTGTTTGGCGAACAAATGGCACAAACGACAGGCGAGGCGGCCGCGCCGCCTGCCCGAACATCTTCAACGACGAAGCCGAAACTGGAAATTGTCCTCGGCTTATGCAATCCTGCGGGCCAATTTAGAGGGCGCAAAATCCCCGAAGCTGCTGCCCTTTGTCACAAACGAAACGCAGAACAAGCCTATTGCATTGTGCCCGAAGGCCGAAGCCGTCTACTGATTACAGCCCTGGCGCCACAGGGACTGTATTATGGCGCTGTGACAATGAGCCAGCTTCTGGAAGCAGTCCGTCATTTAGCGACAAAACAGGCCGCGAGCCCGCAATCGGCTTCCCGAGCGGCCTTGCTTGTGCCTCTTGTGCGAATTGTAGATTGGCCTGATTTGGCCGAACGCGGCGTGTGGGGCGGCTATGCCATTCCAGAGCTGGAATGGATGGCCTCCTTAAAGATGAATCTCATTGAAACACACGCGACATTGAAAATTGATGAAGCTGGCAATGGCACAGCCAGCTTTGAGGCAGATCTTGTGACTAAAGGGCGTAAGCACGCGCTCAAAGTTGTGCCTATCATTACACATCTGGATCAGCTGCATGGCTCCGGGATTTTCAGTCGCTATCCGCAACTGCGGGGCGTGGGGCCTAAAGCAAAGCTATCAGAATCTTTGCAGGCTGTATGCTTTTCCCAGCCGCTCGCCACGAAGCTGCTTTCGGATTGGGCGACAGAATTAGCGCGTAATCCCGAGATCACGGACATATGTATCTGGCTGAGCGAGGATCCGGGCTATTGCGCCTGTGAGCAATGTCAGAAGAGCAATCAATTCGTTCTGGAGACGCGTGCCTGTATTGCCGCCTGGCGCGCCGCCCGTCAAATCAATCCCCGGCTGAAGCTGCGCATTTTGCTGACACAGGGCAGCTATAAGGACAATGACAAAGTGCTGGCAGAAATTCCGCCTGATGTGAATGTCACATATTATCATGGCGGGCTCACATACGATTCCTCCCGGGAGCCAATGATTTATCCGCTTCTGGAAGAATATGTCAAAAAGGGACGCTGGCTGGGCGTATATCCGCAATTAACAGCTTCCTGGCGGATTGTCTGTCCCTTCAGCTCCCCGCAATTCGTGAAATTCCGGATGACGGAATTTGTCGACAAGGGCCTGACATGTCTGTGTGGCTATATGACGCCGAATATGCGGCTGTGGCCCTTCAATGTGGAGGCAGCCGCTGAATGGAGCTGGAACGCGCATGGCCGCACGGAACGCGAATTTGCATTGGCCTGGGCGACGCGCCGCGGCCTTTCGGCGCCGCAAAAAGCCGCAGAATGGGCGCTGACTTTGGGCGATGTAAGCTGGGATGTGTATGGCTCGCGCATTCCGTACAGCGCTTTCTTTGGCGAAGCGGGCAATATGATAAAAAATCGCCAAAAGCCTGTATTGGGCAAAGGGATGTATCGCTATTTTGAAAGCGAAGAAAAGCTACAACAGAGCCTGCGCGCCTGTGAGAAAGCCGCTCGTTTAGCCCAGGAGTTGCAGGCGCCTGATTTAATCGCTGAGACGCAAGCTGTATGGGGCTATGTGAAAATGTTGGATTTGTTACAGCGGATTGCGCAGCAAATCACAGCGGATAAGCCGCCCACAGATGCGGAAAGGCAAAAGCTGCAGGATAATTTGCTGGCTTTGGCGCTCGCCGGGGAGGATGTCAAAGCAGGCTTGAGGGCATGGGCCCAGGCCTGCTTGCCAGGGCGCGCTATTGGCGGACGATTCAATGATACATTGGATGTGACGGATGCGACAGTGGCGACTGTCAGCGAGTCTTTAAAGCCTTTTGGCGTACGAAATCCTCTCTGGCCCTACATCCGCAAGCGCGTGGGAGGCTGGAAGGACGAAGATTTTGAAACAAAAGAGCGGATCACAAAAATATGGGAAGTTACGGATTATATCTTTGGGCCCGGCGAATATCGTGTGGAATTGTCACATGAGCGCGGCTATTTTGGCATTACGGGCTATTCTGTGGCTTTAACAACAATAAAGGCGGAACAATCTGCTGGGACAGCAGATTCCCGTTTTCCGGAAGCTTCCGCGCTCACACTCGAAATGCTGACAAAAATAGCGGAAGACACACATACGAGCATAATTGGCTATTCGCCGCGGGAGCCTGTGTATGTGCTGAAGCTGACGGAATATCATCCGCACGCGCGTTATTTTCTTGTGGCCGATATTCAGGGCACACGCTCCAGCGACAAGCCCCCGGAACGCCGCGGCTGTCAGGGAAATGTGCATTTATGGAAAGTGCGGCAGCCGGATGAGCCAATTGAACAGCCGCCCTTGTTGCCCATGTCTGACACAGAGAAGGCCCGTTATGGGGGGCCAAAATTTCAGACACAGGGGCTGCATATCGGCGTGCTGCAAGGCGGATACGGCTCAGAAAGCCTGGGACAAGCCTTGCGCGGACAGGAGGGCTGGGAGGCGCAGCCCGTATGGCTGATCAATGACAAGAATGTACAGGATTGTCATGTGCTTATTGTGACACAGCCTCGCGCTGGCTCCGCGCTTTCGGAAGCGGCGGCTAAAGCAGCCGCCCGTTTTGTAGAACGCGGAGGAGGCCTCATCGCCACACATGACGCTGTGGGCTATCGGAATTGTCCAGCGCTGCTGCCACAAATTGGCCGGGGCGTAGAGCACATCCGCGTGGCGGAATGGCTGATGAAAGCGGGGCATCCCCTGGCAGCTGGCCTGCCTGTCAATCAGCCTTTAAAACAAAGCTATTATGATGTAATTGTGCTGGAGCCTGGGCCAGAGGGGACGATTGTCGGCACAACACAGGAGGGCAAGCCTGTCATTGTGTGTGGAGAATATGGCAAAGGGCGAGCTGTGCTATGTGGGCTGGGAATGGCCTTTAGCGCCGCAGACGATTCTGATTGTCCGCCCACAGAACATGAGAAAAGCCTCCTGCTCAATATGATTCGCTGGAGCGCACGCCAGCTTTAGCTGTGATCGCGAAGAGACCAAAGATATAGGATAGATACGACAAATTGGCCTTAATCGCGTAAATGATCAAAATAAGGAGGCCCGCTATGCGCTGCGTCATGGGGCTTATTCTAGTGTTTTGGGGAGCAGGAATAATGCTGGCGGAAGCGCAGACGAAATATGAGATTGTGTTGCCGCATCTGACGCTACGCTGGGACGCCACAACAGGCCTGGAAGTTTCTGCTGAGGGACAGCTCTTGCTGACATTGCCTGTCTCGCCCGTTGTCGCTTATCCGCCGGGCTGGG
Organism: uncultured Armatimonadia bacterium; assembly: GCA_964622325.1. Classification (GTDB taxonomy): domain Bacteria; phylum Armatimonadota; class Zipacnadia; order Zipacnadales; family UBA11051; genus JAJFUB01. The sequence continues at coordinate 19,204 of CAZUOJ010000008.1, forward strand.
CCTGGAGCTATGCCGCGGGCGTGGAGCACATCAGGGCCAGCCTGGAGAAAAAAGGCCGTCAGCACATCCTTACAGTTGTGAGCGCCGATCCCAAGCTGCCGTGGCGGCAGACAATAGAAGCAGGGCCTGAAGATCGCTATGTGTTGCGCTACACATTTCGGCAGCTTGGCTGGGATGCGCCGATGAATTACGAAGTGTGTGCCGCGCGGCCCACGCCCCTTTTTGTGGGAGGAAGCTGGACAGCGAAGGGCCCTGGCGGCGAGCGCCGCGGCGTGATTCCTCTGCAGTTTGCGGGACAAAGCAATCCTTTCGTGGAGGCGACAGAAGCGGAATTTTCTTTCTTGTCAGGCCGTTTAGCTTTTAAAGCCACAGCGGGCTTGACGCTCTATGATTACAAAGAGCGGCAGCATTTCTGGCTTGGGCGTGACGGCCCGCTGCCCCGCGGCCAGGAACAAAGCTGGGCCGTGGAATTTCGCTATGCGCCACAGCCCTTTGTTATCCAGGGCGTGGAAATCTCACGCGTGCAATTGCCATTGCAGCCGACAAGCGACACAGCGGAATTGAATATGCAAGTGCGTCGTGTGGGCGAGGAAGGGCCTCAGAATATCACAATTTTGTGGGGGGGAGCGCGGCAAGCTGGCGCCGCGCAGGCGCAAGCAGATGTTCAGTTGCGTCCGCAGCCGCAATCTGTGCGGCTGGCTGTATCAGCACTAGAGCCCGGCGTACATAGCCTGGGCTTCACGCTGAAGGCGGGCGCAAATGTTCTTTATGAATCGCCCGCTTTTAATATCACAATTCCGCGCTTGCTTGTGGCAAAAGCCAATCGCGTGCCGCTCACGCCCCAAGACAAGGCGGCTTTGCTCGTATGGGCAGATCCCAAAGCGGGCGACAGCTTGATGCTACGCGTAGAAAAGGAAGGAGGCGGAAGTTTATATCAGGGGCCAATCAGTGCCGGAGCTGAGGCCCCAATTCCGTTGGATCCAGCGCAGCTGCCCCTGGGGCGTGTTCCCTTGAAATTGACATTGCTGAGGCAGGGGCAACGAATTGGAAACGCTTCCTGTGTGCTGTGGCTGGCGAAAGCGCCCGCGCCTGCCAATGCTGTTGTTATTGACAATCGGAGCCGCACATTGCTCGTAGAGGGGCTGCCGTTTTGCCCGCAATCGTGTTACACAGATTTGAATTCTGTGGATGATGTGATAGAAACAGAGCCCGTATTTGGCTTTAACACGATTGCTCCCTATCTGAGCGTTAATTTCGCCGAAAGAAGCAGGCCCGAATATCGAGAGCGAGTGCAGCGAATGATGGATCGCTGTGCGCAAGTCGGGCTCAAAGTGCATTTGTGCCTCAATGGCATAGCGCGGCCGCCGCATACAGAAGAAAAATGGCAGGCGCTGAAAGAGGAGATTGAGGCTTTCCGGAATCATCCAGCCTTGCTCGCCTATTATCTGGCGGACGAGCCCGAGCTGGGCTCTGCCAGCCCTCAAGATTGCGAGCTGGCTTATAATAAGATAAAGGAATGGGATCCCTGGCATCCTGTGACGATTGTGTTTTGCATTCCAAGCGCAGCGGCCCGTTATGCGCGGGCGATGGACATCTGTATGACGGATCCCTATCCGATCCCCCACAGCTCTGTGACACGCGTTAAAGAATATTGCGAACGCATTAATCAGGATTTGGGGGAGATGTTGCCTTTATGGGTTGTGCCGCAGGCTTTTGGGGGAGGCGAAGCCTGGAGGCGTGAGCCGTCGCGGCAAGAAGAGCGCGTGATGACATATCTTGCGCTCATTTATGGGGCGACAGGGATACAATATTTTATTCGCCGTGTGCCAGCAGGCAATCCGACATCGCCAGATTTGTGGAGCGAATGTCGGCGGCTTATGCTGGAGCTGGCGCAATTGACGCCCGCTTTGGCCGGAGAGCGCCTCATGCTGCCAGACGCCTTGCCGCCAGAAATCCACGCAGCGTGTTTTAAGGAAAGAGGCGCGCTGACAGTGCTCGTGGCCAATGTAACGAAACAGCCAGGGACGCTCGAATTAAAGTTGCCCACAAATTGGACAGGACAGGCGGAAGTGCTGTTTGAAAATCGTACAGCGGCTGTCCGGCAAGGGAGGCTCACAGATTTCATTGAAGGGATGGGGACGCGCGCGTATCGACTCCAGATAGAAGCGCCGCCTGCAGATATAGCCCGGCTGCATCCAAAGAATTTAATCGTCAATCCGAGCTTTGAGGAGGCGGCCAATGTCGGAACGCCCGATGGCAGCTATTTATCCTATTATGGCGCTGATAAGGCGGCTACATGGTTCGTGGATCCCCGCACAGCCGTACATGGGCGGCAATCGCTGCGCCTGCACACGCCTGTAGAAGGCAAGGGCTTAGCCGTTCAGCCTTTCCCTGTGAAATTGACGCCGGGGCAAAAATATGCGCTTTCTGTATGGGCAAAGGGCGCGCAAGAAGGGCAGAAATTCCGGCTGACAATAGACAGCATTACGCTTGAACAAGGCACACATGAGCTCACAACACAATGGCGTGAATATCGGATGGAATTCACGGCTTCCGACAAAGCCAAAAATCGAATGAGTCCAGTGCTGCGCTTGCTCAGCGCGGGAAGCGCTCATTTTGATCTTTTGCAACTTGTGCCCTTAGATTAAGCAAAATCCTCTGGGAAGCTTTTCCGTGTGATATGAAAAGAAGATGTGAGGAAGAAATCTCCGGGAACAATAATGGCCAGGGAAATCAGCAAGCACAATGCTTAAAAGATGGCAACGCTTCAGCAAGCACTGTAAACAGCACATACGCTTATATCAGCTTGTGGCGCGGCATCCGCGCACGCCCCGCGTGGCGAAATGGCTATTGGCGGCAGCTATAGGCTACATAATGCTCCCCTTTGATGTCATTCCAGATTGTATTCCCATTTTGGGAGCGCTGGACGATTTGCTGATTGTGCCTTTAATTATCTGGGGCGCCTGGCGCCTGATTCCCCGCGATGTGATTGAAGAATGTACACGCGATATGCAATCTGAGGCGGATTAAGCGTTTTGAGAAATCATACGCAGGAGATTTCCATATCCCTAAAATATGCTGATTAAATTGTTATTTGTATTTCTCCGACTAGTGATAATTCTGTCTCCCCATCTAGGATATAAGCCTCTCATTGTCGAGCGAAGCCCTAAAGTGCTATACTAGAATGCTATGTCTGACGATTGGATTCGCATTTACGGCGCGCGAGAACATAATCTGCGTGATTTGACTTTAGAGCTGCCGCGCCACAAATTAATTGTTTTTTGCGGCGTCAGCGGCTCGGGCAAATCGTCGCTGGCGTTTGATACCATTTATGCGGAGGGCCAGCGAAGATATGTGGAGTCGCTATCGGCACATGCGCGCCAGCTCTTAGGGATGATGCAACGGCCGGCTGTAGATCATATCGAAGGGCTGTCGCCCGCCATTGCCATAGATCAACGCAGCGCCAGCGCCAATCCTCGTTCCACAGTCGCCACGCTCAGCGAAATTTATGATTATCTGCGCGTGTTATTCGCCCGTGCCGGGGAGCCGCATTGCTACAAATGTGGCCTTCCTGTCTTTGCTTATACGCCCCAAATGATTGTGGACAAAATAATGGCGTTTGGCGAAAACACGCTCGTGCTCATTTTGGCGCCAGTTAAGCGCGCGCCCGGCGAATCGTGGATGCAAATTTTAAAGGAAATTCGACGGGCAGGCTTTGCGCGCATCCGTTTGGACGGGGAAATTGTTTCTTTAGATCAGCCTCTTGATTTGGGCGATGAGGAGCATGCTTTAGAAGTTGTTGTGGATCGCATTACATTGCGTGCAGGCACACGGGCGCGGCTGGCCGATTCTGTGGAAACAGCGTTAGCCTTCAGCGGCGGCTTTGTGATTGTGGCCGCAGAAGAAGGCGACGAGCAGCGTTATTCCACGCATTATGCCTGTCCCCAATGCAGCACGCCGATAGGGGAATTAACGCCCCAGCTATTTTCGTTCAACAATCCGCAGGGAATGTGTCCTACATGTAGCGGCCTGGGCTACATTCGCGATATGGATCCCAATCGTTTCATCGCCGATCCGACGAAATCCATTTTACAGGGCGCTTTAGAGCCTTATGGCGATGTCAAAAGCGGCCGGCTGCGCCAGATATTGACGGATCTGGCCCGACATTATCAATTTGATTTGGATACGCCCTGGCAGGAATTGCCGCGCCATATCCAGGAAGTGATTTTGTTTGGCTCAGACGACGAAAAAATCACTTTTACATACGAAACAGTGCAGGGACGCACCATTACATACAAAAAGCCTTTTGCCGGGCTTGTCAGCGCGAGTCGACGACGCTATCACACAAGCGAATCGGAAAATGAGCGGCAATATCTGGAGCGCTATGTGGCCGAATTGCCCTGTCCGGATTGTGAAGGCGCGCGTTTGCGTCCGGAAGCATTAGCTGTGACATTTGCCGGGAAAAACATCGCCGAATTGACACGGCTAAATGTGTCATCTGCGTTGCGTTTTTTTCAACAGATAGCTTTGTCAGCGCGGCAAAGCCTAATTGCGGAGGCGGCCCTAAAAGAGATCGTGGCGCGACTGCAATTTATGCAGGATGTAGGGCTGGGCTACATCAGCCTGGATCGGGCGGCAGCGACACTGTCTGGCGGCGAAGCACAACGGATCCGCCTCGCCACACAAATTGGCTCAGGCCTGGCCGGCGTTATTTACATTCTGGATGAGCCCAGCATTGGCCTGCATCCCCGGGATCAGGAAAAATTGCTGGAGACGCTTTTTCGTTTACGCGATTTGGGCAATACGCTTATTGTTGTGGAACATGATGAAATGACAATTCGGCGGGCCGATTATGTCGTGGAATTTGGCCCGGGAGCTGGCATTCAGGGCGGGCAGATTGTCTATGCGGGGGATGTGCAGGGGATGCTCCAGGCGCCTGCTTCGCTCACAGGGCAATATCTGAATGGCACACGCGCCATTGCTGTGCCCACATATCGCCGCAAGCCGAAAGGCCCTTATCTGGAAATTAAAGGCGCCTGCGAACATAATTTGCAGCATATTGATGTGAAAATTCCGCTGGGGCTATTCGTATGCATCACAGGGGTTTCGGGCAGCGGCAAGAGCACGCTTGTGCATGATGTTCTGTATAAGGCGCTGCGCCGGCGGCTGCATCGCAGCCAGGAGCTGCCCGGAAAACATGAGGCCATAAAAGGCGTGGAATATCTGGACAAAATTATTAATATTGATCAAAGCCCCATTGGCCGAACGCCGCGCTCTAATCCGGCCACATATGTACAGGTCTTTGGCCCTATTCGGGAGCTTTTTGCGGCTACGCCTGAAGCCCAAATCCGCGGCTATAAAGCCAGCCGTTTTAGCTTCAATGTCCGCGGCGGCCGCTGTGAGCTGTGTCAGGGCGAAGGCACTGTGCGCGTGGAAATGCATTTTCTGCCGCCTGTGTATATCCCCTGCGAGCAGTGCGGCGGCACACGCTATAATCGTGAGACATTGCAAATCCGCTATAAAGGCAAGAACATTGCGGAAGTTTTGGACATGACAGTTGCCGAAGCGCTGGAACATTTTGAAAATGTGCCGTCGATAGCGCGGATTTTGCGGATGTTGCGGGATGTCGGACTGGATTACATAAAGCTGGGGCAATCCGCCACGACATTGTCAGGCGGCGAGGCGCAGCGATTGAAATTAGCGCGTGAATTAGCGCGCGTGGGCACAGGCCGCACACTGTATGTGCTGGATGAGCCCACGACGGGCCTGCATTTTGCGGATGTGGAGAAGCTTTTGGGCGTGCTGGAGCGGCTAGTGGAGGCGGGCAACACTGTCATTGTCATTGAACACAATTTAGATGTCATCAAAACAGCAGATTGGATTATAGATTTGGGGCCGGAAGGCGGGGAGGGAGGAGGAAGGATAGTGGCTGAGGGGCCCCCCGAACAAATCGCTCAAATAAAGGCATCGTATACGGGAAGATATTTGCAGCGACTTTTGGCGCCTGCGAAGAAGCCTTAAGCATGCCCACATATCTCCTTCGTCTTAAATTAGCCGCAGGGCAGGCAAAAATGTCTGATTTGCGCGTGACAACGCTCATCCCCAGTTATGGCCGGCCACAAAGTTTGCAGCGCTGTTTGGCCGGGCTTTTCCAGATGGAGCGGCCTCCGGATGAGATTATTGTGATCTGCCGCGATCACGATATCGAAACGCAAGCTGTGGCCAAAGGATTTCCTTCTGTGCAAACGGCGTATGTCAGCCGCCCCGGACAAATTGCCGCTATTAATGCGGGGCTGCCTCTGGCAAGAGGAGATATTGTCAGCTTTTTGGACGATGATTGCGTGCCACGCACGGATTGGCTCTTTCGCTTGCTCTCACATTATGCCAATCCCCGCGTGGGGGGCGTGGGCGGACGCGATGTTGTGGGCGGGCCCGAGGCCCCAGAGGCGCCTTTTGCAAAAGCTGTGGGCGTCATTACATGTTATGGCCGCATTATTGGGAATCATCATTGTCCCACAACGCCCCAGCCGCGCGTTGTGACGCATCTAAAAGGCGCAAACATGTCGTTTCGCCGTGTGTTGTTATCGGCTTTTGATGAACGGATTCGTGGGCCGCATTTCAATGATACGGAGATTTCTTTGCGAGTGCGCAAACAAGGCTATTGGCTTATTTATGATCCTTTGGCGATTGTCGATCATTATCCGGCTCCCCGGCTGGAGGGGCCGGGAGGCCGCGACAGCAGCGATCCCAAATTAGCTTATCTGGATGCTCATGATCGGATGTATGTGCTGCTCAAGCATTTGCCCTGGCTATGCAAGCCGCTGGCGGCTGCTTTTCAATTATTGATAGGGACAAGACGCCAGCCGGGCTTACTGTCAGGCATTTTTGTAGGCTGGCACACGCCGCGGCAAACAATCCATCTGATGAAAGCATGTTTATCCGGCAGCCTGGCTGGCGTAGCCACGGCCTGCCGATATGCCGCCGAAGAAATTTGGCAATGCTTCTGAGCTTTTCTTGACAATGAAAATAGCCATCATTGTGGAAGATGTGAATCGTACAGGCGGGCAGGAACGCGTCATTGCCGAGCTTGTGTCGCGTTTGGCCTGGCGACACGAAATTCATTTGTTTTGCTTTAGCGCCACAGATATTCCCTCCAATGTCATTGTGCATCATCTCTTTCCTCCGCCGCTTCGTTATTTTATCGTGCGTTCGCTGTGGATAATTGCTGCCTCATGGCTGGCGGTGCGCCCGCGTCAATATGATATTGTGCTCTCTCAAGGCGGCAATGCCGTGCATCAAACGCATGCGCTCGTGCATGATTGCCTGGCGCGGCGCTGGGAGCTCACGCGAAAGCTTTATTGGCGCATGCAGCCTCCGCCCCTATGGAAAAAGCTTATACAGGGCTTATGGTTCTATCTTGTGGCCCGGCTGGAAGGGCGCGCAGTGAAGCGTTGTCAAAACGGAAAATTAATCGCTGTCTCGCACAAGCTGGCAGAGCTTTTAAGCCAATATCATGATGTGCCGCGGGAAGCCATCATCGTCTGCGAAAATGGCGTGGATCACAATGTATTTCATCCGCATCTCCAAGCGCCCTCACGACAACACATTCGTCAACAGCTCGGAATGCGGGAAGAGGATATGCTGGCGCTTTTTCTGGGGGGAAGATGGCTGGAAAAGGGCGTATCTTATTGCGTAGAGGCTTTGTGTTATGCTGACGCGAATGTGCATTTGTGTGTGGCGGGACGTGACGAGCCCCACGCTTTGCAACGCCTGGCAGAGAAATTAGGCGTCGCACAGCGGCTTCATTTTCTGCCGCCTACGCCTAGGCCCTGGGATTATTATCACGCGGCTGATGTTTTTGTCTTTCCCAGTCATATAGAGGGATTTGGGCTTGTGGCTGTCGAAGCGGCAGCGTGTGGCTTGCCTGTCTTGATGACGCCAGTGGGCGTGGCGGAAAGACTCATTGAGGATGGAGTCAGCGGCTTTTTGATTTCCCATGAGCCGTCTGAAATTGCGGCGCGGCTCAATCTTCTGGCACGTAATCCAGAATTGCGACGGCGCATGAGCGTTGCGGCCCATCACGCCTCCAGGCGCTTTTCCTGGGATCGCCAGGCAAAGGAATTAGAGGAAGCGCTTATCAAGAGCCTGTCAGCAGATATCGAAAGCCCAAGATAACAAGCTATATCGCTTTTTGCTTTGGAAGCTTAAGCGTTTGAGATCTGGGCTGATGAAGGATAATGATGAATAAGGGATTGATATTTTTTGTTTTTTAAAAATAAGCCCAAAAAGCGAGTCTAAACTTCCTTTATGAGCAGCTTGTTTAAATTAGCCTCCCCCAGGCCCGCTTCCGCCGCCATGGCGATATGTGGGATGCTCAGCGGATCATGGCCAAGCAGCTTGGCGGCGTAAGCATCAACGGCCACAATGTCAGGGCTGACAATAAGCGTGTCCAGCTTTTCGACAACGCCAGGCCCTTTGGGGCCATTTGTTTTCAACACGCGCACTGCATCGACAATATTGAGCGTGGGCCGCAAGGCATAAGCCAGATCAGCGATATTGCGATGTAAATTATTCCGTCCGCCGGCGGAGCCCCGCGCATGATATTTTCCCCGATCCAGCACACAGCCCATTTGATTTTTCATCGCAATTGTCACAATGCTGGAGCCATGATGCTTGAGGATGGGCAGATTAATGTACACATCACAATCTAAAAGATCCGCGGGGATTTGTTCGGCCTGAAAATTTTGGGCGTGGGGCAAGGAGACATCGCGATATAGTTGCGGGCTTGCCCAATCCACAAGCTCCACGTTCAGCGCTGCACAAATCGCTTTGGCGCCGCTCATGTCAAAAGATATATTGGCCGCATCGCATGTATGATCCGCCACAATAATTTCTTGGGCGCCCGCTTGTTTGCAGGCCTCAATGACGGCCTGCAAAATTTCGGGATTAGTGCAGGCTGCTTGCTCAGGCGTTCGGCTCCAGGCTAAATTGGGCTTAATCACAACACGATCATTAGGACGGACAAAGGCGCTCATCCCGCTAAAAGCCGCCAGAGCCGCTGTGACAAGCTCGCGCGGGGATTTGCCCTTCGCCACAGCCATATGGATGTCATTAACAGGTCCTGCTTGCCAGCGATTTTTGCCAATTTTGGCGTCCGTAGCAGGAGAGCCCTCCTGGCTGCGGGGCAGCGGAGCATTTGTCGGCGCCTGCGCCACGGAAGGCGCAGCTGTCGTCTGAGGCGCACGACAAGCGGCTAGGCCCAAGCCCAAGCCAGCTAAAATTGTATCCCTCAGGAAGCGTCGCCGATCCATTTAATATCCTCCTGCAAAATCTGTAGCATTATTATAAATTGAATGTTTTTGCTTTCCAAATGTTTTCTTTATTTTCTTTAAAAATAAAAAGAAAATTTGCCCAAGAAGGAAAGCAAATATCAAATGACAAAAATTAAAACAAGATTCAATCGGCAGGGGAGGGCTTGTTATGCACAAAATAAGGCTTTTTTGGGGCTTATTAGCGCTTCTGGCAGGGATTGGGAGCGTTGTGAAGGCCGACACGACGGCCGAAGAGCTGGAAGAAGATCTTTCCTTAAATAGCCGCGTTGTCACGCCTCATGTAGATTGGGGGCAGCCCAGTGCGCAAGGCGTTGTACGAGGGCTGTTTTTTGTCTTTGGGGGCCATTATGGGCCGGATTGGACAGAATGCGGCACGCGCTATCGCGAAGTTGTGGAGCTCTGTCAACGCTTTGATATTCAGCCGGAAGGCGCCATTGTGGATAGCGCAGGCGGCAAATGGAGCTTTCACGGCGGCAAGCTGGGGGAAGATCGCGCTGAACGGCTGCTCGGCAAGCCGCACGATGTTATTGTGATTGCCGGCTTTGGGCTGGATAAATTGCCCACAAAAATGCAATATGAAATTTTGAAGCAAGTGGTGGCGGGCACAGGGCTTGTTTGCATTGGGCCTGGGAATGAATATCTGGCGCCCAAGAGACAGATTCAGCCCACGCCTGAATCGTTGCTCCAAGGCCTGCCCGTATTGCCGGGCGCCAAAGAGGGCGAATGGATGCTGCCAGGCGATTATATTACAGCCTACAGGCTAGGCAAAGGGCGGGGCGTATGGCTAAATTATCAGGCGCATGCTCTGAGTCCGTTCCGGCCCTTTTCCTGGCGCAATCTGGCGGAATACGATTATCGGATGCTCATTGTGGGGCGAGCAGTTTTGTGGGCCGCAGGAAAAGAAAGCGCTGTAGCCCTGGGGCAAATATTGTCCCCGGAGAATGTGCAGATTAAGCGACAGGACAAAGCGCCGGCAGGCTCTGTGATAGTGAACAGCAAACGAGCGATGGCCGCGACAATGCGGCTGAGTCTGCGCCGCGCGGAAGATGGATTAGATATTCCTCTGGAACAAAAAGCGCTGGCTTTGCCGGAAAACAGCACAATATCTGTGCCTGTGATTTTGCCGCGGCTGCGTGCTGGAGATTATTATCTCCATGTGATTGTAAAAAGCAAAGCGGGCGTCGAAGCAGCCGGAGCTAAATTGCTATCTGTGGAAAGCCCCTACGGCGTGGAAAGCGTCAGTCTGGACAGGGATTATGCGGAGCCAGGCGAGCAGATTGCAGGCGTTGTCCGGACACGGGGGACAATGCCCCCGCGCGCCCGTTTGCTGCTGAGGCTGCGCGATTCGTATGGCCGCATATTGGGGCTGCAGGAATTGAAGCGCCAGGCGCAACAGAACGAATATCCTTTCCGGATTATCGCAAGCCCCTTTGATACAATTTTGATGCGGGCTGAAGCGGCTTTACAGGATGAAGGCGGGGATGTAGAAATCAAGACAGCCGAATACACAGTCCCCAAGCGCCGGCAGGGACAATTCAATTTTGTGATGTGGGATGGGCCCAACGATGTTTTGGGCTATTATGCTTGGAAGCAGCTGCAAGAAGTCGGCTACAACATCTGCCTTATTGGCAGTATGGGCGAAACGCCGCGCGAGCAGCCCTCTGTGTTGCGCGCCTGTGATACATCCCTTGTGCCGTATAGCACGCGCATTCTGGATCCCAAAGATGAAAATGGCTATATGAAGCCCGTCTGCTGGAATCATGAGCCGGCAGTGACGCAATATGTGCAAAAAATTGTGAATAATCAGATTAATTTGCGCAAGCAAGGCGTGTTTGTATATTCGCTGGGCGATGAAGGCGTGACAAAGGGCTGCTGTGTGCATCCTTCATGTTTGGCGGCCTATCGGCAATGGCTCAAGCAACAATATGGCACAATTGACAAGCTGAACGCTTCCTGGGGCGAAAATTATAAATCTTTTGAGGAAGTGGATTTGCTTTCGCATCAGGATAATATGGAAGTGCAGGCTAAAAAGACATGCCCGCCGCGCTGGTACGATCGCGAAGCCTTTGCCCGCTATAATTTGGCTCGTTTTGCGCATCGTTTTGCGGAGGCCTATAAACAGCTGGATCCGCAAGCGATTACAGGCTTTGAAGGGACAGGAGGCTTTGGCGATGATTATGATGCCATATTGAGTCATATTGGCTTTTATGGGCCCTATCCCAGCATTGGAGATGACATTATCCGTTCCCGGGCGCCACGCGAGCTGATACGTTCCAACTGGATGGGCTATTCCAAGACAGGCGATGCGCTGTCCGATGCCGCCTGGAGGATGATTATGAAGGGGCTGGATAGTTGCTGGTACTGGATGTGGGATGGCATCGGCTCCTTTCGCGGCGTTTTGTCGCCCACGATCGATTATTTCCCCTGCACAGCCGATTTCTTGCAGGAAATGAAGCCTGTGCGCGAGGGCCTGGGCGATTTGTTGCTCCATTCGCAATGGATTCATAGCGGCATCGGGATCCTCTATTCGCTCCCTTCGGCGCTTTCTGGCGGCGTTGAGGACAGCGCCACATATCAGCAGCCCCAGCAGGCGACAGAAGCCTGGCTGCAAATGACATACGAATTGGGACAGGATGCCCGCTTTTTGACAAGCGACATGCTGGCTCAAGGGAGACTCACAAACAGCGAATTTAAAGTCCTGTGTCTGCCCATGTGCCAGGCCCTCAAGCCCGAAGAGGCGCAAATCATTCGCCAGTTTGTGCAAAAGGGCGGCACTTTAATTGCCGATGTGCGGCCCGCGATTTTTGACGGACATATGAAAGCAGTGATGCCGGGCTTGCTGGATGATGTGTTTGGGATACAGCGGATTGGCCGCGGCAAAGCCCAGACAGCGGAAATCACGCTTCAGGGACATTTGGGAAACGAAAAATTAGATCTGAAGCTGCAGACAAAAATTGATCCGGATATTCGCCTGCAGGGCGGGACAGCGCTGGCCTCTATTAATGAGACGCCCGTGCTCATTTCCCATCGCGTGGGCCAGGGGCAAGCCATTTTGCTTAATTTTTCGTTGCTTGCTATGCGGGATGAAAAGGATGAGCAGGGGCGGCAGATGCGCGCCTTGCTGGGGGCCCTGTATCGCCTGGCGCAAACACAGCCGCCTGTAGGCGTCTCTTCGCCACAAGGCGAGCCGCTCTTTGCCACAGAAACGCGTGTGTGGCGCAATGGCGAGAGCCTGATTTTCGGCGTGTGGCGGCAAATGCGGAATGCCTGGTTCGCGCCCAAAGCAGGCACAATCGCCGGCGAGCCAGTGCCGGCCCGCATTACATTGCCCCAAAGCTATCATGTGTATGATTTGCGGCACGGCAAATATCTGGGCACGCCGCGTTCCTGGGAAACGAAGCTGCGCTGGGGCAGGCCGAATTTCTATCTGGCAACGCCTCATCCCATCAAGGGATTAAAAATAACATTGAAGGAGCCGCAGCCGCGCCGAGGGCAGATTGTGACAGCCACAATCTCCCTGCCCTTGCCTGCCTCCGCGAAGCTCAAGCACGCTGTGTATGTCCAGCTCTTCACGCCCACAGACGAGCAGCCGCTTTGGGGGCGCTATGTGAAAATTTTGCAGGGGGGGCGGGCGCAAGTGCAGCTGCCTGTGGCCTATAATGATCCCGCGGGCGTATGGCGCCTGCGCGCCACGGAATTGTTTAGCCGACAAAGCGCGGAAGCCACATGGAAGCTGCCGTGAGCTTTATGTTTTACAGAATTAAGGACATTAGGGAAATTCGCGGGGGACAAAGCCATCACGCCAAATTAACATAGCCATCAATCCCAGGGCAAATATATGGGGCGAAAGAGGACACAAAAATGGGGCGGCTAATTCTGCTTTTGTGCGCACTGTTGTTAGGCGGGATGGGAGGCGCAGAGGAGCCGGCGGCGCCTGCCGAAACTGTCAGCGCTTATGACGACGGCGGCCGCGTGGCACTTTCCACATACGAATGTCCCGGCCATCAAATCCTGACGCGAAATGTCTCCTTGCAAAATGCCCACTACAAGTACAGCTTCAAATACAGTGGCTGCCAGGATCCCTCGCATCAGGGCGAGCATCCCTCTTCGGAGGGCAATTTCGGCATGCCCGCGCCGTCTTCATGTAATTGGTATCACAGCGGCTTTTTGACAATTGACATCAACGGCAAGGATGTTGTGCGTCAGGATTTGAAGGAAATGCGTGTGCTGGAAAGCGGGACGCGCGGCGGCTTTCAAGTCATCTGGGCGCATCCGCAAGCAGAAGTGGGGCTGCGCGTGATGCTGCTTCCGGGAGCCAATCATGTGCTGTGTCAACTGAAATGGCAGCCCCGGCCTGGCGCGGAGATCAAAAATGTGCGCCTCGGGCTGCGCTGCTATCCGAGCTTTTTTACAGCTGCTCGTCAGCGGCGCGGCGAGCGGCATGTCAAAACGCCCCGCACCGATCAGCAAGAGCCTTCCACATTGCAATTAGCACCGGGAGAGGATATATGGCTCCTGTATTATGACGCCATATTTGATGTGGCAAAGGGCGAGGGCGAGGGGCCGTGTGCGGCGCTTTTGGAACAGACGCCGTTGCAAAGCGGCCGTGTGGCTATCGGCGATTATGCTGTGATGACATATCTGGATTTGAAGCCCGAAGCCGGCGCTTTTCGTTTCGCTCTCTATGATTTTGCGGGCCGTACAAACGCGGAAGCCGAGGCTTATTTGCACGCGCACGGGCAGGAGGATTGGGCCCGGCTGCTGGCGCTTTATTTTCGTCCGCAGCCTGTCCGGGAGCTGCAGCTGACGAATCTCCAGGCGGATGTGGCGCAGCTGCTGGAGGAGGCAAGGGAGGACGGCGCCGCATTGAAGCCTAAAATTGAGGTTGTGCTGCGACAGATGGAGGCTTTAAGCCAAAAAGCACAACACGAAGATTGGCAGGCAGAAGCCGATTTGGCGGAACTGTGGCGCAATTCGCAGGATTTGCTGTGGCGATTGCGGATTTTCGCTCTGCTTAATCGCTCTTAGGCTTAAGAACAGAGAGAGGAAAGCCTGTGTTTTCAGGGAGCCAAAAGGAGCTGTAAGCGGATAGGAGCGTCCTTCTGAGCAAAATTTGCGGGTCCAGGACAGCGCCCTTTTTTAGTCTATGCTTTGTGGAAATTGCTTTTTCAGGCGTCTTTCGTGTTTTCATTTACAGGCTCATGGGCTTTTTTGCCATAAACGCGCTCATAAGCTTTGCAATACGGACATAAGCCGCCCTCGATGAATTTGACAAATATAAACGCCAGTCCGCGTTGCTTCTGGCGAGCCCGGCGGCACACAGGACATTCCAGGCATTTTTGGGCCATCTTCCGTTCGCGTTCGCTTATTGTCTTTTCGCTCACAATTTCCTCCTGAAAAAGACTTTTTATTCGTGATATAATTATAACAATCTGCCTCATTTCCTTTTTCCGCAGACAGGGAATATGCGTGTTGAGATAATCCGGGAAGAAAGGGATTGGCTATGTCGGACGCAATGTCCATAGAAGAAGTGCGTCAGCGCATTGAATGGCTGCGGGAGCAGATTAATGAAGCCAATTATCGTTATTATGTGCTGAATCAGCCCACAATCAGCGATGCTGAATACGATCGGCTGATGGCGGAATTGCAGGCATTAGAGGAAGCGCATCCGGAATTAGTGACGCCGGATTCGCCGACACAGCGCGTAGGGGCGCCGCCCCGCGAGGAGCTGGGCACTGTCACACATTCGCTGCCCATGATGAGCCTGCAAAGCATTTTTTCCGAAGAAGAGCTGCGTTCCTTTGTGGAAAGCTGTGCGCGAGCCAGCACGGAGCCCGTAGAGTTTTGGGCCGAGCCCAAATTTGATGGCCTCGCCGTGGAAATTGTCTATCTGGACGGCGTGCTGGCCGTGGCCTCGACACGGGGCGATGGGCTTGTAGGCGAGGATGTGACAGATAATGTGCGGACAATCAAACAAGTGCCGCTGCGCTTGCGAGATGATATAGAGCCTGTCCCCCCGCGTCTGGAAGTGCGGGGAGAAGTTTATATGCGCATTGCTGATTTTGAGGCGCTTAATCGGCAACGGGAGCAAACAGGCGAGCCGCTGTTTGCCAATCCGCGCAATGCTGCCGCCGGCTCGTTGCGTCAACTGGATTCCTCGATCACGGCGTCGCGGCCTCTGGCGATGTTTTGTTACGATGTAGGGCTTGTGGAAGGACGGGAATTTGAGACGCAGCAAGAATTAACGGAGGCGCTGCGCGCCTGGGGGCTGCCTGTGAATGAATTGGGGCGGCTGTGCCGAAATGTGGAGGAGCTATTAGCTTATCACGCTCAATTGCAAGCGCAGCGGGACATGTTGCCCTACGAAATAGATGGCGTTGTGTTTAAAGTGAACAATCGCGCGCTGCAAATTGAATTGGGCGCGCGCAGTCGCAGCCCGCGTTGGGCTGTGGCGTTCAAATTCCCGCCGCGTCAGGAAACGACGGTTGTGCGGGATATTATTGCCAGTGTGGGGCGCACAGGAGCCTTGACGCCGATTGCCATGCTGGAGCCGGTGCGCATCGGCGGCGTCACAGTCAGCCGCGCCAGTCTGCATAATCAGGATGAAGTGGAGCGCCTGGATGTCCGCGTGGGGGATACAGTGCTTGTGCAGCGCGCCGGGGATGTCATCCCCCAAATCGTGCTCGTCATAAAGGAAAAACGGCCGCCGGGAACTGTGCCGTATAAATTGCCTGAGCGCTGCCCCGTGTGCGGCACGCCCGTTGTCCGCCCCCCAGGAGAAGCTGTAACGCGTTGTCCCTCCGCGGATTGTCCCGCGCAACTGGAAGGCCGGCTGGAGCATTACGCCTCGCGGGACGCCCTGGATATAGAGGGGCTGGGAGAAAAATGGGCGCGGATTTTTGTATCGCAGGGGCTTGTGAAGCATCTTTATGATTTATACAGCCTGACAAAGGAACAGCTGTTGCAGCTGGAGCGGATGGGGCCCAAATCAGCCGAGAATTTGTTGAATGCTATTGAGCGCAGCAAGGAGACAACATTAGCCCGCTTCATTTATGCCCTGGGCATTCCGCTCGTGGGCAGCACAGTGGCGCAGCTTTTGGCGGAGCATTTCCGTGACATTCACGCGCTGATGAATGCCCGCCCCGAAGAGCTACAACAGATCCCCGGCATTGGCCCTGAAATCGCCCAGAGCGTGTTTGAATTCTTCTCTGAGCCGCGGAATAAAGAAGTCGTGCAGCGTCTTTTGGAGGCCGGCGTTCATCCGCAGCCGCCGCCTTCGCCGGCGGAATTGGCGGCCGCGGCGGGCGTCGCTGTGGGCGACAAGCTGCCTCTATCCGGCAAGACATTTGTCCTGACAGGCGCTTTGGAAAGCTTTACGCGGGAGCAAGCGACTGCCGCGCTGCAGGCGCTGGGGGCGAAAGTGACTAACAGCGTAAGCAAGAAGACGGATTATGTGATAGTGGGCGCCGATCCGGGCTCCAAGCTGCGCAAAGCCCAGGAATTGGGCATCCCCACTCTGGATGAAGAGGGCTTCAAGAAGCTTTTAGCAGAAGCCAGTAGCGGCTCAATCGAGGCAGAGAGGCAAGAGGCTTTTCCAGCCGAAAGTGCGCCCTCCGCGGCGCCATCGCAAGCCCCAGCCTCCGAAGAAAAAGCTCAGCCGCGTTTGGAGCTGAATGAATAAAATGACAAGCGCGTGGACGACACAAAAGCTTTTCCGGCAGGCCAAGCGGAATAAATTCACATCGAGGAGAAAAATATGACGGAACAACTAGCTTTATTAGGCGGGCCGCGGGCTGTCACACAGCCTCCTCAAGAAAAATGGCAACAAGTGAACGATGAAGTCAAGGCAACAGTGAATGCCCTGCTGGAGCAGGGGATTATCAGCATCACGGATGCTTCAGGAGTCATTGGCGAATTTGAAGCGGCTTTTGCCCGGATGACAGGCTCGCGTTATGCCCTGTGTATGAATAGTGGCACAGCGGCCTTACACAGCGCTTATTTTGCCGTAGGCGTGGGGCCCGGAGATGAAGTGCTGGTGCCCGCTTATACATGGCATGCCACTGTCACGCCCATTATTCATTGTGCCGCCACGCCTGTGTTTTGCGATATTCGGCCCGAATCGCTGACGATTGATCCGGAGGATGTGGAGCGCCGTATCACATCGCGCACGAAGGCTCTCTGTGTTGTCCATGTTTTTGGCAATGTGTGTGATATGGATCGGCTGTGCGATATCGCCCGGCGCCATCATCTGGCATTGATTGAGGACGCCAGCCACGCCCACGGGGCTTTATGGCAGGGCAAGCCTGTCGGCAGCTTCGGAGAAGTGGGCTGCTTTAGCCTGCAAGGGGCGAAGGCGGTCAGCGGCGGCGAAGCAGGCATCGCCGTCACAGACAAGCCGGAATTGCTGGATCGGATGATTGTGCTGGGCCATTTTGGCCGGCCCAGACTCGGCGCAGATGAGATCGTGCGGCAGATTGGCGATATGAGTCTGGGCGCGAAATATCGAGCGCATCCCTGGGCGATTGCGATGGCGCTTGTCGGGCTGAAACGCCTGCCGGAGCTTAACGCCAAACGCACTGCCAATTATGAATTTCTGAACGAGCAATTGCGGAATTGTCCGGGCCTGGAAGTCATTGATCCTCTGCCGGGCGCCACACGCGCCGCCTATCTGGAATTCAAATTCAAGCTGACAAGGGAAGCCGTGGAGCGGGTGCCGCGGGAACGGATTGTGGCGGCGATGCAGGCCGAGGGCGCGCCTGTAACGGCGGATCGCTATTCGGATCGCAATTACACATACGGGCTTTTACATGCGGCGCCGCTATTTACAAGCGTGGATCGGCGCCAGCTCGGCGGCTGTTTTTATGATCCGACAAGGCCGGAAAATCCGCCTCGCCCGACGCTCCCCGTGGCTGAGGACATCAACAAGCGCCTTATTTCCCTGCCAGCCTTTACAGAAGTGGAGCAAGAATCTCTGAGGCAAGTGGCCGCCGCTATGCAAAAAGTAATGATGAATTTAGCCCAGTTAGAGCGAGTAGCCGCCGCTCCCTAGCTGTTGATTCCGGCGGCAGCGAACAGCTGGAAAGATAATTAGCCTGAGCTTTTCGCTTTTTCTATTCGCTTTTTGGCTTGCCACTGGCGCTCCCTTTGCGCCGCGCGCACAGCGCTACAAAGACGCCCAATCATCCGGGCGCTGTTGTTTTTTTAAGGCATGAGCGTGAGCCGGGAATATCACTCTAACAGGAACTGTTAAGAGTGGGCAGAATAATTTTGCGGCGTCTTTGGGGCAATGAGATTATGGCCGGCAAAAACAAAGCGAACGGAGGATTCATTCATGCTGTGGCCTTGGCTGATGGGCGCAGTTTTTTTGCTGACGCCGCCGCTGCCGCCTGACGCGTGGGAGTCGCCTTTTGGGATTTGCAATCCCTGGCCGGAGGTGGGGCCGCAGGGGATGGGGGCGAGCTGGTGCCGCTGCGGCGGCGGCTCCACGGCCTTAGGCGATTGGCCGCGGACACAGCCGTTGCCCGGCGTATTTCGCTGGGAAGCGGCGGATCGCGAGCTGCAGATGTATGAGCAGGAAGGCCTTGTGCCCTGCCCGATTTTGTCCTATACGCCGGCGTGGGCCTCCCGCGCGCCGGGCGTCCCCGAAGCCGACAAGCGCCCTCCGTTGCGCTTATGGGATTATTTCCATTTCTGCAAAGAGACGGCTGCCCGCTATGCGGGGCGCGTGCATTTTTGGGAAATCTGGAATGAGCCCAACATAGGATTCTTCCAGGGCACAATGGAGGATTATACGGATCTTTTGAAGACAGGGGCGCTGGGCGTGGGGGCGGGAAATCCTCAGGCCTTTATTATTTTCGGCGGAATGGCCGGCGTGGATCAGCCTTTTCTGGAGCTTTGCTATCAACATGGCGTCGCAGATTATTTTGAAATCATGGCGACACATCCTTATCAATGGGGGCGTGTGCTGGATGACGGATGGCTTTTTCATAAGCTGGAAACATTGCGCGCGGTCATGCAGTCCTGGAAGGACGCGCCCAAGCCCATCTGGATCAATGAAATTGGCTGGTCGCTCAGCGAATCGCGCCTTACGGAACAGGATCAGGCGCGGCTGCTCGTGCAAAGCTATGTCAGCGCTTTAGCCCGGAGAGATCTGGGCGTGGAGCGCGTTTTCTGGTATTGCGTCAAAGATTGGGGCAGGCCTGATTATGGCGTCTATGCCGAGGACGGACGCAAAAAATTGGCCTGGCATGCCTATCAGACAATGGCGCGGAGCTTGCAGGGACGCAAATGTCTGGGGCGGCTGCCTGTCGATCCTGCCGTCCGGGCTTATGTTTTTGCCGGACAGAGCGAGGAAGCCGTTATTGTTCTCTGGAGCGCGGATATGCAAGCGCATTCTGTGTCTCTGCCCTTAAAGAGCGCGCCCGCGCGCGTGTGGGACATGCGCGGAGCGCCCCTGCCCTCGCCCCCAGCCGCGCAGGGCGAAATCCTGCTCACAGTCCCTCCCGAGCCCATTTATCTTCAGGCCTCACGGCAGG
Source organism: uncultured Armatimonadia bacterium (assembly GCA_964622325.1). Taxonomy (GTDB): domain Bacteria; phylum Armatimonadota; class Zipacnadia; order Zipacnadales; family UBA11051; genus JAJFUB01. The sequence continues at coordinate 39,071 of CAZUOJ010000008.1, forward strand.
CCTGGCGGGAGATGTCGGAAATAAAGCCTCTTCAGATAATGCTGCCTGCGCCCCAGCGCCGGCCCCGCGGCTGGCTGAATATTTATCCGCAGCCCGGCTGCGAACAGCCCTGGCTCTGGCGCGGGCGCCCTGTTACGCTGCAGGGAAGGCTGTTTAATGCCAGCCCGCAGAGCGTTCAGGGGGAGATACGCCTGACAATTGTGGACAATAAGAATCAAAAACGCGGGACGCTGGCAAAAACATCAGTAGCAGTGGGGCCCTGGGCCGACTCGCAATTTCCCCTATCGGTGTTTTGTCCCCCCGAAGCGCCGGAAGAAGTCACATTGCTTGTCACGGCCCATCTGGATAAACTGCGACTGCCGCCTTTGCATGTACGGGCGCTTGTTGGCGACGGGCCGACGATAAATTTCTATGCCAACAGCTTTTTGGAACATCAATTGTATTTACAGCCTGAAGCCCAAAGCGGCTGCGCCGAGTCCGTTCGCTTTGGCACGCGCTGGATATATCGGCTTCCTGTGCCCTTTGTTTGCCGCGCGCGTGTGCACATGGATGTGGGCGCGCATAATGCTGGCCCCTGGAGCGTCGCCTGGGCGGCCGAAGGACGCCAGTGGCAAAAGCTGATGGCCGGACGAAGCGAACGGCAGTGGCAGAGCGCCACGATTGAACATGTGCCAGCGGATTATCTTTATTTGAAATGTGAAGGCGAGGATCAACAAGTCCGCGCTGTGCGCGTCACTTTTATCCCTTTGTCCCCGGAAAAATAAGCGCGCTTACAGGGCACCATCATAAGAATTCATGCCTTCTCTCTATTATCAAAAGTTTGGACGCCATTTTTTGTCCTGGGGGCTATCCGCGCAAGCGTGTGTCCACAAGGAAGCGCGAAAGCCTTTGTGCAGCGTGGGGGGAGCCGTTTTGGCGGGGGCAAGAGGCAAAAGCAGCTTGGGGAAGAGACATTGTCCAGGGCGGGAATTCAACGGGAATTCAAAAGGAAAATACTTCATGGCCCCGCACGCCGGCAAAAAAGTCCACAAGCACCCATAATCCTGCGGCAGTGAATTCCGCCAGCACTAATCCCAAAAAGCCTGGCAGCAGCCGCCGATAGATTTTGGGGCCTCCGTAATGCAAAATGGCCGTTTTACAGAGCCAGCCGAGGAGCACGGGGAACCAGAAATTAATCATCGGCCAGGAGGCGCCCATCAGATAGCCGATGGGATGCAGCGGCCACCATAAAAAATGATGATGCAGGAGCGTGAGGCCCCAATAGCTGGCCGCCCCGATAGCCATTGTGACAAAGGCGCCCGGCCGCGGCCGTTCCCCTTCCGTCAAAAGCTGAATTGTCCAGTTGCAATACAAATTGCGCGTATAATACGCCGTGAACCAGGGATGTAAAGTCGCGCCCCCATAGCGATACATCAGCGTTAAATAGGACACATAGGAAGACAAAATCGCCAGGGCAATCGCCGCGGCCAGCGCTTTCGCCAGCTGCCGGGGCGCCAGGGCGCCCTCCGCGGCCAGCTTCCAGCTTTGCATCAAGCCCGGCATCAGGGGGCTGCGATTGTCCACCATCCATAAATGATCTAAATACGCCAGGATAGCGATGTTGCGTGGGCCCAGACTCCGCGAGCCGAACGCCGCCAGAAACATATTAAAGGGCCGATAGGGATGCTGCACATACAGCATTCCGCCTTCGCACACAAGCCGGACGGCCACGATATGGGACAGAAAATACAGGGCAATCAGCCCCAGAACAGCCCCCCAGTGCGCTCCTGCCGCCGCGCCCCAAACGCCGATGGCCAGCCAGGACATTCCCAGCCCCCCCAAAGCCACACGATAAGGCAAGGGCTCCCCCTCCTCCGCAATCTGCCTGGCAGTCGCCCCGGGCTCTGTTTCTCTGGCCATATTCCAAATCTGCCGCAATCTTTCCCGTGCCGCCCATAGCCCCAAAACGCCGGCAGCCATAATTCCGCCCCACATCTGATGGGCGACGAGCTCCTTTGTGCCATACGCCTGCACACTGCGCAGCGGCAAGCCCAACGCGCTGGCGATTACTGTCTGCAGCAAGAAAAAGAAATAAAACAGCCACAGGCTGAAGGACAGCTCCGAAGGCAACACATACGCTAAGCCAATGATAGAAAAAAGCGTGCGCAGATACAGGGGCTGCATGGCATTCCAGGGCCGCTGCGCCAGATAAGGCCCCAGATTGACTTGATGGACATTAATGTAGGGCAGAGCCGGGAAATAATAATGCAGGCCATTGAGGGCATGGATGAAAAAAGGCACGGCGAAAAAGCCCCACATCACGGGATCGCGCAAGAAATTGGCCAGAGCGCCGGCACTGCCCGGGCGCATCGGACGAGCGGCCATAGCTTTTTCCCCCGCACTATCGCCCGACATTGCCAGCGCAACAGGCAATTGCAACAGCGGGAAGACTAATTTTTCATCTTCAATCCAGCGGCGCCGCAGCAAAGTTGTGAGGCAAAAGAACGCGAAATACATTGCCCCCGCCATAGCCGTCCACGCCGCCAGCGGCACAAGCCATTCCCCCCAGGGAATGCGTTCGCCTGGACGCAAGCCCTCATACAGCTTGACAATCGCATATTCACTTTGCGGATGCAGCCAGGAGGGAATGAGGGGATGCAGAATCTGCTCATATTTATTTTCGGGCCGGGCAAAATAAAAGGGCCCCGCAATATAAGGAATGAGCAATCCCGTGAGGCCAAAGGACGGAATGCCGCCCGCCACAAGACACATCGCATAAATCAGCAACAGCTCCCCCGGCCGCAAGCCTCGCTTCAGCCGCCGCAGGAGCGGATTGATGATTAAGACAAGCAAAACGAGCACAAAAAGGGCGTTGATGGGGAAGGCAGTCAGCCCCGTCCATGTGCCCTTCATGACGAGATCCGAGTACGGAGTGGCGATGCCAATCAACAAAACAGCGCCTGAGCCAATCAAAAAAGCCCGTTGTGTCATCGTTCAGCAATCCACGGGATTTTTGGCCCTGCTCTTTTGCGCGCCCCAAACTGCCCGGCGCGATTTCTTTCTGCGGCTCTGCGCCCCTTAATCCTGCAGCCCGAAAAATTTCAGAGCATTTTCCCGCATCACTTTATTAAAAACTTCCTCACTGATACGGCCTGCATCTCGCCATTCAATCAGCAAATCAATAATCCGGACGGGCATCCCCGGAAAGCACAGATCTGTGCCAAACATCAAGCGATCCTGAAATTCTGTCAAAAATTGAGCCCCATAATCCGGATCGCGCGCCAGCGCATTGCGCGGCGAATCATCCGACAGATCGCCATACAGATTGGGATACAGGCGCATCAGCTTGGGAACGACACCTTCTTCTTTAATGGGCCCTGTAGGCTGGCGGCCGACTTGTCCCCCCCAGGGCCGAAACACATAGCCCCGCTCGCCAGGCGTCTCCAGCCGCGCAATCTCCGTCCAGAACACAGGCCCATGGCCAAAGATGATTAAATTCGGATAGCGCTGCAATGTATGCTCCAATTGCGGCAAGCCGGGATCATCATACAGGCCAAAATCGCCTGTCATTTGATCCGAGCCATCGAAAATGATGGGCAGCCCAACTTCCTCCGCTGCCCGAAACAGATTCTGGACGCGATCATCCATTAAAGGCAAATTGGGCATCACTTCTCCCAGCCCCTTGCAGCCGCGTTCCTTGTAATAGCGCAACAAATCCGCCAGCGGCGCATGCGGCGAATTCGTAATCGCGCGCGGATCCACATTGCAAAAGGCAAAAAAGCGATCCGGATATTGCGCCACAATTTCCAGAATTTCTTCGTTAGATTGCGGCAAATAAATTTCCGGACTGACAATGGGCAACAAAGCGCCCTTTTCAATCCCCATTCGATCATACTCTCGCAGGACTTCTTCGGGCGTACAGAACGGAAACACAGGCGGCTTATGCCGATACACATGGCAATGAATGTCAATGAACATAGCTCTGGCTCCTCTTTTTATATTTCTTCGGGGGGACAGCTTTTTACGGGAATTCCCTGTTACAGCCGCTGCAAAATCTCTAACGCTTTCTTTTCATACATTGCTTGCCATTCGGGCCCCAAAAAACATTCCGTGACCTCATAGCCGCCTTTTTCATAATCTTCCGCCGCGGGCCCATAATGCGCATAGCCATTGGCGCAAGAAATGATGAATGTGTAGGGATGGGGCGAAGCCTGCTTGATGTTCAGCCCGACTTGCGTGCATAGCTCCATCGGGCATGTAATGAATACGGCCTCGCCAATCCGCATGCCCATCACTTCTATCGTAAAAGTGGCTTCCTGGGCGGCCTCATTAAATGCCTGATGCTTGCGCAATGTAGCCAGATCATCCTGGATATGCGCCAGGCGTTCCATCACGCGGATATTCTGCAGATATTTTTCAATATGCGCCCGATTATCCGTGTCCAGCGCCCGCAGATCTCCGCAGCCGCGCGCCTGTTCCTGAAGATAGCGATAGGCATAATCCGCCGGGAAATCAGGATTGAGCGCATATTGCAAATACAGGGGCAGAAAGCAGCGAAAGTTCAGGCTCAGGCCCCGCAGGGAGGCCAGCAAGGCCGCCTGCTCACGCTCCAGCGCGGCGATCCGCTGGGGAATATCCTCACGGCGAGGCAGCGAGATTTTTTCTGTGATGATATTAAGCTGGGCGGGCCCCCCACAGAGGCGCCGCCATGTTTCCAGCGTCCGGGAAGCCAGCATCAAGGCAAAGATTTCCGCGTCTCGGGGCCGATGAGGCTCCTTGTACAAAACATCACACACATCGCCCCCGGCTCCCTGCAAAAACAGAGCGCAGGCGCCTTCCCCCAAGGCCTCCTCAATCAATTTTGCCGCCAGGCCCGGAAAATCGGCTGTAATCGGCCCCCCGTTAAAGCCCATTAGAGGATGACAGGCAAAATTGAACAGGACGGCTAAGGGCCGTCCATCTGTCCGATCCAAACGCACAACGCCAATTGTGGGATCCAGAGGCCCCAGGGCGGCGATATCTTCATCAGGCGGACAGGGATTTGTCTGCCGAATTGTCCAGTGCCGCCCGTCTTTCAGCCGCAGCGTACGATTGATGAGGAAACGATCTTCTTGTCCTGTGCCCACGCCGACGGATACGGGCTCCATATGCGCCCACGCCTCTCGCACAGCCGCTTTGACGCGAGCAAGCAGCTCCTCGGGAGCACATAAAATTTTCCCTGGCGGATGTGTATGAGAAGCGCAAATCAATACATGAGAGCCCGGAATGCCTATTTCTTCTTCTATAGATTGCCGCAGCTGCGCCACAAAATCATCCGGCACATCCCCAATCAAGCCCAAAGCCACAGCATCCATCGCCACGATCGCCAGCGTCACACGGCTATCCGCCAGCACGAGCGCTTTCGCGAGCAGAGGATCGTGCACAATCCGCTGCGGATCGGCGATTGTGATGTCGGCGCATCCTGTGCCCGCACGCAACACATTCTCGGCGGCCACACGCTTTTCTCCTTTCCGCGCAAATACATCTATCGCTTTCCGCTCCCGCGCTTAATTCGCTTTGCGCGACGCAAAATCCTATCCAGGCCCCGCGATGGGGCCAGCAAAAAAACTAATCTGTATTGTCGTTTCACGCTTTGCTCACGAGCGCCTCCTTTAAACAGGAAAAAGGCTCTGAAAAGCGAATAAAAAGGCAAGGAGGAAGAAATTATGGCTTTGCAAATGCGTCCGGCGACTCTGGACGATATGCCGCGGATACAGGAAATTGTGCGGCAGATTTGGGCGATTGGCGCCGATTTTCTGTTGGAGGAAAAATATGGCGCTGTGGGCGGCGAGCGCTGGGATCGCTGGCTTGTGCCCAAAGTGATGAGCCGCTTGTATGAAGAATTAGACAATGTATGGGTCTCGGAAGAGGACGGGCGTGTTGTGGGCTTTATCAGTTTTATGATGAGCCACGCCCGCAAAGTGGGCACAATTCATTATAACGGGGTGGCGCCTGAAGCGCGGGGCAAAGGCATTGGCACAATGCAAGTGCGCAAAGCTCTGGAAATATTCCGCGAGGCGGGAATGGAGATTGCCTGTGTCGGCACAGGCCTCAATGAGGGCCACGCCCCGGCCCGACGCGTCTATGAAAAATGTGGCTTTGAGCCGCTCTTGGAATATCGCATGTATGTCCAAAAGCTCAAATAGAGCCTCTTTGTCGCATTCCTCACGCCGGGCCCAAGGCCTCTTTGCGTGCCCTCGGGCCACGTTGCGGATATTTTATCCTCCTTTCTTTTTCAGTCCTTTGAATGGCTTTTGGGCTTCCCTTGCTTTTTGCGGGAAGCGTTTTTTGTGTTTATGGCCAGGGGAAAAACGGCGCGCGCACGCGCCATATTGCCGCTATTGTGGCCCAGATCACAGCCTGCGAAAATTCCCCCAGGATGAGGCCTAAAAAGAACGGCCGCAGCATACTGTATGTCTTCATTCCCCCATAGCGCAAAATGACAGATTTAATCAGCCAGGCACAGAAGATAGGGAACCAAAAAACAATCATGCTCCAGGAGCCAGAGAGGGCAAACGCTAAGGGGGAGAAGGGCCACCATACATATTGTGTTCGCATATAGGACAAAAACGCCGCAAAGCCCACGCCGGCCAAAAAGTACGCCACAAGTCGCGGCTCATATTTATCGGGCTTTTCCAAAATGGGCGCAAAATGACGATAGCCGGCAAATGCATTCCATTGATAGGAATAGCCATACATTGTGACGGCGCCACGCCGATAGGGCAACTCCAGATGAATAAATGTCCCCCATGTCAACACGACCGCTAACGATAAGGCAATCGCCCAAAATAAATGCCGTCGATCGAGCTTCACGGCCTCCGCCATCTTTAAGCCATCCAGAAAGGTGCTGAGCAGATTGCCGCGCAGATCCCGTGTGAACACAGCATCCAAGGCCGCCAGACCTGTAACAGTCGGCCCGCCCAGCGAACGCTGTGTTGTAAACAGACGCACTACATCCACAGGCCGAAAGCTCGTCTCTGTCATCAGCATTCCGGCTTCTGAAACGCTGCGCGCCATCACTAGCACAACTACAAACAAAAACACGCCGTATTCGATGAGGGCCATCCAGGGACTCAGCCCCAGCTTTATAAACCATATAACGGCAATCAGCGAAGCTGCTGCCAGCCCCCACACAGCCGTGCGATAGGATAGAAATTCACGCTCCTCCTCCAGCGCGCTTGACGGAGCCCGCGAAACAGAAGAAGCCGCGTCGCTGTGAAATTGTTTTCCCTGAGGCAAAACTGCCGTTTCTTTTTTCTTTTCTGGGCTGGGCAGGGAGGCCAGAGCGCTTTTTGCCGGCCCTTTTGTTTCAGAGGATTTTCCCGCTGGCGCCCGGGCTATTTCCCATACATGGCGCAGATGCGGCCACGCTGATTTTATTAAATACGCTGTTAACACAAAATAGGCGCCCATCACATGATAGCCATTCCAGATGCTCGTGGGATACATCGGCATAGCTTCAAAGCTCTTGCCAAACGCCGAAAACATGATATTCTCCAAACGCGCCAAAATAAACATGCTCCACAGTGCCAGCAGAACTTGCGTCGGCAGAAAATAGCTGAAGCCCACAGCCGCCATTGAGGCATACACAGTCGTGTAGCCTAAATCCTTCCAGGGCCGCCCCAAAGAATTAAAAAACGGATTCCAGGGATATTGCAGCCTGAGCAGCGGAACTGAAGGAAACAATTCATGCAGGCCATTGACTGTAAAAACAATCGTGGGAATGGCGAAGCCCAGCCATGTGAGCTTGTTGCGCAAGAAACTGCCCGCCTGCGGCAGCCCTCCCACATCCTGGGCTAATTCAATGGGCAAATACACAAGCGGAAATGTCAGCTTTTCATGATCAATCCATTGCTTGCGCAAAATCGCTGCCATGCAGGCATAGGCGAACCACAAGGCAATGATGACAATGCTCCACAGCGCCAGGGGCTTGAGCCATAAATGCCAGGGGAGAGGGCGCCCGGGCTTCAAGCCCTCATAGAAATCTATAGAGGCTTGCTGCGGCCCCGGGCTTTTCACATCAAAAATCACGGACCATTGCGGAATATAACGATAAAAAAGCTTGTCAAAACGATTGCTTTCTGTTGTATAGTAATCCACAGCGCATAATGTTGGGATCCAGCGTTCCAAAAGCCCGCGGGATGTGCTGAGCGAAGCCACGAGAATCATCATATAAATGACGATAATCTCATGAGGCCGTAAACGCATCCGCACGGAAAAACGCCGCACGAGCAAATTCATCAGGACAACGATGAATAGCAGGCCAATCGCCGCCGGCGCAAATTGACAGATGGCGATCTGGATGCTGGCGACAACAAGCTCTGCCCAGGACACAACAAAACAGGCTGCCATCGCGCCCAGCAAGCCGATGAGAAGCGCTCGCGGCGTGGCGGCATAGCGACGCGCCATAGTCGGCTGCGCGCCAGGACTTAATCCTTGCGGCAATGCTTCAGCCATTGCTGTCGTTTCTCCATATTCAGCGAAAATGAAATCGCTTGCTTTTTTATTTCGCCGTCGTTTTTGCTGTCGTTATGGCTGTGGCTGCCTGATTATTTGTCTTCTGGCAGTCGGAATATATGGAAGCAAATTTGTTTTGCCCAAAGCTTCTTATTATTGGCGCTGCCTGCTTCCGTCCAGGCCCCGGGGCATTATTTTACATCATACGGCCACGCCTGACATCGTGGCCGGCCAGCGCGTGGACGCAGCATTTTTAGATCGTGCCCATGCCCGCCGCGGCTTTAGCTATAAGGATCCCCGTGGCCGCATCTATCATATTGGCTATCATTATGTCATTTTGCGAGATGGAACAATTCAGCCTGGCCGGCCGGAAAATGCCCCCGGCAGCCACACGCACGGCTATAATGATTATCTGGGCATTTGCCTTGTGGGCAATTTCAGCTCCAGCGCCAATCCTCATGGCGAGCATGGCGCCACACATCCCAGCCCCGCCCAACTCGCCGCCCTTAATCGGCTCCTGAAAAAGCTTATCCGTAAATATCATTTTCGTCCCGAAGATATTCGTCGCCATCGGGATTTTGCTTTCACAGCCTGCCCCGGCGATCGCTTCCCCTTTGAGGCTGTCAAACGCCGCGCTTTTTCCGCCGAAACACAGCCCTCTAAGGACAAAATACGCTAGCCTGTTTCATGTAAACGCCGCATTTCGTGAATATATGTAATTGATTGCGGCCTGAGAGATGCATAATTGAAGCAAACGCCTTCATGGCTTCCCCAATGTTGGAGGATTTTTGGAATCCCAGTCAATGAGAGCAGGATAGAGCGGCAGGCCTTTCGTGTCTCGATTGTTCCGGAACAACACATGGCCCTTCTGCACAGCCTCCTTCCACAACGCCAGAGGGAAAAACACGAGCGCCTGCCCGTTCGGCTGCTTCGGGATCCACGGCGCATCGCCATAATCTGGCAAATCAAACACATTATCTTCAATGCGTATGTCATGATATGTGGGGCGCAGGATTTGGATTTTCACGCCCAGGGGGCAGACGCGCTGGCCTTTGGCATTCCGATAAGCGCGCCCGCGGATGAAATTGTCCCGAATATGAATGCTTTCCATCCGCCTTATGGCAGGAATATCGCCGCCCCATAAGCTGATGCCGCATGTCCCCCAGGGCGCGTCGGGATCATCGCCCAGCTCAATAGTGTTGTGGGCAATCAGCACGCCGCGATGTTGTGGATGTTGGAGGGGCTGGCCCTTGTCGCTCGCCATATTTAAGGCGATTCCTGTCGTCACGCGACGGAAGACATTGTCCACGATTGTTGTGTCTTGATTCCACCAACTCATTGTAAATATCGCCGTGCCTTCCCAATTTTCCACGCGATTGCCGCGTATCGTCAGGCCAATACAATCCGCGTATGTGATGCCGTTCAAAAAACTTTGTTGTGTAGGGGGATCATATTTTTCGTCATGGATCACACAATTTTCCACAAGCCCTCCGTAGCTGGGCCACCAATTGTGCTCATTTTCGCCTCCATTTTCGGGATTCCAGTTTGGATCTTTGCCCTCTGGCATAATCCAGCTCAAATTATCAAAATTATTTGCGCCTCCCAGAGCAATGTGCGTGATTTCCGCGACAGAGCCGCCGACATCGCCATTGTGCCCGCAGCCTGTGAAATCCAGATCCCGCAAAACAGCCGCCCGCCGACAGCTGTCGGCTGCTTTATACACGAGAGTCTGATACACGACGAAACATTCACGGCTGTGGCCTGTTTTCGGATCGCGTCCCGTGCCGTAGCCACGCAAATTCACGCGCTCCACAAGCGCGCCGCCGCCCCGTATGCCGATGCAATGAATTGTCGCCTGTTTATCCTGTTTATCAAAATTCGCATCAATTGTCAGATCCCGAATGACAACATAATCAGCACTTTCGTGGAATTTGCGATTATATAGCATAATAAAATAATTGCTTCCTTCTGGCGCGCCATGAGGATTTGTGCCGTCCAAAAGCTTAATAATTGTGCGCTCGCGGCCAGAGCCAATAATTCGATAATAGGGGCCCAAATCAACCGCATGAAATGTAATCTTGGGATCATAAGGCTGTGGCTGGCCCCGCACGCCGTATGTCTTGGCCAATAATTTCACACGGCCATAGCGCCGCAAGCATTTATTGATGGCTCCCTGATCGGCATGCGGATGCGGGCTGTCCCCATCGCCATAGGCGCCAAACATTTCTGCATACACATCCTCATCCGGCTCCACGAGGCGCAGCACGCGGCCTGGCAGTTTTTGCAGCGCAAACACGCTGCCGCCGTCGGGCTCCTCTTGGCTGTCCGGCTCATAGCGAAACATTCCGCCGCCATTGTCGCCAGGCCGCCGATAGCCGGCTACAGAAATCAGCCCGCCCGAGGGCAATTGCTTGGCCGCACACATCTGAGCGATTGTCTCAAAATGCACAGAAGCCTGGGGGGCAGCAAGCACGCTGGCCACGAGGAATAGCCCGCTGAAAAGCCCGCCCCCCAGCTCCCAAATTAAACGCTTTCTCATCTACGCCAGCTCCTCCAGCAATTGTAAAGCTGTATGCACGAGCACGCGTTCTGTGCCTGCCCCCACAGGACTCCATTCCGGCTCATAGCCGCCCTCATAGCACGCATTATCTGTGGGCAGATAGCCTATGCTGCCATTGGCCAGACTGATCGGCATCGTGGCCTCAAAAGGCGAGCGTTGCTTGATTTGCAGGCCAATTTCCACGAGCACTTCTCCAGGCATTGTCACAAGGGCTCCCTCGCCCAAACGCAGCGCCCCGATTTCCGCAGGATAGCCCTGTGACATATCTTGTTTCAGGCGCGCCAGATGTAAAGCATGGCGCAGAGACACAGCGTCTGTGCTTTCCGGCTGCGGATGCGCTTCTAACGCTGCTTGTGCTTCTGCCACTGAAGGGATATTCGGATTAAAGGGCAAAAAGATATGCGCTTGTTTAAGGGCTAATTTCACATCCCCCCGACATTCATCAATGCTTAAATATGCTTTCGCCGCTTCCGCCCCTAAGGCTGTCCCTATCCGGAAGCGGGCATTTTGTTGCCTCCAGCGTGGCACAATATCCCCAGCGCAGCCATTAGCAAACAGCATTGGGCAGCCTGTAAGCTTTTCAAAAGCAAGCCGTGCATATCCCACAAAATCCGCCGAATATCCATAGAAATCTCCTCCGCCGCATACGGGATGACAGGCAAAATTCACAAGCGCAGCCAGAGGCGCGCCATCTGTTTTGTCTAGGCGCAAGACAAGCACATCGGCATCAGCGGGCCCCACGCGGCGGCCCTCCAATTCCTCCAGCGGCTCGCTGAGACGGGGCCCCAGATGTTCGCCTCTGTGCCAGGACAAAGCCAATTCATTGCCTATTGCGCTTGCCAGTTCGGCTAGAGGGGGGCCCAACACAAGATGCATCGCTGTTTTGAATTCGGGGCTGACTTGTCGACGATTGAAGCTGATGCCGCTGGCGAAGCCGCTGCCCCAGCCCGCTACTGCCGGCACACGCGCTTGATCTGCCTGGGCAACAATTTGTGCTAATTTTTCTATCAATTCGGTGCAATATTCTGCAGAGATGGCCTCTCGTAGCGTTTTTGTAAGATATTCTCCCTCACTAATGACGGGCCCCCAATGCGTGTGGCTGCAGCAAATCGTGATGTGTCCGTCCGGAATCCCTGTAAGCTCCTGGGCGCGTTCGCGGATCTGTGCCACGACATCGGCTTTTAAGCCAATCAAATCAGCACAGATGATGGCGCAGCGAATGGCGCCCGCCTGTAATACAAGCGCCTGAGCATATAGGGGATCCTCTATGCTTTGGGACAGCTGATCGCGAGCGCCATAGCCCGCCATCGGCAGCCCCAAAGGAGGCGTGATTTCTGTACAGGCATAGCCTGCCGTCAAATGGGCCATTATTGTCTCCTCCTCATTTATAATGTTTTACATTTCTGCCGCCAAAGATGTAATCCTGCGCGCCATTGTCAAAGATTTTGTCTCCCCTTTCGCTCAAAGTATATTTGGGCGAGCTCCAAATATGTCCACATCAATGCAGAGAATGCAGAGGCTGCAATTTTTGCAAATAATAGTTGCAGGGAAGGGAGCGTCTCTGTAAAATTGACTATTATGAAAAGGCTAAGCTAAAATCCGTTTCGCCAAAATAAAGAGGCTGATTTTTCGCGCTCTTTTGCAAAAATAACAGGGAAGGAAGAGATGGAGATGAGCGACGCGTTTGAACTTGTAGAGCCTTATTTTACGCCGCCTTTGGATCCCGATTTTCGGCCCGCTGTATTGGCCAACAAAGCCTTCATTGCGCAAGCACGCGAAGCGGGCGAAGATGTTCCCCTGCGGATTGCCCTGGAGCGCGCAGATGGCTCCATATCCACATATGAGACAATCTGTTTAGGGCCCCATAGCGAGCGTTTTGCCGCGAATTTTATGTATGTGGAGCGGCTTGTGAAATTCTTGCTATGGCAGCGTGGGGGCTGGCGCGTGATGATTGGCGGGCCAGCAGCCATTGGCGAACATATCCGAAGCGTGTATTCTCCCGCAGGCGCGCGCGCCTTTGATTATGAGTTTATGAGCGATGTTTACGAGCATGAATTTACGGTGGAAATTATGGACGCGGCGGATGTGCCGGAGACAAAGGAGTCCACAGTGCCCTTAGGGCGGCATCTGGACGGCTATCGGATTGGCATAGATTTGGGCGGCAGCGACTACAAAGTCGCCGCTGTCATTAATGGCGAGGCCGTGTGGACAAAGGAATATCCCTGGGATCCCAAATCGCAAAACGATCCCAATTATCATCGCCAGCACATTCTGGCTGCTTTAAAGGAAGCGGCCTCCCATCTGCCTCGTGTGGACGCCATTGGCGGCAGCGCCGCAGGCGTGTGGATTAACAATCGCGTGCTTGTGGCTTCGCTTTTCCGCGGCATTCCGCGGGATGTTTTTAATGCGGAAGTCAAGGATATGTTTGTGAATATCGGCAAAGAATGGGGCGTGCCCCTGACGATTGTCAATGATGGCGAAGTCACGGCTCTGGCGGGCTCGATGGAGCTGAATGTCAATGCCGTGTTGGGCATTGCCATGGGCACGAGCGAAGCCGCGGGCTATGTGACGCGCGAAGGCAACATCACAGGCTGGCTTAACGAGCTGGCTTTTGCGCCGATTGATTATGCGCCCAACGCGCCTGCGGATGAATGGAGCGGCGACATCGGCTGTGGCGTACAGTATTTCAATCAAACGGGCGTCGTGCGCATGGCGGAAAAGGCAGGCATTGAATTTGAGCCAGGCCTGGGGCTGCCGGAAAAGCTCGTTGTTGTGCAGGAATTGATGAAAAAAGGCGACGAACGCGTCGTGCCTGTGTATGAAACAGTGGGAATCTGGTTCGGCTATGCCCTCGCCCATTACGCAGATTTCTATGACATTGAGCATTGTCTTATCCTGGGACGCGCGACAAGCGGCGAAGGCGGCCATATCATCAAAGAGCAGGCGGAGAAAGTCCTGGCTGGCGAATTCCCGGAGCTGGCAGACAAAATCACATTGCATCTGCCTGATGAAAGCAGCCGTCGTGTGGGGCAAGCTGTCGCTGCCGCCAGCCTCCCGGCAATTGACACACAAGCTTAATGCGCATCAGCGTTAAAATGATGAGCAATAGCGAAAGCCTATAAATCTGGGCTTCCGTATCCTCTCGCGAAAAAGGACAGCCCTTTTCCGGGCTGTCCTTTTTGTTTGCGCCATTTCCAGCCTGTGCAGCGCTAAATAGGACAACAGACGGCTGAATTAAGCGCCCAATTTGCGTTTATTCCACATACACAGGCGTGCCCACAGATACAAGATTATATAAAATGCGCGCATCTTCCCGATGTTGGCGTATGCAGCCATGGGACGCGGGCCGCCCCAGGCGCCCGTAAAAGCGTGGCAATGTCGCGTGTATGCCGTGGCTGCCTGTGGATGTAATTTGCAACCAGTAATACATCACAACACGATACATCCGGCTGCGCGGCGCATAGGCTTTGCGAAATACACGCCCCATTGCTCCCCGCAGCCGATCGTAGGCCCCGGGCCGCATACGGGGCGTTGTGTAGCCAGGCAAGGCAGTCGAGACAATATGCATCCGGCGGATGTTGTCTTCTTCCACATAATACAAGCGCTGGCGGGCTTTGCTCACGACAATGCATGTCTCAGGCTTGTTTTCCAGCATACGGGGCCAGAATAAATAAGAACGCTGATCCGAAGCCAGCTCCTTTCCGGCCTCATCGAAGCCAATAATTTTAATCGTTATCTCTGTTCCATCGAGCCAGGGCACACGCCATTGCGCCGTCCCCGTATTGGGAAATTTGCCAATCAGCCCCCGAAAGCTTCCCCGCGGCCGCCCGCCCAGCCGACAAAGCTCCCCCTCGTATGTTAATTTGACAGCGGCAATCGGCCCCGATGTATGCCACACGAGCGTCTGCAGGCCTTCACGCAGCTTGCTTTGCGGAGGCGGATAGGCCAATGTCAAAGCGGGCGGGGCGTTTGGATCGAAGCGCGGCGGGGGCGGCGGGAGGGGGCGAGCTATTCCTGGCGGCGCAGGCTTAATTGGCCGGCTGGGACGGGGCAGCGGCTGGAGGGATTCGCCTGTCAGATAAGCATTATCCGGCGCTGGCGGAAGCGGCTCAGGCGGCATAATATAGGGCTCTTGTGGCTCTCCCTCTGCCCCACAGGCACAGGACGCAGATGCTGTTTCCGCGATGGCTTCCTCAATTGTCCCTAAACACATTAAACACAGCACGAAAATAATCCGTCGTGCAATCATGCCTCAATCCCTAATGCTTGTTATGCTGCGGCAGGCTTTTGGCTGGATCAGGGCGATTGGGGGCCATCGTCTCGCTTGAAGGCTTTCTCCCGCCCTCGAACATTCTATCCTTCCGATTTTTCCTGCAGCCAGGAATATTGCCGGGCAGCCGCCAGAACTTCTTCCCATGTGGGCAAGCAGCGCATATCCGGCGGCCGCGAAATGCGCAAAGCCGCCGCGGCGCTGCCAATGCAGGCCGCCGGCAGCGGCTCATAGCCCTTTAACAAGGCCGCGATAAAGCCGGCATGAAAAGTGTCGCCCGCGCCAATGTCATATTGCACGGACACAGGAAGCGCGGGGATATGCTGTTGCTCCTGCGGCATTATGAGCGTGACGCCCTGGCTGCCTGCTGTGACGGCAATCAGCCTCGGGCCTAACTGTCGCAGCTTTTCTACAGGCAGCGCGGACGAAAGGCCGGGGGCTTCTGCGGCTGAAGGCGCCCCGGGCTCCTCTGCCACTAACAAAGCCTCCTCCACATTCATCACGGCAATATCGGCTAAAGCGAGTGCTTGGCGCTGGACTGCGATTATCCGCTCGCGCGGCTCGTGCCACTGGGAGGCGCGATAATTCAGCGCATAGGCGACTTGGAGGCCCAGCGCACGCGCCCGGCGGGCGATATCCAGACTGATAGAGCGCAGCGGCTCGGCGCGGATTGTGGCTTCGCTGAAATCCAGCCAGCGCGCGCGGCGCAGCTCGCTATCTTCCAGCGGCTGCTGCGCTAATTCCTGCATCGGATCACAAAAGCCCGCACAGCGATAAAAATAGAATGTCTTGGCCCCTTTGCCGTCCATCCAGCAAAACGACACGGGCGTGAGCTGCCCGGGCACGACGCGGACAAAGGATGTGTCCACGCCCAGCTCCTGCAGCCGCCGCCGCAGCCATTGCCCCAGCTCATCTTCGCCCACACAGCTGGCGAGGCTGACTTTCACGCCCAGCTTCGCCAGCGCCACACAGAAATTGGCCGTGGCGCCAGAGGGCAAAGCCTCGTAAATGTCAGCCTGCACCAGATTTTGCCCGGGCGTTGTGGGCGTCAATTCCACAAGCGCCGTGCCCAAGGCGAGCACATCGATAATGTCACGGGGGGCTGAAGCTTTGTTCATGGCTGCGCTGTGGGGAAATACGGCTGGACGGGCTCCGCAAAAGCCTTCTGGGCAAGCGCTGCGATGAGCGTCTCGGTCAATGATTTACTCTCAAAGAAATTAACGCCGCGGGCGCCGTAGGAGCGGCACAAAGTCACTTGCGACAGCACTAGCTCCGGCGTACGGGATTTTATCTGATTGCCTTCGCGTTGATATAACGAAAGGCCCGGGATAATGCGTGCCAGCGCCGGATCAAACTGTTTGTATTCTTGCAGCAATTTTTCCAGTTCGGCGTTATTCAGCGTGTAAGCCATCGGAATCACATAATCAATGATGCCCTCTTGCAGCCATCCGTACCAGTCCTGGCAGACGGCATCGGCGGCCTGGCGACTGGGAAAGACGGCCGCAGAGATGCGGGCCAGGGGCTTCGCTTTCTTGGCTTCCTGATAGACGCTGCGCACCAGCTCCGTGACTGTCCATTTGCGATATTTAATCCATTCGGCGTGGCGTCTTTTTTCCAGCTCAAGGTCCCCGGACGGCCCCACGGGCAACAACTCCTGTCCCGGCGTCGGATTGAGCACACGCAGCCGCCCACTGAAATAAGGGGCTGTGCCCTGCATGCCCAGCACTTCCTGCAGCGCCGGCGAGGAAATCGCAAACACAGGCCCATCTACAAACAGCGCATGCCCGCCCGCCCTGACAAACTCTTTTAGCCACGCGCATGTTTCCTCCGGGATGTAATACTGTCCGTACAAAAACACGACTCCGCCCGCGGGCACTTTCTCCAGTTGTGTTTCATCAATCACTTGCGGGCGCAAGCGCAGCGCCGCCAGCCATCCCCACGCTTCCTCCTGGGCTTCCAGCCCATAGCGTGCCGCTGTTTGTTTTGTGCGAAGCTGAAAAACATTGCTTTCCCTGGCGCCAAAGCGCTGCAGCAGACGCCGAAGCGCTTCATTCACTGCCGGCGTGGCGCCGTACTGGGCCTGCCAGTTAAACAGCGCCGCCTCGCCCTGCCCCAGCTTGTTGAGCGTAATCGCCGGCACGCCATCCTCAAAGGCCGCCAGTACCTGTGCCGTTGTGGCACGCCCCAGCGGATTGCCGGCTGCCGCTAAAACCGTCGGAAATGTCTTTGCGCCCTCTTGCAGCGGAGGCAAGCCACTGCGCTGCGCAAATTCCTTCTGGCAATGCGCACAATAACAATAATCCTGCCCATTATAGCGAATGTAATCAAAATGCAGGCCATCTAAATCATACTGGCGCAAGCATTCCAGCATGACTTCCGTCTGGAAGCGCCGCACTTCGGGCTTGCCAAAATCGTACCAGCGCGGCGTTATGGGCCGTCCCGGCTGCAACGCCCATTCCGGATGCTGATCGAATACGCCCTTTTGCTTGTAGCCGTAGCTGCCATTCACAAACCAGGCATGCACTTGCAGCCCCCGCTGATGGGCTAAACGAATGAGTTCCCCCAGCGGATCAAACTGCGGATCCACATTATCCGCCAGCGGACAAATCTGGCTGCGATACAGAGCCTGGCCGCCATTGTACCACACACAGGGATACAGCGCATTCAGATGCGCGGCAGCAGCTTTATTCACGACTTCCGCCACGGCTTCCGGTGTATTGATAGTTCCAAAGCCCACCCACAGGCCCCGATGCTCCTGATTTTGCGCCGCGCCAGGCCCCGCCAACGCCCCCAGCAGCACTATAAGAAAGCCGAATTTTAAGCTTTTTCCCATATTCTGCCCTTCTTTTCTGATAGTGCGCTTTTGTATTCTATTCGCTGGATTACTTTCTCTCCCTTTATTTTTGCTGGCGCGAAAAAAATGCTTATTCCCAATTCAATTTTATAAAAAAACTTTTATGCAATATAAACAAATAAAAAGAAGGAGAAATTGCCTCGCCCGAGGAATTTTATTATACTTTGTTTAGGAGGTGAGGCATAATGCCGACGGCACGCGACATTATGACGACGGGCGTTGTGATGATTGATGGATTGGCGACAGTGGCGGAGGCTGTAAAGCTGATGAAGGAGAAGGGCGTGCGGGCTTTGATTGTGGATCGGCGCAATGAAGCGGATGCGTATGGCATTGTCACGCAGCGAGACATCGCCTACAAAGTCCTGGCCCAGGGCCGCGATCCCAACGAAGTGCGCGTCCACGAAATCCAGAGCAAGCCGCTTGTTGTCGTCAATCCCGATTTGGATGTGAAGTATGTGGCGCGGCTCATGGCGAATTTTGGCCTCTCCCGTTGCCCTGTCATTTTTGACAAAAAAATCCAGGGCATTGTCTCCGTCAGCGACCTCGTGAATAAGGCCATGTAGCCTCCCCGCCTCCAACAGCCGACAGCGGATCTTCACGCCGCCCCCCGCGTGAACAAGCGGAGGCGGCGTTTTATTTTTCGGCTCGTGTGTTTTTCCGCGGCTATTCTTATTTAAGCCCCCTTAGGCCTCCTCTGCTTTTTTCTGGAGCTGTTATGAGATGTGTTCCCCCAATCCCGCGGCGCTTGCTCTGGACACACGGCTGCGCCCGGCATATTTGCGCTGGCGCCCGATATCCCGCCGCATAGACACGATGGCGCCTAATGACTGGCAGCGCGCCAGAGCCAGCCGAGCAGAATAAAAAGCGCCAAAAAACAGCTCAGGGCAATGGCCAGATAGCGTCGTTCCTGGGGCGTCAGGCGAAATTCTCTCCAATTGGCGATGAGAAAGCCTGCCACGATGAAAGGCAGAAGGGGCGCTGCCGGAAAATCGGGCAGAAACAGCACAGCAAACATTCCTGCCAGAGCAAAAATGAAAATCAGCCAGAAAGTGCGGCGCGCCCGCAGGCCAAAGCGATGCACGCTCACAAAAAAGAAAGCCAGAAAGATAAAATCCCCCAGGCCAGCGGTGGCGATAGCCTGCACGCCCGCGCCTCCGGCAACCCCAGACGCCGAGCCCACTTTCGGAATCGCCACCGATAGCTTCTGCACAATTTGCGGCGCCTTTTGTAATGCCTGTCCCGTGGGGCCAAAAAATACCGTAAAAATGTCCGCCAGCCCGGCAATGAGCGCCACTGGCAAGAGCAAATTGCGCTCCCGTATAATAAGTGAAAGCAATCGTCCAAAACACATACAGGCGATGATGAAAGCGACGCTGGCCGTAGCGGCGAGAAAAGGCCGCCAGGGGGGATAGGCAGAAGAGGCCAGCCCCGCCAGATGCCACAGGATCAGCCCCCCCGCCAAGCCCAATCCATCAATCCAAAGACGCGGCGGAAAGCGCGCGCTGTCAAAGATCACATACAGGAAAAGCCACAAAAAAAGCACAGTGGCTAACAGCGTGCCAGCAAGCGGCGGAAGCCCCCGCACATAAGGCAGGCCAGCAAGCAGCGCCCACGCCAAAACGAGAAAAAGCCCCACTCGCCACACGGGCAAGCGAGGCTTTTTTTCCGTTTCTGATTTTTGCAGAAGAGAAGAAGGCTGCTCTGCCAAGGCCGTCACAAACTTTCTGCTTCTCTTCTGTTATTCACAATCCACAATCTGCACAAATTCTCCGCCGGAAATATGACGGGAAATAATATGCCGCTGGGCGTCAAATTCCATCACCACATGCAGGAGATTTTGGCAGCGCGCCCCCACTAATTCTTTATGCAAAATATATCCTGTCGGTTTCGGCTCCTCTTGATTATCCCAGCCATGCCCGTTAGAACTTTCATATAATGCTTCTATTTCGTATGCTTTCTCCACGCGCGCACGTATGATTTCCCCGCATCTGTCACAGCGCACCGTAATTTGAAGCGCTGGGGCGGAAGAATCACAGCAGTCTGGGCACTCCACACGCTTCCACATCTGCCCCAGCCGCGTAAAAATCGCTAATGAAGCCACAGCTCATCACCCGCTCCTTAAATCCCCCTGTTGCCGCTGTTTTGGCGGCTCGCCCACTTCAGGCAATTTATTCTCCCAAAACAAAAAATTACACACCCTGTTTAAAGGCCGCGCACGAAAATATAATCTAATCCGCAGGATTTTATTTTCTAGTATAACAAGCGAATTCCTGCTGTCAAGAAAAAGAAAAGGCACAGACACAAAAAGCCAAAAAAACCCTTTGACTTTTAGGCTTATAATAAATATAATATCAATTCCGTCCTTCACAGAGAATAAGCCCAATAAGAGCCAAACTTTTTTAGTTTTCCGAAGACAGCTCAAGGAGGGAGTCGTGTGATTAATTTTCCGATTGAGGAGCTTGTGGAAAGGATTGGCAGCCGCTATGCGCTTGTCGTGGCTGCGGCCAAACGCGCCCGTCAGCTGAAAGACGGCGCCCCTCCGCTTGTGAATGTGCCCACTCGCAATGTGCTCACCATCGCCCTGTATGAGATAGCCGCCGGCCTCATTGAAATCAGTGAGCCGCCCCCCGAAGCGCTGCAGCCGCCTAAACGCCGGCGCGAAGAAGAGCCGCCTGAACTGGCCGCGCCCGTTTTCGTGGAAACCTTATTAGAGCACGAGGGCCGGCTGGGCGAAGAGGACGAAGAGCTGGAGGCGGAATTGGAAGAGGAATTTGACGAAGAAGAGCAGGAAGAATTGATGGCGGAAAGACTTTTAGAAGAAGATGAAGAAGCGCTGGAAGAAGACTGGGAGGAAGACGAAGAGCTTGACGAAGGGGATTGGGGAGACGATTGGGACGACGAAGTCTAATCTGTTTTTGCAGGCAGCCGCTTGACTGACAAGGCACTACGCATTAACGCGCAGGGATATATCCAAAGCCCAATGGGAAGGCGTATATGTTGAGGCTGTGGGGCTATGCCGAAGGATTATTATGAAATCTTAGGCGTTGAGCGAGATGCCTCAACTGAAGAAATCAAACAGGCATATCGCAAATTGGCGCGGCGCTATCATCCCGATGTGAACAATGATCCAGCGGCGGAGGAGCGCTTCAAAGAGCTCAGCGAAGCGTATGCCGTGCTCAGCGATCCGGAAAAGCGCCGCCGCTATGATTTATATGGCCATTCTGGCGTCGATTCGCCTCTGCCAGCGGGATTTGATATTTTTGAATTATTCAATCAGGCATTCGGCTTTACATTTGGCAGCCGGCAGAGCGCCACGCCAGGCCGCGATTTAGAATATGAGATTACAATCGAGCTGGAAGAAGTCCTCACAGGCGCCACGCGGAAAATTGAGCTGACGCGTCATGTCCG
Organism: uncultured Armatimonadia bacterium; assembly: GCA_964622325.1. Taxonomy (GTDB): domain Bacteria; phylum Armatimonadota; class Zipacnadia; order Zipacnadales; family UBA11051; genus JAJFUB01. The sequence goes on from CAZUOJ010000008.1 coordinate 60,638, forward strand.
CTGCGAGACATGCCAGGGCTCCGGCGCCCGTCCCGGCGCGCCGCCACGCCGCTGCCGCACCTGTGAGGGCTACGGACAAGTCCGCCAAGTCCAGCGCAGCATCTTCGGCACGCTTGCCACGATTGTTACATGTCCCCATTGCCACGGAGCGGGCGAGATAATTACAGATCCCTGTCCGCAATGTGAGGGGCGGGGCGTCGCGCCGCAAACGGAAACATTTACGGTAGAAGTGCCCCCGGGCATTGAAGATGGCCAATATCTGCAATATGCCGGCTACGGCGAAATGAGCGAAAGCGGCCATTGCGGCGATTTGTATGTCCGGATTAAAGTAGCGCCGCATCCGTATTTTAAGCGCGCTGGCGATGTGATCCGCTGCACTGTGCCCATTAATTTTTGGCAGGCGGCGCTGGGCGATGCCATCACTGTGCCCACACTGGAAGGCGAAACGCAAATTCAGATTCCTCCTGGCACACAATCAGGCACAGAAATCGTGCTAGAAGGCAAAGGGCTGCCGCGGCTACGCCGGCGCGGACGCGGCCCCCAAATTGTCACACTGCAAATCGTTACGCCGACAAAGCTGAACGAGCAGCAGCGCAAATTGCTTGTGGAATGCGCCCGTGCCTTTGGCGATAAAATCCCCCAGGGCGCCCAAAATAAAAATTTCTTTTCCCGCTGGAAGGAAAAGGATACGGGCGACAAGCCCTGAAATAGCAAAATCTGTGTCTCTTGTAATGTCTTGGCTGGAAATCACAATACGTGCTCCCGCTGCTGCGGCTGAAGCCATAATAGCGCTTCTGAACGAATTTGCCCGTGGCTGCGCCTCTCAGGATACGCCTGAAGGCACGCTATTTTGGGCCTGGCTGCCTGCTGGCGAAGCTACGGCGGCGCAGCTGGCCGCGTTGCGCGCACGCCTGGCGTCTTTGCCCGAAGAACTTGTTTCTGAGGGACAGCCGGAATTTTCTGTGCGTACAGTGGAGGAGCAGGATTGGGCCGAAGCCTGGAAAGCCTTTTGGCATCCGCAGCGTGTGGGCAAGCGGCTTGTGATTAAGCCCAGCTGGCGTTGTTGGCCCCCGCCCGATCATCCCGAATGGGCCCGGGCGGATGATATCCTCATTGAATTAGATCCTGGCATGTCTTTTGGCACAGGCGCTCATCCCACGACTGTGCTCTGTCTGGAGGCTCTGGAGGAAGTGCTCCTGCCCGCCCCGCAAAACGCCTGTAGCGTTTCACATATTTCTGTTGATGCTTCTTTTTCGTCGGACACAGGACGGCGTGTAATTGATTTTGGCTGCGGCTCAGGCATTCTGACAATTGCGGCTCTGAAGCTGGGCGCAAGCTTTGTGCTGGCGCTGGATAAAGATCCTCTGGCTGTAGAAGTTACACAGGAAAATTGTCAGCGCAATAGATTGACAAAATACGAAACGCGTTGTCAGGATAGCCTGCGGGGCCTGCCTTCGGGCTGGGATGTGATTGTCGCCAACATCTCTTTGCCTGTTGTATGCGCCGAAGCGCCACACGCCAGGGAGCTGTTGCGGCCGGGCGGCCTGTTTATTGGCTCAGGCTTTTATGCGGCGCGAAAACAGGAAATTGCGGCCGCTCTGATGAAGGCGCAACTGCGGATAGAAGATTTTCAAGAAAAAGAACATTGGGGCTGTATTATCGCTTCCCGTTAGCCTATGCCGCCGCGCATTTATTTGCCCGCTGAACGATTATCTGCCGAGCGGATTATTCTGCCGCCGGATGTGCTGCATTATTTGTGCCATGTATTGCGGATGCAGCCGGAGGAGATTTTTATTGTGTTTGACGGCCAGGGCACAGAATATCGCGTGGCGCTACGCGCTGAACAGGGGCAATTTTACGGGCAAATTCTGGAGGCCATATCCCGTCCGATGGCGCCGCGCCTGCGGCTGACGCTGTATCAGGGCCTGCCTAAGGGGAAAAAGCTTCCGCTCATTATCCAAAAGATCACAGAGCTGGGCGTGATGAGGCTTGTGCCTGTGCAAACAGCTCGTTCTGCTGTCCGCTTGGCGGGGCGACAAGAGGGCGAAAAAAAATTACAACGCTGGCAGAAAATCGCCGATGAAGCGGCCCGCCAATGTGGCCGCACGCAGGGGCTGGAAATTGCGCCCGTGCTATCCTGGGAGCAGGCGCTTGAGGATTGGCGCCGTTTGGGCCAGCCTGGAATCATGCCTGATGAAACATTGGCCGGCCAAGAAGGGCACAGCCTGCGCGAAACGCTGGCTGGGCTATCCTCCTGGGAGGCGCTGAGCGTATTCATTGGCCCCGAAGGCGGCTTTGCGCCCTATGAAGCAGCCTCCGGGCGTGAAGCAGGCTTGTTACCTGTATCGCTGGGGCCTCATGTGTTGCGCACAGAAACAGCAGCGATTGTTATATGTGCCTTGCTTTTATATGAAGCAGGCGATTTGGGCTGAATCCTTCGTTTGGAAAAGCCGCCGCTCTTTCCCTCCGGCAACAATTATTAGGCCATAAGCTCATGCGAGGCACATAATAATTTGCCGTTTGCGCTGTTTTTCGGGCTTCTTTATTCCTCCAGCACAGCGCATTCCGCAATCATAATCCAGCCCTGATCTGCAGCCAGCGAGGGCTGTGTTGTGGCAATTTTAATTTCGTTTTCTCCTGCTTTAAGCACGCCTGGCGGAATAGCAAAATTATGTTCCTTCCAATTGCGCTCGGGGAAAGGATTAGGCCCTGCAAAAATTGTATGCCCATTAATTGTAATTCGCATAGGCACAACGCCGGGCTTATCGTCGTCCTGGCCTGTCAGACGCAACTGCATAGGCTTCTGGGGCGCTTCCTGAAGATGCAATATCGTCCACATTTCAGGATTGCGGCTGCCCGCCCCGTAAATCCATAAGGCCCGCCGCTTGGGACATTCGTATTCGTAATCCTGGGGGCCCACAGCTCCCCGAAAGCCTTCCAATTCCAGCCGAAAGCCGCCCGGGATAGCCGTCTGCGCATATTTTTGTTGTTCTCGTTTTAATGTGCCGATAGGATCTTTAATGAGCCGATCGATGACAGGATCGGCGTAAAAAGGAGATCGCTCCACACGCAAACGGGCGATTTTGTACAGCCATTCCTGGGCGCTCACGCGGCGAATGAAGCTATTAATGCGCTGCTGGCGAGCAATCGCGGCAAATTCGGCCAGCCGTTGCGCAAAAATTTCTTCGCTGACAGCGAGATTGTCGCTCACGGGATTACGGGCGTTTAAATCGCCAAACAATACACAGAATTTTTCGCGCTGTACGCGATACAGCCGCGGCCGATCATTCCGCACAGCCTCCTCGGCTTGTTTCAGCAGGGCGAGCGCTTTTTCGGCATATTCCGCTGTCACAAGATGGGGATTGGCTGCTTCACATTGTTGATGGACGGGACGCTGCTCCACTTCCCGCGACAAAAAATCAAAATAAGCGCGCACATAAGGCGCCGCTGCTCCGTAATAAGCTTCCATAAATTCTTTAATGAGCGCTTCCACATTTGCTTGGGGATGCCATAATAATGCGCTTTGTACATAAATAAACAAATCACGGAAATTTTGGGGCGTGCCGCAATAGAAAATCCCACGAATCCCATGCTGGGCATAAAAATCCAGCTTGCGCTTCATTGCCCAGAAGCTGCCAAAGGGCTCGTACCAATTTTGATAGCCTGTCGGATAATCAAAGATATACATATTATTCGGACATTTAGCGAGCCAGCCCAGCAAATCTTCATAGCCCTGTCTGTTCTTCTCACATGTTAAATCATGGCTATGACAATCCGTGCGATGCGGATAGGGACAATATTGAATCATGACATTGGGCTCGGGCAGCACTTTCTGAGGAGGCGGCGATGTCGCATTTGTATATGCCAATGTCAGAATCCGCTTGTCGGGATATTTCTGTGCGACAATGCGCGCGATTTCGTTCACATAATCCAGAAGCCGATCTGTCATTTCCACGCCCGGCACGGCGTCCAAAGCTCTACAGGAGTCGCACATGCACCAGGCAAAGCCATCGCCCTGGGAAACGCCCCAGAATTTGCGCTCCGGCTGCTTTTCCAGGAGAGCCAGCAGCCGTTCCGCACAAATCCGCCGCACTTCCGGATTGGACAAACAAAGATGAACATCCAGATGCTCGCCATGAAATTCCTTGCTCAGCCGCCGCCCGTCTTTTTGTAAGGCAAAATATTCCGGATGCTCCTGATGAAATTTGTCATAAGGCAGCAAATAAGCGGCGGAATGCACAATATTGCCAGGCTCGCCGAGAGCGGCAGGATCCATCATATCATCTTTGGGCGTGTGGCCCAGCTTGAAATTGCCCGTGAGATTGCGAAATTCATAAAAAGGCTTGTCAGCCAAAGAACAATCGGGAATGCGCAAGAGGGCATATTGGGGCACAATTTCGCAAGAAGGCGCATAGAAACGGCAGCCCAAATGCCGCAACAGCGCGTATACGCCATACACAGTTCCCACATCGCGTGGCCCGCAAATGCCGATGCGGCCGCCCCGTACTTTGACGACATAGCCGTCTGGAGCCACAGCCTCTAATTCTTTAGGGCTAATCAATCCTGATATGACAGCGGGCGGGCCCAGCAGGATTGCCCCTGCTGGCGCCCGTTGGCCTGTATCAGCGCGGCGCTGCAGCTTTTGGCCGCTCATTTCCGCAAGATACGATGCTAATTCTTCCGCGGCGAAAAGCTCACGCTTTGTGGCTTGGGCGGGGACGATTATCTCCTTCGCCGTTGTTGCCGCGCCTATAATGATTTTGCCGGGCTGTCGCGGAGGCGTAGGAGACTCCACGCGCAATATGAACACGCTTGTTGTTTCCTCTCCAGCCCGCACGGGCAATGTCGCAAAGGGCCACAGGCCCTGTTTAATGCCATATCTTTCATGCCGCCCGTCAAAGGGATATACAGTGCCGAAATCCAACGCCTCTATAACGACATTGTGTCGCGCCCCTTTAAATCTCAGTAACGGCCCTGCGGGCGCCAGCCCGCCCGAAACGGGCGTCGGCGGAATGAGCTCCCGGGCCACAATCGCGCCCGCGGCATCCGCCACTTCCACGCTTCCGCCTGCCCACGCTTCCGCTGGCAAATGAGCGAGAGCATATTCGACAGGGCCGACAGCCACGCCCTCTTTAAGAGAAACACGCAATGTAAAGCGAACAGCCGCTTCTTCTAATTGCGCTTCGTATGTTAATTGGCCCTGGGGCAATTCTGCCGCCAATGTCAGCGTGCGTTTCTCTATAGAGGCCGAAGCTGTGCCCTGTTTCCAGGCTTCCGCCGTGCCCAGCACACTGCCCTTGTATCCTGGCTGAAAGATGTGCAAATAAGATCCCCTGGAGATAATTTCCCCGTCGTACGAAAGCGCCAGGCCGCTGGGCCCCATTGTTGCTGTCCATTTGCCCCATGTGAGACTAACAGGCTGTTCTGCTGCCCCGCTAACGCTTCCTATCCAAATTATTCCCCATATCCATGTAGAAGCTAAGCCAATCCCACGACAGCACATGGCATTTCCTCTTTCTTTTTGGGGCTTCTTAACTTTATAGCAATTTTTGCGTCTGAGCCCATAATTTTAGCTTCCGGAGAAGCGATGCCTGCAGCCTGTTTAAATTGGGCGTTGCGCAGATACATTGTGTTTTCTGCTCCAGGCTGCTTAAGATTTTAGATTATTAGCGTGGCATCGCCATAACTATAAAAACGATAGCCCCGGCGGATCGCTTCTTGATACGCCTCTAAAATCCGTTCACGGCCTACAAAAGCTGCTACAAGCACAAGCAAGCTGCTACGAGGGAGATGAAAATTTGTGATCAGCGCGTCAGTGGCGCGAAAGACAAAGCCAGGCGTGATATACAAATCTGTCATTCCAGAGCCGGGACGAACGCGCTCATTTTCATCCACAATTGTTTCCAGCGTCCGCACAACAGTCGTGCCCACGGCCACAATGCGGCCCTGTTGGGCTCGTGTTTCATTGATGATGGCAGCCGCCCTCTCAGAAACAGAATAATATTCCGCGTGCATACGATGATTTTCAATGTTTTCGGTTTGAATAGGGCGAAAAGTGCCCAGGCCCACATGCAATGTAAGGCGCGCTATTCTTATGCCTTTTCGTTCCATCTCCTGCAGAAGTTCCGGCGTGAAATGCAATCCTGCTGTTGGCGCCGCCACAGCACCCGGCACAGCAGCGTATACAGTTTGATAACGCTCGCGATCTTGCGGCTCCGGCTTTTTTCGGCGAATATAGGGGGGCAAAGGAGTCTGTCCTGCACGTTCCAGCACAGCCCAGAAATCCCCTTCATAATCCAGACGAACGATTCGTCGGCCTTCGGAGCCCATAGCCACAATTTCCGCTGTTAATTCCTCGCTAAAAATTAAACGCTCATGAGGCCGGAGACGCCGCGCTGGCTTTGCTAACGCCTCCCACTCTCTATCGCTTATTTGACGCAATAACAGCAGCTCCACACGCCCCCCTGTAGCGCGCTGGCCAATCAGGCGCGCGGGAATGACTTTTGTATCATTCAACACGAGGCAATCGCCGGGCTTCAGATATTCCGGCAAATCCGTAAACATCCTATGTTGTAGCGGCCCTCCGGCTTTCGGAATGACAAGCAGTCGTGATTGTCCCCGCTGGGGCGGCGGATGCTGCGCAATCAGCTCTTTTGGCAATTCATAATCAAAATCTGAAAGCAACATTTCACATACGCTTAAATGAATGAGAGAAGCGTTAAGAAGTTTTTTAAAAAGAATGATTGGACTTAAATTATTTTAGCAGGGCATTGTTTGTATTTGTTCCCGTCGAGCAGCAGGACTCCTTGCCGTTGCCTACGAAGCTTTTAGAATTATATTTGAATTTTAGATTTTGTTTTATATTGTTTGGCTGGAAATAGATTGATACAGGATATAGAAGATAATTTTCAGGAGATAGAGAAGGAGAAAACATGCCTCGCCGTCCGGCAGTAATTTATGTTCCGTGGCATATGTATCGTCATTTTCCGGCGGACTTTTCCCGTTGGCGCGAAGCAGCCGTGGGCTTTAAGGGCTGGGATTACGAGATCAGGCCTCTGGATTTGCGCCAGACATGTCTGGCGCTGATGCATTTTCCGGATACAGGCTTGACGCCAGAAACAGAATATGGGCCTGATTGCCCTGTGCCCAATGCTCTGGGGACAATAGAATGGATTCCCCGAACAATGGATGTTGTGACATTTCGCATGCCGCGACTCGTGGCGGCAGCCCGCGCAGCCGGCTTACAAGTGGCGCATATAGGCGTAAGCGGAGGGATATACACACAGGGGCCTATTTGGGAGCGCTGTGTCCAGGAGGCAGGCCCGCCGCCTCCTGAAGACAGGGATCGAATAGAGATGGATCCGCATGTGGCTGCCCAGCATCTGCGCGATGTGTTTGATTTGCCCCGCCAGACGCTCATGTTGCCCTCGCAGTACATAGAAATGGACAAGCGGACAAGAACAAAACACACAGGAAGCGCCGCTCGATCTCGCCAGACAGATGCTTGTCGTCCACACATTTCCCCAGCTATGGAGGCTGAGGCTCCACGGCCTCCGGCTCTGCCCCCCGAGCTGCTGCCCCAGGGCAATGACATCATTGCTCAACATGCCTGGCAATTGCATCGTTTGCTCAAAAAGCGCGGCATCACGCATATTATATATTGCGGCTGGGCCCTAAATTGGTGTTTATGGTTCTCCCCTTGCGGCATGTGCGACATGCATCGTAAAGGATATTTATGTTCTGCCGTACGAGGCGGCTGTGTGGCGATTGAAAATGCAGAATCGGCAGTGGGCGAGAAAAATCTGGAATATGCTTATTGGAAAACATCCACAATGTTTGGCTACATCTTTGATTTGCACGAATTAACACATGCCTTGAGAGAACATGCCGCTGGCAAGCAGGCGGCCAAAAGAAAATAATGAAACACATTCTTCGTTTTTTCGCCAGAGGAAACGAAATGAGAGATTATTTAGCAGAAGCCACAGCCGCCTTACAGGCCGCTATTCCTGAAGCGGAAGCGGATCCGCGGCGCCCTGTATTTCATTTTCGGCCGCCGGCGCAATGGACAAATGATCCGAATGGAACAATTTATTATGAAGGCTATTATCATCTCTTCTATCAACATAATCCGTTTGCGCCAGAATGGGGGCCAATGTTTTGGGGACATGCCCGCAGCCGCAATCTCGTGTATTGGGAGCATTTGCCTCTTGCTCTTGCGCCTTCTCTGGATAAAAATGAGACTCATTGTTTCTCGGGCTGTGTAGCTGTTAATGGCCAAAACGAGGCGCTGGCTATCTACACAAGCGTATCAATGCAAAAGGAAGCCGCTGAAAGGACGCGATACACACGTCCTTTCGAACAATGGGCGGCCGTGAGCACAGATTGGCTTCATTGGGACAAATATGCTGGCAATCCTGTTTTGGCGCCGCCGCCGGGCTTTCGCGAAGATTGGCGGGATCCTTTTATTTTTCGTCTTGCAGCGCGTACATTTCTTGTCGTCGGAATGTGCGGGCCTGGCACAGCTTTATATGAGGCGCAGGATGACACGCTGAAGCGATGGACATTTCGGGGCCTTATCAGCGATGTCAGTGCAGAATGCCCTAATTTCTTTCCCCTAGAAGACAGATTTGTGTTTCTCTATTCCCCTTTTTCTGCTGTGGAATATCAAATTGGCACATTTAATGCTGAAGATCTGCAATATACGCCCGAACAGCAAGGCTATCTGGATCCCGGCTATCATAACGGAAATGGCTTTTATGCGTCTAATGTGCTTTTTGATGCGACAGGCCGTTGTATATTGTTTGGCTGGCTAAATGGCTGTGGAGGGCCTGCTTGGCGAGGCGTCATTTCATTGCCGCGCGAATTGTCGTTGGGCTCCGATGGAGGGCTGCGGCAGCTGCCGGCAAAGGAATTGCAACAATTGCGAGGCGCTTTTGAAAATGTGCCGGGAATATGGCTTAATCATGAAGCCAGAGAGCTGCCTAATCCGGCCAGCAACAATATAGAAATCCTGCTGCGCTTTTTCCGCTATGACAGTCCGACATGTGGCTTAAAATTGTGCTGGGAAGGACATGAGGCGCTTATATGTTTTGACGGCGAAAAATTTTATGCTGCGGGCGTAGAAGGGCCTTTTGTCCTGCAGCCAAATGAGCCCTTACTGCTACAGATTTTTTGCGATCGCTGTGTGCTGGAAATCTTTGTTAATGAAGGGCGCACATGCATTTCCCGCTGTATAGAAGCGGGCACAGAGCCTGTCAGAATAGAAGCATTTGCTGAAGGAAAGGCTCATTTAGAAGCACAAATTTATGCAATAAAGCCCATATGGCAAGGGCATCCATAGCGGCACAACTAGAAAGTGTTAAAAGCAGGAAAAACAGCCCAATAACGCCCATAGATTATCTATCCAGATACGCAAGAATCCAGCACAGCTTTTATTCTGACAAAATGATAAAGGGGCGAGGCGTATGACATCCCGCGAGCGCTTTCATGAGACATTCCGCTTTGGACAGCCAGATCGCGTGTTTATGTATCCGCAATGGACATTTAATGAAACACGCCAGCGCTGGATCCGGGAGGGAATGCCTGCTGATGTGCATTTCAACACATATTTTGGCTTTGATCGGATAGAAACATTGCCCCTGAATGTAAGCCCGTGGCCGCCACTGGAGACAAAAGTTGTGGAACAAACAGAGCATTGGCAAATCATTGAGGATGAATTGGGCGGGCGCCTGAAGCGCTGGAGCGATCGGGAAATAGGGATGTCCCAATGGCTTGTGTATCCTATTCGGGGCCGGGAGCAATGGGAAATTTTCAAGCAGCGACTCAATCCCGAAGCGCCTGTGCGTTATCCAGAATATTGGGAACATGTCAAGCGTTGCTATCGCGAGCGCGATTTTCCGCTGGGCATTCATGCGGGCTCCTATTATGGCTGGATTCGTAATTGGGTGGGGATGGAGCATTTAGCTTATTGGTATGTGGATTGCCCGGATCTTGTGCATGAAATGACAGAATATATTGCGGATTTTATGTTGCGGCTGATGGAAAAGGCGCTACAAGAAATTCCGGATTTTGATTTTGCTGTCATGTGGGAAGATATGTGCTACAAGAGCGGGCCGCTGATTTCGCCCAGGCTGTTTCGCGATTTTATGCTGGAGCCGATGAAGCGCGTTACAAAGAGGCTGCATGAAGCGGGCATTGATATTATTATGGTAGATTGTGACGGCAAAATTGATGATTTGTTGCCGCTATGGCTGGAAGCCGGCGTCAATTTTCATTATCCGCTGGAAGTGGCGGCCGGCTGTGATCCGCTGCGTTATCGGGAATTATATGGCCGGCAGATTTTGCTTATGGGCGGGATAGACAAACGCGCCTTGCGGGAAACATGCACAAAGGCGGATGTGGAGAAGGAAGTGCTCTCTAAGGTGCCGGCCCTGTGGAAACAAGGCGGCTATGGGCCCTTTGTGGATCATGCCGTGCCGCCTGATGTGAGCTTTGCGAACTTCAAATATTATATTGATCTTGTTAACGAAATATGCCGGAATTGAGCTGTTTAGTCCAGCAGCTCCTTTCGGCCTTGAAAGCTGCAGAGAGGCTGGAGCTGTTGGAGCCATAAGAGGCCAATTGCTTTTTACGAAGCGCTGTCTGGGAGCTGTTTGTTGATATTCGTACGCCATTTTATGGCAAGGCACGGCGATCGCATTGTGCCGGCACATCAATGAGCTTACGCAGAATAATTCCGGGCAGCTCTGTTTTCATCAACATTGTCCCGATTAAGACAGCATCCACGCCGGCAGCGGCGAGCCGTTCAATGTCGGCTTTACTATGTATGCCGCTTTCGCTGACAAGAATAATTTCCGGGGGCACAAGCCGCGCCAGCCGTTCTGTATGCGCCAAATCCACAGTCATTGTCTGCAAATCGCGATTGTTAATGCCAATGGCCCGCGCCCCCACAGCCAGCGCCTTGAATATGTCGTCCTCATTATGTGTCTCCACAAGCGCTTCCATCCCCAGCTCGTGTGTTAAATCCAGCAAATCCTGCAGCTGCTTCGTTTCCAAAATAGAGGCAATCAGCAGGACGGCATCCGCCCGAAACAGCCGCGACTGATAAATTTGATAAGGATCTGTGATAAAATCTTTGCGCATTACAGGGAGAGCCATATAGCTGCGGGCGCGCCGCAGATATAGCAAATCGCCCTGGAAATAATCTTGCTCCGTCAGGACAGAAATGACGGCAGCGCCGCCGCCGGCATAATCTTGGGCCAAAGAACGCGGATCAAATATCTCGCGCAAGACGCCCTCGGAGGGGCTGGCGCGCTTTATCTCGGCAATGATGCGCACAAAAGGGCCGCGCAGCGCCGCCGTGAAATTGCGGATTCTGTCTTGCATATCCGCCAGCCGCGCTTTAATTTCTTCTAAAGGCATTGCCGCTTTTTCTTCAGCCAGCCGCTCCTGACGAGCAGCGACAATTTCATCCAGGATTGTCATAGCATTTATCATTATAACAAAAAGGGCTTTTTCGTGTGCATTAAAAAGCGGGCAACATGCCGAAATTGATGGCTGCCTTCAAGGGATAGCAAGCCAGAGGCTTCCCGATACAAGGAGCTTGCCCGCCCCAAAGAGAAGGAACACGATTATAAATAGTTCCGTCTCATTGATAAAATGCCGATGAAAATCCTGGATCGTTATCTCATTAAAGAAATGGCGGGGCCGTTTGTCGGCGGGCTTTTGACATTTAGCGTGCTCATCACTGGCCATATGTTGTTTTTGGCGATTGAGACGCTTGTGGAGCGACGTGTTCCCTTGTGGGGGATATTGCGCTATGTGGGCTATCAATTGCCGGGAGCGACAATAATGGCATTGCCCGTCGCGACATTATTGTCCGTTTCGCTGGCCATGAATCGCCTGGCGCGGGAGCAAGAGATTATAGCCATACGGGCCGCTGGAGCCAGCTTGATGCGGCTTCTGCTGGCTCCTTTGGGCCTCGGCGTTTTTGCTGCCCTTTTGAGTCTGGGGCTCAACAGCGAGGCGGCTCCACGCGCCCAGCAAGCCGCTTCATCCCTAATGCGTGATGTTGTCTTACAACAGAAAGCGCTCGTTTTTAAGCCCCAACAATTTTGGGATACAGGGCGCGGCTTGCATCTTTATGTGGAAAGCACAGATCCGCAAAAAAATATCGTGCGGGGATTGTATGTTTTCTCTTTGCGGCCGGAAGGAACGCCCCTTGTGTTGTGGGCGCCCGAGGCACGCTTTGGCCAGACATCCCTTCATATTCCCCATGGCCGTGTGTATGTGGCTGAGACAAATGGCTCGTTTAGCTGGATGGAAGCCGAGGCAACAGAAATAGATTTGACGCGCCTTCCTTTGCTGGGCGCGCGTGGAAGCAGCCAGATTAAAGATATGACAATGGCTGAGCTATGGAAAGAGGCCTTTG
>CAZUOJ010000009.1:0-53715 GCA_964622325.1 uncultured Armatimonadia bacterium
ATTGCGGTCATAGCGCCATAGCTCCGCCCAGGGCCAGACGCCGACATATAAATCGCCCCGATAGAGCATAGTGCTTTGCGCCTCGCGGGCGTATGTGGCGACGCCCGGCATCACAGGCGGAAAGTCCGCCAGCTCTGTCACTGTTTCGCCGTCAAAACGAAAGAGGCGCCCGCTGGGATATTGGCCCAAAAGCAAATCCTCTTCGTAATTCACGGCCGTATACATCTGATAGCTTTTGTTTTCCACGGGCCAGCGCAACACGCGCCATTGCTGCCCATCAAAGACGGCGATAGTGCCCCAATTGGAGACTGTGAGGACTTGTCCCTTCAGCTGTCCCCAGACGAAAGGCGACTCGCCGACTTTGCGTGTTGTTACCGCTTTCAGGCGGCGCAAATCCGCCCTGGGCATCCCGGGCCGCCAGGGCACTGCACAAATGCGCGTAAAGCCCTCGGGGCCCGATTTCGTATGAAAAAAACACAAATGGCCGGCGGCGTAATACAGACTGAAATAATGTCCCTCGGCCGGCGCAGGCAGGATGAGCTGGCCGTCGTAAAACGCCTGACTGTGCTGATACACTAGCAGTTTTCCGGCCACGCGCATAAAGCCATCGCCAAATCCGGCGCGCGTGCGATCCAGCATATCCGTGTCCTGCCAGCGCTGGGCTTTCTCATCCCAGCGCCTGACAGTCAAATCCTTATAATAAGTCCACGCATACAGCTCGCCATCCAGATCCTGGATGGACTGATGCACAATCGGACTTGGCCGGGGCAGCAATGTCTTTGTGGGGGCTATGTCGCTTTCGGGGCGGACATAGAACTGTAAATTAAAGCGATCCAGGCGGACACAGGTGTTGTAAATGCCCGGGAAGCCAGCGCCGGCGATGACGCGGCCCGTATCATCGTACACTTCAAACAGCGTGCCCCAATTTTGCCCGATATCAGGACCAAAATGCACTGTCGCTGTAATAGAAAAAAGTGTTTCAGAAAATTTTCCCATAGCCAAAACATCCCCTAACATTAAAGCGAATAATGCCAAACTAACTTTATAAGCCTTGAGCATAGCAATTTGCTCCTTACGCGCTAATACCGTGCAAAAGAATCGTCGTTAAAAAGCCGCCTTCTCCCAGGCGCGAGAAGCCGGCATTAGCATGCGAAATAGAAATCGCATGTTTAACTTTGATGATAATTGGTGCTTGAAAAACAAGCCATGCAGTTCACAATCCGCGCCAATCCTCCACCCAAATCTTTACTCCGAACTGGCGATCGGAATAACGCTTATACCACTTGCAATGGCCGTCAAAGAAGCCCACATTACGCCCTTCGTTGTGCGGATAGGCGGACTGATAATGATATCCATTGGGTAGCAATGTGCCTGTGCGATAAACTCCCCAAGATAAATCGTCAGGACCATAATAGCTAGACTCCGCAATCAACGCACACACAGAGGGAGCGGGTACATCCGCCTCGGATAACGGCGAGGCTGGTTTCGAGCCATTGGGCCCGCACGAATAGCCATCTATACGGCTCCACTGCATCACAGAGCAAGACATACCATAATGAGGATAGCAGCAATCATATCCTGGTGTGGCGCTGCGTGATGGGCAACGCATAATTTGTTTGTTCTTGATGTAAGGCTGAATGTGAATTTGCCAATAGGCCAAGCTGCTCACGGGGTGCCAGTTATAGGGAGCCGGGAAACATCCATCGTAGTCCTGCGCATACTGCAAAAGGGCCAAAACAATTTGTTTAGCATTGGAAAGGCAGCTTGATTGTCGAGCTTTCTCGCGAGCCTTGGCAAATACTGGAAACAAAATGGCTGCCAAAATCGCGATAATCGCGATGACAACCAGCAATTCAATCAAAGTGAAGCCTCGGCGCATAGGAGCTTTTCTCCTTTCATTTTGGGGATGATTTTGGAATGAAGCAGCGATATGCTGGGCCTTATCGGCGGAAAACTTTTAATAACTAATGCCTCACCTCCTTATTGCTGATTTTGGGCCAGATAATTCAGCGCGATTTCCGCGCTTTTGATAATATGCTCCCGCATGCGGGCTTCCGCGGCAGCTGCTTCGCCCTTTAAAATGGCTCTGTACACTGCCATATGACTATCTTCAGGTTCGGGGGCCGGCCAGGGAAAACCATTTGTAAGAGGCTGGAAATATTCCGGAACTAAAAAGGATAAAAGCACCAGCGCGCCCGCATGCCCCACCACCGACACATACCGATTCCCGCATCCCTGGATAATGCAGCGATGGAACTGGAAATCCAGCCGATTATAGGCGGCCATATTGAGGGTGCGCCGGGCTTCTTCCAGCCCCTCACAAAGAAGGGCTAAAGTGCGCAAATCCTCCGCCGAAGCATTCTTGGCCATAAGCCGCGCGGCCAGGGGCTCAATCTGGGCGCGGACCTCAAAGACCTGTTGCAATTCCTCCGCCGTGGGACAGGCCACAAAGCAGCCACAATGATTGCGCCGCACCAGCACACCCTGACTGACAAGCCGTGTCAGCGCAGAGCGTAGGGGCGTGCGACTGCATTGCAGCTCCTGCGCCAGCTGTGGCTCCACTAAATGTTCGCCAGGACGCAGCTGGCCATTAATGAGACGCTCCAATATCGCCTCGTAGACTTGATCCGCCAGGACTGTTCGGGCACTTTTCGTTTTCATATTCCTATGAACTTTTGACAGGCTGAGCTGCGAGCAAATTGTATACAATCTAATCTATTTAGCCTAATTGTATACAATTTCCCCCGCCTGTCAAGCCCTTTCGCTCAAAAATTTTCTTCAGGAGCTTTTTTCAATACAGCGTTCTGATTAGATGGGCCAGCAATTTGATGTGGAGCAAATGAGAAGGAGAACTGAACGGGGCTGCACCCGCATGAAACTTTACTTTCAGCTCGGGCAAAAATGCTATGCCCAGAAAATGGAAAGAAACAATTAGGCACGCAGGGGAAATAGATTATGAATCGAGGCGTATTGAGCGGCCTTCCCGGGCGGAAGCATACGCGGCCTCAATGAGGCGCATAACCTGCCAGGCCTCTTCTTCTGTCGCCGGAGCCTCCGCTTCGCCCCGCACCGCGCGGAGAAACTGCGCGAGAAATTCGCCTGCATATCCCGGGCGACCGCTTGACGGCGCCGGATCAATCAGCACACGGCGTCCCCAGCCGCCGCATGCGAACTCCGGATTAACAGTGCGCAGCCGATAGCCCGGCGGCCGGCTTTGCGGATGCCATGTCAGCGCGCCCTGCGTCCCCTCAAATTGAAATTGCAAGTCGCTCTCATCATTTTCAGCCCAAATCGGCAGCAAATAGCCTGCCCGCAGCATCCCTATGGCCCCGCTGGCCAAACGCAGGCAAACCGTAGCCACTTCCTCCACATCCACTTCCGGCGTGAATGTTGTCGTCATTGCCGCCACTTCCACGACCTCGCCAGCTAAAAAGAAACGCAGCATATCCAGCCAGTGACAGCCCAGCCATGTCAAAATGCCGCCTGCGCTATAAGCTTTATGAAAGAGCCAGCTTTCGGGCCCACGCGCCCGGACACTGGCTGTAATCCACATACAATGAAAAGAAAGGATCTCGCCAATTGCGCCTTTTTGCAAAAGCTGTCGGATTTCCAGCGCCACCGGATGCACCCGATTCGCATAGCACGGACAGAAATGCACGCCTGTTTGTTGCGCCGCCTCCATAATTTTTCTCAACTCAGCCGCTGTTTTGGCGCCCGGCTTGTCCCCGTAAGCCCATTTTCCCGCTTGCACCGCACGCAGATTCCATTCCCCCGCCTCCACATCGGGGACAAAAATTGCAATCGCCGGAATGTAGGGATCTGAAAGCAATTCATCGGGCGAAGCAATCGGCTCGGCTTTTGTGGATTTTTCTGTCGCCTGTCGCACGCGTTGTGGATCAGGATCCCAGATCAAAAGCTGCTCAATTTCCGGCGCGCCCTCCAGAGCCTGCATATGCCCTTCGGCATGAGGATGATTTAAGCCGATCACGCCCATCCGCATTTTCCACGCCTCCTTTTAGGGCGATGTAGCCAATGATTGATAGGGAGAGATGCCCAGAGCCCCGAGCTTTGTTAGAGCCAGGGACAGGGAGGGATGAACACAGGCATGCCCGTCTCAATGCTTTCTTCGCCGGCAGCAGCCACAGCAGTGGCATCCCGCGCCGCTTGAATGTCTGTCAAAGGCGCGGCGCCTGTCAAAATACAATCCAAAAAGCTCTCCATCAGCAAGCGATCGCCGCCGCCATGGCCTCCAGGCCCGGGCTGCGGCCGCCATTCGTCAATATGATCCGTCTTGCGATATGTGCAGCGGATGAGGAAATGGCCTTCATTGTTGTAAAAGGCATACATCTTGCCTTCAGTGCCAAAGAAAGTGAATTCACGCGTATATTCGGGCGTGAAATGACATTCGGCATAATGGCCGCGATGGCCGTTCTCATAATCGATGAGGAGCATAGAATTGTCGTTCACATCACATTCCTGAGCAAACACACACAAATCCTCTGTCTCAATTACAGTCCCATAATCCATCACAAAATGCTCATGATTGATGAAATATTCGCAACGCGTGTCACAATCGCGGCAGCGTTTGTCATCGGGCTCCCTTTTGCCGTAGAAATTCAGTCCGCCGCTGCCATAGACTTTTACAGGTCGGCCGCCCATGAACCAATTCAGCAAATCTATCGTATGCACGCCCTTTTGTAACAGCAGACTGCGGACGAATTCCTTGCGGCGCATTTTGTTGTGATAAAAATATTGTCCGCCCACTGAGACATTATCCAGCGCCTGGCCCATGATGATTTCCCCAATAATCCCCTGATCCACAAGCTCGCGCATGCGGGAGAACAAGGAGCAATAGCGCAGCTCCAGGCCAATCATAAACAGACATCCCGATTGCTTCCAGGCGCGAATGATGTCATCACAATCCGCGATGGATTGCGCCATAGGCTTCTCTAAAAGGCAATGCTTGCCGGCTTCAAACACGGCGACAGCATTTTCCCGATGGGCGTTATCGGCGGAAGCGACAACAACAGCCTCAATATCTCGGGCTTCCAGCATCTGCCGATAATCCTGATAATAGCGGACGGAAGCGCCGAATTGTTGGCGCATAAGCGCCAAAGGCTTTTCCATGGGATCGGCCACAGCCACAAGCTCCGCACGGGGATTTTGGGCAAATGCCTGGGCAAAATAGCGCCCCCGTCCGCCCAAGCCAATAACGCCAATGCGCACTTTATCTTTCATTGTCCTCCTCAACTTGCTTATGATTTTCGGGCTCCGCAATTTTAATTTTGCCTACGCACCGCAATGTGATATCCTGATAGCTTTGCGGATCGGGCAAGCCTGTTTCGGCGGCGCGTTTTTCCAAAAATGCTTGCATCCGCTGTTGGAAATACGCCAGCAGTTGAGGCTCCGCCTCGGCTAAATTATGCTGCTCTTGGGGATCCGCCTGCAAATCATACAATTCAAACGGCGGCCGCTTATGAAGCTCATCATAAAGCGATTCAATGTATTTATAACGGGGCGTGCGAAAGCCGCGTTTTTTCATCCAGGCACATTCTGTAATGTAAAAGCCGCCTTCCCGTTCATCTTCTGGCGGCAGAGGCTGAAGCAGGCTGCGTCCCTGCATATGTTCCTCTTCCGCAAGATCCCGGCGTCCAATCAGCTCCAGGATTGTGGGCGCTAAATCCATATGGCTTGTGAGCTCATCCCGCACACAGCCGCCCTGAAAGTATTCGGGATGCCACATTATGAGAGGCACATGCAAATTCGTCTCATAAAGGCCATGATGATCAAAATACATCTGATGTTCGTCCAGCTCTTCTCCATGATCGGCTGTAATGATCATCAATGTGTCTTCATTGGCTCTGCTATAGGCTAAAAAGGAGAAAATATGCTGCAGCGCCGTATCCACATAAGCAATCTCAGCATCATATTGAGCTTTGGGAAATTCTATGTCTGTGAGGCCCGGCATCCATTCCTGAAAATAATACATAAATGCCGGATAATTATGCATCATCTCGTAGGCGCTGCTGTGTGCGGGGCTCTTTTCATCTCCAGAATAAAACATCCGATCAAAAGGCGGAGGCGGCAAATATGGCGTATGCGGATCCCAATAATGCAAAAAACACAGCCAGGGCTTATCTTGCTCCATACAATTCTTAAGAACACGTTGGGCTGTGGCATTAACGGCTTCAGCTTTGCGCCAGGGCTTTGTCGGCTCCTGTTCCCATTGATAGCCCTCATACAAATCAAAGCCACGCTGGAACCAGCGCCCCAGATTATCCGCCGCTGCTGTAAAATAGCCTGCCTTTTGCAATATTTCCGGCAATGTGCGAATTGTATCGGATAGCTCGATTTTGCCGCCCTGTGCGACTATCTGATGGGCAAAAGCGTCCCGGCCTGTGAAAATTGTTGTATATCCTGGATGCGTGGGGATATGCGGCGAGATATGCTGGGCAAATCGCACGCCGCGTGCCGCTAGGGCGTCAATATGGGGGCTTGTAAGCCGAAAATGGCCATAACAGCTCAGATGATCCGCACGCAATGTGTCAATGGCAATTAACAAAATGTTCATCGCATCCCTCAAAACAGCAAATCAACGCCCAAAAATATTTTTGGCGTTTTCTCTCTTATCATCCCTTTGCAAGAAAAAGCTTGATCTTGATAGCGGAACTAACCGAAAAATTATTTTTCCAATCTTTAAAGCAACAAATTTTCTATAGGCTCTTTTCTATTGTGTGGCGTTTTATTGCCGCGACAATGTGCCGTGTGCTTTTTTTATTTAGCGGGGCACAAGAATAAAAACAGGATCCCATGTACACACAAGGCTGCCCTTATGGCGAATTGGGCGGCCAAACATATCAAAAACATTTGCTGCTTTGTGGATTTGTAGCCATTGTTTTTGGGAAGGCTCGCTCATCCACGCCACAATAAGCCGATTACGAGGCCCCGCAAATGTCAGACGCCATTCCCCTGTGGGAAGGCTTACGCTTTCAATAAGCTTGCGTACATGAAGCATGCGAATAAGATGAGCATAAGCCACATAGGCTGGCTTGGGCGCCCACGCAAATTCGTCATGATGCACAAGCCCAAAATTGTGCTCATTGTAGTGCAAATTCAGCCCGTCATCTTTGAAGTCGTACCAGCATATAAGGCGAGCGCCCTGCGCCAGCGATATAAGCATCATTCGCACAAGACAACGCGCCTGATGGAGCCAACTGCTGCCCCGTCCATCTAGCTGTGTAGGCCAGCCAATTTCTGTAATCCACAAAGGCAGACTCTTGCCCGCCGCAGCTTCTGCCTGGGCTTGCGCTAAAGCTAAATGCTGACGGAAATTTTCTCCTGGCAAGCCCGGATACATATAGGGATGTATGGAAAATCCATCCATGGCGGCTCCCGCGCCTCCGGCCATCATCTCGGAAAAGGCGCGGCCATCCCCCTCCCCGCCTATGCCAATTATTGTCACATCTCGTCGAACATTCCGCAGGGCCTGCGCCGCGGCTAAAAACAGCGGCGCATAATCGGCTGCTTTTCCTGGATGGCCCATTCCGCAGCCCCCACACCATTCATTCCATATTTCAAAATAACGAATCCTCGGCAATTCACGCGCGATTGTTGCCGCATATCGTGCAAAGCCCGCGCGTGCTTCTGGAGATGTCGGAAAATCCCCTCCATCGTAAAATTTATTGGCATAATCCAGAATGATGAACGGCTCCAGGCCCAGACGAAAGGCATCTGCCACATAGCGGCGGAATTTTTCCCCAATGTTAATCTGGCCTTTTTCCTGTTCCACGCTGCTCCAATAGATTTCATCCCGAATGAATTTAATCCCTGCCCTGGCAATAAGAGGCATAACAGTTTGGGGCCAGCTTTGTCCAAAATGTGTCGAAACGCCAAAAGGGCTGACGTCTGTTTGCTTATACGGTTGCGGCAGCACGGCAAAACGAAAATCTGCCCATGGCGCATCTAAATCATTTTCTCGCCCTGCCAGCCGAATACGCAAATCATATGCGCCAGTCTCGGCCAGCTTGAAATGAAAATTTGCAGGCCCTGGATATTGAAGGGCCAGATGTTGTGTTTGGACAATTTTTCCAAAAGGATCGACAAGCGTAGCAGAAATTCGCACAGGCGTTGTTGTATTTTCGTTCCCTTTCGATGGCGCAAGACTAACAGCGAGGCGAATAGGCTGATTCGGCTCGTACACAAGAAATTCTTGTTGAGGAGGCACAAACAGTTTAAAGCCATGCGGCTGCAGACGCTCAGGCTTTAACTTATATGCCGCAAAATCAGCAATCACGAATTCGCCCTGGGCCTTAAAGCCACGGCCCAATTTGTCAAACACAAAAGAGGCTAAGCGACAGGGCCGATCCATTTTTCCATTATTGTCCCCTCCCCAATGTCCGGCGGGAGCCTCCAAATTCGCAATGCCCAAAATCCATTCGCCTGGCTGCAAATTACGCAAATCATATTGAAAACATTCGCCTTTTGCATCAACAATACGTATGCGCGCCGGCAGAGGATGTGCCCCGCCCCTCATCCATAACCCCACAGCCGTTACATTATCCGGAATCGACACATTTCCAGCCACATCCACATATTCCAGCCCTTCTTTGCCCCCAAATTCGTATTGCACACGCAAAGCTTTTTCATCGGGATGACGGCCCTCGCTGGGATGCACGAGCGCGTGGGCACTCTGCCCATGTTGTGCCCCCTGCCAGCGGCCCGGCTGGCTAAAATCCTCTAAAGAGGCCACCCGCTCGTAAAAAAAGCTTACATCCTGTCTTGTTGGAGGCGGCTTTATCTCTTTCCATTCTTGGGCCCAGGCTGTGATCCCTGAAGTACATAATAAAGCGAAAAGCAGACAACGCTCCATGTCGTTCTCCTGTTTGGCAATATAAAAATCTCATCTGGCATTGAAAGATTCAGGAACGATGAGTCTTTTCCCCGATAGATTGATATGCCTAAGGCAATTGAACAAGGCCTGCTCGTTCCACACGAAACAGCTCGGCTCCTGTGCCACGCCACGCAACCCATAAATCGGCCTTATGATATCTCAAGCCAATATTCAGGCGTAAACGCTTGATTTTGGCTGCATAAGAGCCGAACACAGCCAATGGCAAACGCCATTCTGCTGTCCATTCTCCTTTGCCAATTTTGGCCGCATAGCGTGTTTGATTTTGCAAAATAGCGCGATGTTTTTGATTGGCTCCTCCTTCTACGGGGACAAGATAAAATTCTCCATTCGCGCCGCCCCACAGGACAAATATGGGCGAAGACACAGCGGGATCGCCGCTTTGAAACGCCAGTTCCATCCCATCGCTGGCATACGGGCTTGCGGATAATGTGAGCTGATATTGGGGCAAAATTGTCGCCCGCACTGCTAAATATAGATATTTCCCATCCCAGGCCGCAAGCGCTTTTCCCTGAGGCTTTTCCACAGGAAAGCCTTCCGGATCTTGTTGTAATGTGATAATGCGCTTTGTATCCTTCCAGGGCCAATCGCTGACATCCCCATCAAATTTTATGGGCTTTGCTAATTTTGCGGCTGTTATAATTGCGGGCGGCGAGACAGGCGTTTGCCGCAAAACTGCTGTAATTTTTTGCGGCGTTTCTGCCTTTTGTACAGGCTGCTCTGCACAATGGATAAAGATATTCCCTTGTGCTTGGCACGCTTCCCACAGGCCTTTGGCATTTTCGCCCACAGGATGAGCGCATCGATCAAAAATGTTATTTTGCACATATAAGGCTATCGGCTTGCCAAAACGATCGGGATACAAAGACAAGGCCACGCTTTCTTTGTCCTCAAAGCCACTGAAATGATTGTTCAGGATATGAAACGCTCCTTTGAGAATAACAGCTTCCTTCACGCGAGCGGCGCCGCACGAAATGATATTAGCCGCGAAACGAGATGTGGGGCTGCCGTAGCCATCCAGCACGACAGGCTGCAGACAGTCCGTAATTGTATTGTGGCTCATATCCCAATTAACGCCTGCCCGGGGATACACTTCAAAGATATCGCCTGGCTTAATTTCCAGCGGCTTTTCAAGATGGAATTGGCATGTTTCCGGATCAAACTCACGAATTAAGCCTTGCCCCAGGATCGTATTGCCGCGCCAAAAAACAATCCCCCAGCCCTGATAGCGATGTGATTGGCGTCGTTCCAGCGGAATTGTCCCCATTGCTGTAAAAGATGTGGGGCTGATGATTTCCACAACGCGCGCAGAAGCACGCCGCACTGCCAAGCCCAGGCCACAATTGCGGATGAGATTATGTTGCACATGAATATTCACAGCCGGCTCACGCAATTCAATAGCCGTTACATTGGGATCCACGGCTTTGCGCACATAAATTTGATTGTCGTTGGCCATGACATGAGAGCCGCTGATGAGCAGCACTGTGCGTTTCTTTGATTCGCCGCTAATGTCTGTCATATCAAAAATATTGCCCGAAATTGTGGCGATGCCCGCTGTCAGATCACGAGGGCTATTAACGCCGCTGATGTCAATAGCCGAGGAATTAAAATTAACAAACAAATTGTCTCGGATAACAATTTGCGAGGCGCCGGCCGCGGCGCGAATGGCGGCGCCTCCATAGCATACATTGCTCTCAAACACATTATCCGCGATAATATGCTGGCCGGAGCCTAATTGCTCAAATTGTTCGGCGCGACTGCGAATATTGCCCATCGCGACAGTGCCCGCATTGCGCACATAATTGCCTATAAAACGCACAAAACGCGAGGCCCCCTCCCAGGCGCAGCCGCCCACATCCACAATGCGGCAATATAAAACGCTTGTGTTTTCGGCCATATCATTATTGTTGAAAGCATTACGAGCGCAATCTGTTACAGAACAGCGCAAATATGTGATGGCTTTTGTGTATTGCGCCGGCTCGGGCCTGTTCCATTGCCGGGAGCGGCCTGCGGAATAGAAGCATTCGCCGCTCATTCGGCTGGCGTGACAATTCTCTACAAGCACACGCTCTGTATTGGCAATTGTCACGGCATGGGATGATTTCAAATAAAAGCCCCATACGCCGCCGGCGCCTAAAAGGGCCAAATGGCCAGCCTGATCCCTCTCCGCAAAGCCCATATTGCCCAGCATACGAAAATTGCGAATTGTCACTTCTACGCCATCTCGCACATTTATACAGGCCCCTTCTCCTTCGCTGATGTCCAGCACTGTGTCCACGCCATTGAGCCCCTCCAGCACAAGGCCCGCGGCGTTTTGGACTAGCAAGGGGCGCGCCAGCATATAATGTCCGGGCGGGAAAAAGACATTCCGCTTTTCTTTGATAGCTTGATTAATGGCATTTTGCAGCGCTTCCGTATCATTATGCCGCACAACAGCATCCGGGGCGGAGCGCGTCGGGGCGTCGCGCACAATAAGCTTATTGCCCTCAATTTTCTCGATGACTGTCAGCAATTGATCGCGGACGCTGAATGTCACCGCATAGCCTTTTTCCCAATCTAATTTTCCGAATTTGATTTCCGTCCCGCCGTTTAAGGGCTGCCAATCGTATGTGATGGGCACTTTTGTTTGCTTCCATGTTCGGCCCAAATCATCGCTCCAGCGGAATGTAGGCGGATTGGCGCCATCGATGTCGAGAACATAAACTGTCCAGCTGCCTAACGAGCCGTCATAGCCTCGAATCTGAACAATGTCTCCTAAGGGCTTGCTGGCAGCGTATTGTTCTTTAGGCCCCCATAATGTCCCCTTGCTAATTTTGATGTCGGCGCGGGATATCATTACGCCTTGTCCCGGCTTAAAATCTCCCACATTTTCCACGATGATTTCTTTTGAGCCCGCTGTCAGCTTAGCTTTCGTTTGAAATGTGGAGCCTGTGGCGCCCCAATCGCGAACATTTATCCAGCTTTCCTGCGGCTGTGCCAGCACTGCAGATGCTGCCCAAAGGCACAACAAGAGAAACTTTGTCATTTCCATTTTCTCCTTCTCAAAGCAAACGAAATTAAAACAGGCCAAAGATTGTAAGCTTCTGTGTCGCGCGGGGCGAATTTGCCCCCACTTTTTTGAAAAAAACAGCACATCCCTCTCTGTATGTATTAGGGATAAAAAATTAGCTCTGCACTTCTAATATTCCAGCTTCACAATCAGCACTTCATTCGCCATTTCATTAACAGGCAAGCGTTTAAGTCGCAAACACGCTTGTTGTGTCGCATGTTCGCTGGGGAGCACATCCACGGAAAATTCCACTGATCGGCCGTCATTGAGCAAAATTGCTTTTCGGGGCACCGCGTTTATGGGCTTGAGCTTCACTGCGTCACAAACAGGCGGCTGATATAAATGGACATAGAGCGTTTTTCCTCTTCGTGTGAGCAGCACGGAACGATTTTCTGTCCAATGCGAACAGGGCTCTACATCCCATAAGGCTTCTCGGACACGCCCAAGCCAGCGGCCGAGGCGTCGCAGAATTTCCTGCTGAACGGGCGCAATTTCGCCCTCGGCTGTGGGGCCCACATTGAGCAAATAATTTGCCCCGCGCGCCAAATAACGATCTATGCTGCTCATCAAATAACGATCTGAATAATAATCCTCCTCCTCCCGCCAGCCCCAGCTTTCCACGCCCACAGATTGACATGCCTCTGTTGGCGTTTCGAAAGCCAGCAGCTTTTCGCCTTCGGGATCATAATCCCGCTCCGGCGTCCCGAAATCCCCCTCATCATAGCCCCGATTGTTAATAATAATCCCGGGCTGCAATTCTCGTATCATCTGATTGAGGCTGGGATCGTAATACTGAGGCACATTCATATCCCACCAGAAGCCATGAATCTGGCCATATTGTGTACACAGCTCCCGCACCTGTCCTCGAACAAAATCCAGATAAAGCTCCAGATTTGGCTCATCGCCGGGCTGAGGCGGCAGCTCATGATGTCGCCCCTCGTTCGGATAATGCGGATGATGCCAGTCGGCACAGGAATAATACAAACATAAGGGAAATCGTCTCTTATGGCATGCTTCTGCCAGCAGACCCAAAATATCTCGTCCATAGGGCGTATTCATTGTATTGAAATCTGTGAGCTTCGTGTCCCACATACAAAAGCCATCATGATGCTTAGTTGTGAAGCACAGATATTCCATCCCCGCTTCTTCGGCCAGATCCAGCCAGGCCTCGGGATTGAATTTCACAGGATTCCAGCGCGCCGCCCATTGTTCATATTCCGCGCGCGTAAGGCGTTTGCGCCATTGATGCTGCTCATGCCAGCCTCCTAAGGCGTACAGCCCCCAATGCACAAACATCCCGTAGCGGCGCTCAAAAAACCAGTCACGCCCATCTCCGAAGCGCTTCATCGTTTCGCCCTCTTTGTGGATATATGTTGCTAAAATGAATCCGGCGCTCAGGGGCGCCGCGCCACGAGGCAGCCCATATCCCGGGGCCCAATTGTCACAGGGAGCCGGGCTTCGCCCTTTTCCACCCGCGGCTTGATCTCTGTTTCCTGAAAAGCATCATAGTAGCGCGTTCCTGGCTTATGCGGCACGCGCAGCAGCTCGCCGCGCCATGTCTTGTATTCGGCGTTGAATAATGTCCACACTGTAACCTTGGGGCTGCGAAATTCATTCGCATACACTGTGGGCATGAGCGTCGGCACGAGCGGGCGGACATCGGCGGAGCAGAAGGCTTCCTTATAACGATGCAGAATTGCAAAAGCGCGGCGCATAAATTGTAGCGCATCCGGACAATAATCCCGCTCGGGATTATGATGCAGCCAATAGGCTTCGCCATTGAAAAAGGGCCATTTCAGCAAATCCCAGCCGCCCTCCACAAATGGATTGTAGCTGACGAGCTGAAACACTTTAAAATCCGGAAACACAAAGCGGAATAGATCTACACGATGCGGCGCCAAAACGGGATCATTTTGCACTACGGAATAGCCTAAAGCGCCGTCTTGATATTGCGCATGCACATCATTGGGCGTTTCTTCTGTCAGATTGGCGATATGCGGCGGAATGGCTTCGCGGATGGCGCGTGTTGTTTCGCCTTCCCCGCGGATAGGAGGATGAGGGACGGGATGTCCATGTTCCCGCGACCAGCATGTCTTCCATGTATCAATAAAGCCGTATTGATCAATATACATTCCATCAGGCCGCAATTCCGCCGCCACGCGCTTATAAGTGTTGGCCAGATGCTCCCGCCAGGGCAATGCCGCGGGGCACATCATTGTTTCCGTATTGGAGCCCGGCCACATCAAGGGCTTTCCGTCCTGTGTGATGATGCAATTCGCGGCGACATGTTCCCGCCCCCACACGCCGCGATTATCGCACAAATAGCCCTCAATATATACGCCAATGCGCACGCCCTGATCCTGCGCCTCTTTAAAGGCCGCCCGCATCGCCTCCAGGCCTCCCAGCTCCTCATAATGGCTGTAATCTCCCACGCGTCCATAAATTTGTGATTGCCCAAAATCAAACACATGCAGATAATCCAAACAGCCAAAAGCCTCTTTGTAGCGCTTCAGCACTTCGTTCATCCGCCATTGCCCTGTTTGCGGATTGCGCAATTGTGTCCAGGCGAGGGCTTGCTGATAATAAAAGACTTCCTGGAACCAGCGTTTGCGCGGCACGAGCGGCTTAAACCATGAATGCACCCACTGCCGATAAAATTCCAGCGCCTCCCGCCAATCTCCCCTATGCCCCCGCAAGGCCGTGGGCACTGTCTCAATCTGTTCGCCTGGCTGATATTCCCGTTGCCAGTATTCCATCTTCCATGTCACGCCGGCTGCATCTTTTGTCATATCCCAGAAGCGATACACATCGCGCAAATCGTATGTAAGCAGAGCTAATCCTCCGCCTGTGCGCGGATTGAAGATGTCTGCCACTTGCAGGGGATATTCCCCGCCATAGGCCCGCCTTTGCCTTGTGGGGCGATTGCTCAAAAGCCCTCCCTTGCGGCAATACAGATACCATGTATCCTCGGCCGAGCCGATTTTGAGGCCCCGCAACACCGGAAAATGAACAAGGGGCTTACAGACTTCCGTTCCGGCATTCTGCAGCTCCAGCTGCATCAAGATCTGTTCCTCTTCTACTGTAACGACAAGCTGCCCCGTCAACGGCACGCCGCTTGGCCGGGCATCCCACGGAATAATGAGCTTTCGCCCTTCTTGCTGTGCCGCGCCCACAGCAATTTCCGCGGAGCTTAAAAGCTTCTTTCCTTCGCCCAGCTCAAACAGCGGCCCCGGCTCAATCGAAAGCCTCACTAGCGGCTCATAGGGCCAGCTCAATCGCCGTATGGCCAGCCCGCCTTCTGTTTGTAGCTCCAGCCGCAAATGGCGATTTTCCAGCACATAGCCGCCTTTTTCGGCCCGTATCCCGGACGAAGGGCTTTTGGCTCCGGCTGGCAAGAAAAGAGGCCGGGGCGTCGGCGGCAGGGCTTGCACAGAGGGCGCCACAATAAGGGGCTTGCCTTCATTTATCGTTATCGCTGCCACATAAAAACAGCCCGTCTCCATTCGATTGACAAGGCCCACATTCTTTATGGGGATCTTCCGCAGCCCTGACACACAATACACATCGGCGCCACGCCTCACCTCATATTCCTGCGAACTGCACAGAATCGGAAAAATTTCCTCTACAAGGCCGTCTACATATTCCACGCGCACGCGAAAGCGCTCAGGATTACGAAAGGCCTCCATCGGCACAGGAGATCCCATCCGGGCCGCATCTGTCGCCGGCAGCCGCGCCAGCCACAGGAAATATATTTCTGTGGCTGGCTTTCCGCCCACAGGAATTGTGACAATTTTGTTAATGTCTTCAGGCGTTTGCAGGATATTGCACGGGCCCGCAAGCGTAATAAAGGGAATGCCCCGCACACAAATTTGGCTGGCTGGGGGCAGCCACGATTTCAAGCCATTTCCCCTCAGCCTCGCCTCCATAGCGGCATTAGCGACCGCAGACAAATCCAGCGTCCGGAATTGATTGAGCCGGCTGCTTTCCCAACCCTTATCATAGGCGATGATTTCGGAAAGCTCCAGAAGCGGCCGCTGCGAAGAAAAGCGAATATAATCTAGCCAGATTTCGCCTTTTTTCTCTGCTGAGCACACTTGCAGCGCCATATCGACAGCCCTGAACTGTTCGGGCACGGGCACAATTGTCGTATGCCATTCCCCGTCACTGTGGACGGCATTCAGGCGCAGGGGGATGGCATATTGTTCCGGCATGCCTCCGCCGCCACTGCCCAGCCAGATCATATAATCCCCCCAGGGCGACAATCCACGCGCTTTATAGCGAATGGCAGCATAACGATATTGCGATAGCTCAACAGGCTCTGGCAGCTTCACTGAAAATTTCATCCCCACATTCGCGCCCTCAGCCCATAGATACAGCGCATTATTCTGGATCTCACTCCCATAGCGCTCCGCATCCTGTGCCAGCCAATCTGGCTGGGGCTCAAAGCGGGGCAGCTGCGCAAATTTCACAAGCAGCTCCTTTTCTTCGGGCGGAGAGGCAGGAATGATTTTGGCCCCCTCGGGCGCCTCATCGCCAAGGCTGATTTCGGAAAACGCCAGATACGCAGGCTTATCCTGACATTGGACTTCCACGACCAGCGCCCACACAGAGCCTGTAACCCCGCGGGCCAGCAAATCCACTGCAATGTAATGCCATTGACCATCCTGTACTAAATCGCGCGGATTAACGATTTCCAGGCCTTCCCTGCTGCCATCAAATGCCCACAGCGCATAGCCCCGACTGGCTAAATTTTCCGCCTTATAGCGCACAATAAGATATGTGTAATCAGCCACATTGAAAGGCGAAACAGGCAGCTCCCATTTCATTCCCCGGCCCGGCTCGGATACGCGCAACATATTGGTGCCCCCGGCGACAATCAGCTCCGGCTTTGCGGCGGGATTGCCCAGATATGTCGGCCGCAACTCCCAGCCCGGATCAACATCCAGCCTCACGAGCGGCTTCGCCAATGCCCCTGCCATAGCGATAACCAGAATACAAAACAAAAAGGCAAACTTCTGGCCCCACATAAGCTTTCCCCTTTTCCTTTACGAGCTTATTTCCCTGATTTCCCCAATCCACAAATATAATTCGTTTTTTGCCGGAGCCATCCTGCTTGAGCCCTTAAGCGCCCGCCCCAAAACAAGCAAAATGGATAGCTTATGTCTGACTGAACTTTGCATTTTTAGTAAAAATGAACAGGAAGCCTGAAACAATAAAAAACGGGCTGAAAAACTTCAGCCCGTCTCGCTTCCCCTCCCAGACAATCTTAATATCCCGTCTGTGTCCCCCGGGCCGGGAAATAAGTCCGATATATTGCCGTGAGGATACATGTGCCAAGGGGAGCTGTGAACAATATTCCTACACCACAGGCGAGCATTCCGGCGTAGATGAGAATGCTTACAACGAAAAAGGCGAGCAAAATCATCCCGTAAGCTCTTTTGCCAGTTTGAAAGGAAGCACTGAAAGCTTCAAAAACGCCGCCGCGGCCATCGGCAATATAAGGAAAGACAAAGATGAGAAAAGGACCGATGAGCAAGCTGATGAGGCCGGAAATGACTTGGCTCAGCATTCCCAAGCCAGGGGAGATGTCGGGAATATCGTTTCCCTCGAACACTGCCCAAAACCCGGCCCAAAACCCAAAAGGCAATGAAACGATAAAGGCGGCGACGAACCCTATAAGCCAGGCAAGCAAAAAGGCGCCCCAGGAGCTCCAGAAATAACGAAAGCCCTCAAACACATCCCCGACGGCCATGGGCTGCCCGTCATGCCTTTTGAGCAACATCATATTAAAGCCGATAGATAGCGGCGGAGCACATATCGCCAGCGAAACAACGGATATTAAGATTACAATAATGAAAGCCCCAATGATTGTCCCGGCCGCGCCTGACATCATCTCCCAGCCTTTGTTCAGCCACGCCCCCAGGCCAGGGGGAGCCACGGCGGCGAGAGGCGGATAAGAAGGAACGGAGGGGCCATAGCTGGGGGGCATATAAACATTAGGAGTTGAGGGCGCATATGGGCCTTGCGGCGTGGGAGGCCCAGCCGGAGCTTCCGCTTGCGCCCACGCCGCGGGCAGATATTCCTCCACGGCTTCCTCGCTCCAGCCGCCAGCAAGCAAGGCCTGGCGCACCTCTTCATATGTCTGGCCGGCCGCCCGCGCCTCACGCACATACGCCGTCAATTGAGCCAGCCATGTGGGATCCATCCGATTTTTCCTCCTGAAAAATGATATTATTATGATTATAATACTTTATTCTCGAGAAAAATCCCTTCTTGGATAAAAGAAAAATATCCAAAAATAAAGCGGAACCTGTTATTTTCACTCCGCTTTTTTAATGTGTTTTTACCTGCAACCAGCCTTTTTCTTTTTTTAATATCTGTGCCTATTTACGCCTCCCATTGGATCGGCGGCACCTGTCGCATCTGTCCCCCATTCCGCATCGAATCCGCGCCGGCGCAACCCGCCGCCACGGCCATCCTGCCCGCAATAGGCGTGGCAAGGGGCTCCTTGCCCTCCAGCACCATATCCAGAAAATCCTCGCAGATCACCGGATCGGCTCCCCCATGCCCCCCTACCGCGGGGCGCACTTCATAAATCCGATCCGCCAGCTCCTTCCAAGAATGGGCGCGGCGCATTTTAACCCATACTTTGCCTTCCGGCTCCGAATTCTCCAGCCTCCCCTCTGTGCCAATGATTGTATAATTACGATGATAATCTGGCGTAAAATGGCATTGCAGATAGGCCGCTTTTACGCCTCCCTCCAATTCCATAATCATCACGCTGTTGTCTTCCACTTCAATTTCCTGCCGAAACGCACATTGATTGCGCCGATTATCGGAATATTCCCAGCAAGTGCGGGCAATTTCACAGTTATCACATGTCAAATCATTGGGCATATTGCCTCCAAAGAAATCCAGCCCACCAAAAGCCGCCACTTTTTTCGTATATTGGCCTGTCAGCCAGTGGATCATATCCAGATCATGGCTTCCTTTTTGCAAAAGCAAGCTATTGGCGCCTTTAATTGTGGCATGCCAGTCCTGATAATAAAAATTGCGCCCATGTCCGACAAAATGGCGACACCAGGCGGCTTTTACATCTCCAATTGTGCCGCTGTCGATGATTTCTTTCATCACCCGAAACATATTCATATAGCGCATATTGAAGCCCACCATTAAATGCTTTCCCGAGGCTTTCCAGGTCCGCAAGATCCGATCACAGCCTTCTGTCGTGATGGCGAGGGGCTTTTCGCAAAACACATGCTTGCCGGCTTCCAGAGCGGCGCAGGCGAGCTCTTCATGCGTAAAATCAGGCGCTGTGACGGCAATGGCATCCACATCTTCACGCTCTAAAAGCCGCCGATAATTTGTTGTAATGAAGACATCATCGCCCATCCGGGCCTTGAAATCTGCTAAAGCTGCCTCTGAAACATCCGCGCCCCCGACAACTTCGGAGCGTTTGTTGTTATGCCAATGATTGGCCAGATATCCGCGGCCGCATACGCCAATGACGCCGATGCGCAGCTTCTCCATTTCTGCCTCCTTTGGGAACTGAAAAAAATATAAGGCAGGCTGTCGGGCCTGCTTTGAAAAGGATATTTTTGAAAAAGACTTTTTGGACAAAAAGAGCGCTATTGGGGCCGGCTCTGGATTGTTACTGTGCGGCGTGTAGCCCCTGTGGCCGGCAGGCTGGCGCTAGCCGGGCGAAAAATCATAAATCCGCTCCTTCATGATGACGCTCAGAGCGCTCCAGAATGCGCCC
Organism: uncultured Armatimonadia bacterium; assembly: GCA_964622325.1. Lineage (GTDB taxonomy): Bacteria > Armatimonadota > Zipacnadia > Zipacnadales > UBA11051 > JAJFUB01. The sequence goes on from CAZUOJ010000009.1 coordinate 19,717, forward strand.
ACGGCGTATTCGCCCAGAATAATACCATATACAAAAGGCATGAAGTTTCGATGCGTTTTATGCCCGCCCCAGCGCAGAATGGCGGCTTTCACCAGCCAAGCGATTAGCAAGCAGCTCCAGAAATAATCCGTCCCGAACAGCATCCCCAGCGCATAGCCTGCCGGATGCAGCGGCCACCACATATAATTCATCCGCATCCACATCATCCCCCAGGTGGCGGCGCCTCCCAGGCCAATAAATAGCATACGCTGCCAGCTCGGCATTGTGGGATAATTAATCCACGAGGCCAGCTCATTCCACTGCCCCCAATTATGGCCAATGAGCGGCGTGTTGCCGTGTTGATATGTCAGATGGATGGCAGCCCAATAGGAGCCCAGGGCTCCAAGCGCAAAAGCTACGCCCATAGCGATTGCTAGCCGTTGCGGCTCCGCGCCCGCCACTTCCGCCATCTTGAACCCCTCTAGCTGCACAGGCATCGGCGATGTCCGATAGCCGCGGCCTGTAAACCACCAGAATAAGGGAAAAATGGTCAGACTGCGGGCGCCCATGCCGCGTGTGCCGGCAAAGATGATCCCCAGATGGGCGGCATTCATATTGCCGGCCATTTCATGGGCGGGCGGCCCCAATTCAGCGCGCACACGCGTGACCGTCGTATGGATCAAAAAGCCAAAGCCAAACAGGACAAGCGCCGCCGGCGGGCTCATTCCGGCTTTAATCGTGACGGCAAACAAAAAAAACAGCGCGGCCGCGCCCGCAATGACGGCCGTGCGATAGCTCATCGGATCGCCAGCCGCCACTTTATCTTCCAGACGGCCTGTCCAGATTTGCCGTCCCAGGCGAGCCAGATGATGGCGCGCCACCCATAAACTGTAAAAAGCCAGCGCAAACCACGCCCCAAAGGATTGCTCCCCTAAATAGGGCAGCCCCGGCATCATCCGCAGGGGCATGGCGACAGCGGCGACTTGCATTAGCTTGCGCACGACAAAGAAAAACCACATCGAAAAGCTCAAATCCAGAGGAATCAAAAAGCCCAGCGCTGTGCAAAAAGGATACAGGGGAATGCCAATTCGGCCCATCGCATTCCAGGGCCGCCCCCAGGGCCCTGTGTCAATATAATGCTTCGGGCTGTCGTGACGCACATCAAACAGGGGAAACACAGGCCAGAAATGATGCAGGCCGTTAGACAGATCGATTAATGCCGCCACGGCAATGCCCAGCCAGAGCATTTTCTGCCCAAAAAACGCCCGACTGCCTCCCTCGGCCGTCATGGCCAGCGGCAACTGCACGATGGGATAGCCCAGCCGCTCATTTTCCGTCCATTGCCGGCGCATGATGACATTGATGCCAATCATCACTACGCCCACGGCTAACACAATCGCCCCCCACCACAACACAGGCCCTGCCCAAGCCAGCAGCCGCTCCCTCGTGTAAAGCGTGTTGTCGCCATCATAATACGGCTCCAGCACCGCGGGATCGCTGACTGTCAAAAACTTCGGCAGATATTTATGGAAAAGCTGCTCCCAATGATTCGCCTCTGTGGCGAACCACCAGCCATGGGAAAGATTGGGCACGCCGAGCTGCAATGTGTCATGCCCCGCCAGCATAATCGCAATAGCGACCATTGTATATATCGTAATAAGCTCCGCTTGCGTCAGGGCATAACGCGGCGTCAGCTTGCGCAAAAGCGCGTTCACAAGCAAAAGCACAATCAAATTAAATACGGCGCCCCAGGGCAATGCCATCACGGAAGGATGGCCGCTGTGCCAGATGCCCTCCACCATCATAACCCAATATACATTAAAGGGAATAAGAATTATCCCCAGAATTATCGCGCGCCGCGTCACAAATGGGCCTGGCGCAGCCTTCCTCTTCCGCACCCCAAGCGCAGCTTCAGATTTTGTTTCTATTCTTCCTTCCAATATTTCCATAACAGGATGCTCACAGCCTGAACTTCTGAGCCCCAGGCGTATCTTTATCTACATCACAATCACAAAACAAGCAAGCCTCGTGCCACAGGCTTGCGAAAAAAGAGCCGGAACTGTCCCCTTGTTACTGTCGCCGATACACAATAATGGCGGCTTCGGGCTGCACCGGACACGCATGCTCACACAGTCCACAGCCCACACAACGATGTCTGCGCACATTGGGCCGGCGCTGGCCCTCCTCTTCCAAAATCTCTATCGCCCCATACGAGCAATGCTCATAACAAACGAGACATTCCAGATAGTTTTCGCCGCGCCGCCACGACAAACATTTTCGCCGATGGATGTGCGCGACGCCTATGTGAATATGATGTTTTTCTTGAGGACTGAAAGGCAACAGGGCCCCGCTGGGGCAGACGCGCCCACAGGCCACACAGCTTTGTTCGCAAAAGCCCACGCGCGGCTGCAAAAAAGGCGTATAAAATCCTTCCCATCCCGCCTGCCCTACAGCCGGCTGCAAGCCGCCTGTGGGGCAAACTTTCATACATTGGCCACAGCGCAGACATTTGCTGAGGAATTCCTCCTCGGACATCAGCCGCACAATGGCGCCGCTGGCGTCGCGCACAATGGCTCCCGGCGGCCGAATGAGCCTTTCTGATATCTTCTGCGGGATTATGCCCGCCTTTGCTAGTACGCCATAGCCTATCCCCAGAGCCATTGCTCCGATAAATTCTCGCCTGCCGATGTCAATGTCTGTTTCTACAGGCGCTCTTCCCAAAATCATTTGGGAAGCTCCGCGGGCGCAGGCCGACACGCAAGCATAACATTGAATGCATTCCGCCTGTCTTGTCTGACGAGGATTATCCGCTTCGATGGCATGCATTGGACAGGAGCGCGCACATAGCCCACAGGCATTGCAGGCCTCTTTCGCTTGACGCCGCCAGAGCCCAAAACGTCCTGCCAAGCCCAGCAGGGCCCCTAGCGGACACAGCGTCCGACACCAGAAACGGCTTCCCCAGACGCCCCCTGACACAATGAGGAGAAACATGAGGGCTGTGGGCAGCGCTAACGCGAAAGGACGCTCCGCCAGAGGCTGCACACGCCAGCCAGCCGAGCGCAAAATAGGCACAGCAACATTGAAAGCTTCGCGTCCCCAACTGTCAAACACGAGCGCGTATGTTCGCGTCAGCAATGGAATAGGATCCAGGATCCAGAAAAGCTGCGCCCCCAGCACGGCGGAAATGGCGACAAGCCCCAGAACATAATATTTGCCCCGCGGCCAATGAAATCGACGCCGCTTGTGGGCTCGCAGAAAATTATCGGCGGCTTCAATGAGCGTTCCCAGAGGACAAATCCAGCCGCAAAAAAAGCGCCCGAATAATAATGACAGCCCTAGCACAATAAGCGCCGGCTTGAAAAAAGTGAGAAGCTGCAGCGAACGATGCGGCGACAAAGCCACGGCGATTCCGGAAAGAGGATCCGCACGCAAAAAAATCTGCGGCGGCAGCGGCGTGTCCAGCGGCCATATTGATTTCGCGAGCAGCCAAAAATACAAACACAAAAATAATAGCTGCACAACACGACGCAGCCGATTCACAAACATTGCTTTTTCTCCAAAGAAAATCTATATCATATTCTTTCCATTCTGTCGCGAAAAAGCGGCATGTTGGCCTTGAATGCGTATTTCGCCGCTTCTGTGTGTTTTCCTTTGTCTCTCCAAGACGGCGCTTCGACTAGCCAATAGAGACGCTATAATGAAAAGTGCACTCCGGAGGCATAGCACGACACATTGGCCTAGAGGCATTTGAAGGAAAGAATGCCAGGCAGATATGGCAAAACTGACTATCAGGATGCAAATTATCTGATTAGATGAATATTTTGTGCTTTGCAATCGTTGCAGACTGATGACGGGGCTCTATTCAGCCAGCAGCGCCTTAAGCTCTTTAATTTCGTCGCGAATTTCTGCGGCTCGCTCGAATTCCAGAGCTGCTGCCGCCTCGCGCATTTCTGTCTCCAGAGCGGCAATAATCTCTGCCAGATCCTCCGCTGCCACTTTTTCGGCTACATCCTGGCTGATAAAGCGCCGCGCCGCCTCCTGCACTTCTTGTGTGGCGCGAATTGTATCGCGCACTGCTTTGACAACGCTGCGTGGCACAATGCCGTGTTCCTCATTATATTTTTGCTGTTTGGCGCGGCGGCGATTTGTCTCGTTGATAGCTGCTTGCATTGCTTCCGTAATGCGATCCGCATACATAATCACACGGCCTTCGATATGGCGCGCCGCCCGCCCCATAATCTGGATCAGAGATGTTTCGGAACGCAAAAAGCCCTCCTTATCCGCATCCAGAATGGCGACCAGCGACACTTCCGGCAAATCCAGCCCCTCCCGCAACAGATTAATCCCCACAAGCACATCATATTTCCCCAGCCGCAAATCCCGCAGCAATTCATGTCGATCTAGTGTCTCCACTTCCGAATGCAGATAATGCACTCGGATGCCTAATTCCGCTAAATAATCCGCTAAATCTTCCGCCATTCGTTTTGTCAGTGTTGTGACCAGCACGCGTTGATTCTTCGCCACGCGCTGGCGAATTTCGGCAATAAGATCATCAATCTGTCCTTCTGTAGGCCGGACTTCCACTTCCGGATCCAATAGCCCTGTCGGCCGCACAATGCATTCCACGACTTGTGTGGCGCGGGACAATTCATACGGGCCCGGCGTTGCCGACATGTAAATCACTTGGCCCACTTTTTGCTCCCATTCGGCAAATGTCAGAGGCCGATTGTCAAAAGCCGAGGGCAGCCGAAAGCCATATTCCACTAGGCTTTCCTTACGCGAACGATCGCCCTCATACATTGCATGTAGCTGGGGGATTGTCTGATGGGACTCATCGACAACTACAAGAAAATCTTCGGGGAAATAATCCAGCAGTGTATAGGGCGGCTCGCCCGGCGCACGCCCATCAAAATGGCGCGAATAATTCTCAATGCCTGTGCAATAGCCGATTTCCCGGATCATTTCCAGATCATAGCGCGTGCGTTGCTCCAGCCGTTGGGCTTCCAAAAGCTTATTGTGTTGGAGAAAATATTGTAGGCGCTCCTCCAGCTCCGCCTCGATGCTTTGCAAGGCTCGCTCAATCCGATCGCGCGAGGCGACATAATGTGTCGCCGGATAGACTGTGAGGCGTTCCCGCCCCTCCACGATTTCGCCTGTCAAGGGATCTACAAGCACAATTTTCTCCAGCTCATCCCCAAACATTTCCAGACGGATGATCAGATCCTGATCGACAGGATGAATTTCCACAACATCGCCCCGTACGCGGAAAGTGCCCCGCTCCAGCGCCATATCGTTGCGGCTAAATTGCATTCGCACTAGCTGCCGCAAGATCTCATCCCGCTCTATCTGCTGCCCGACTCTTACAGACAGCACTGTTTCTTCGTATTGTTCCGGGGAGCCTAAGCCGTAAATTGCCGACACGCTGGCCACTACAATAACATCTCGTCGTTCGCGCAAGGCCTGTGTTGTGGCATGTCGCAGCCGATCAATCTCCTCGTTAATTTGCGAATCCTTCTCAATATATGTGTCTGTAGCCGGCAAATAGGCTTCTGGCTGATAATAATCATAATACGATACAAAATATTCCACGGCATTGTGCGGGAAAAATTCGCGAAATTCCATTGCCAGCTGGCCGGCCAATGTTTTGTTGTGGGCCAGCACGAGCGTGGGCCGCTGTACGCGCTCAATCACTTTGGCGATGATGTATGTCTTCCCCGAGCCTGTCACGCCCAGAAGCACTTGTTCCTTATCGCCGCGCAAAATCCCCTCCGCCAGTGCGTCAATGGCTTGCGGCTGATCCCCTTTCGGCTCATATTCCGAAATAACTTTAAATTCTCTCATTTCCGCATCTATTTTTTAAGAGATAAAGTACAGACTCCACTGTCAATCGCTGTATTATTATTATAGCCCTTACACAGTTTTGTGAACATTCCCTGCCAAAAGAACAGGGCATGCCGCCGCCCGGCAGCATGCCCTGTCTGCGCTTACATTGCTTCTTGCCGATTATTCCCTGCCGTGGAACATGATGTGACTAGTAGTCCATTCCTGCGCCTCCGGGCGGCGTTTGCGGCTCCGGCTCCGGAATTTCCGCCACAAGCGTCTCCGTCGTCAGCACGAGGGAGCCGATGCTGGCGGCATTTTCCAGCGCTGAGCGCACGACTTTCGCGGGATCAATGATGCCGGCCTTGATCATATCGCAATATTCTTCTTTGGCGGCATCAAAGCCATAGCGAATGGATTTGTGCGCCAGCACTTTCTCCGCCACAATGCTGCCCTCATAGCCGGCATTTTCGGCGATGCGCTTGAGCGGCTCCTGAGCGGCTTTCTTGATGATATTGATGCCCGTCATTTCATCCTCGTCATCGGCGGTCAAATCCAGAGCCGCGGCCGCCCGCAACAGCGCCACTCCACCGCCGGGCACGATGCCCTCTTCCAGCGCTGAGCGCGCCGACGACAGAGCATCTTCGTAGCGATGCTTGAGCTCCTTCAGCTCTGTTTCAGTGGCTGCGCCGACCTTAATCACGGCTACGCCGCCCGCCAGCTTCGCCAGCCGCTCTTCCAGCTTCTCACGATCATAATTGCTATCCGTCGTCTCGATTTCCTTGCGGATTTGGGCAATGCGGGCCCGGATGGCTTCCGGATCGCCGCCACCTTGCACGATCGTTGTCTCATCCTTGCCCACAACGACGCGCTCGGCTGTCCCCAAATCCTCCAGGCGCACATTTTCTAGCTTCACGCCCAGATCCTCAGAAATAAAGGTGCCGCCTGTCAAAATGGCAATGTCCTCACAATTCCGCTTGCGGCGATCGCCAAAGCCCGGGGCCTTGACTGCACATGTTTGTACGACGCCGCGCATCTTGTTGACCACGAGCGTCGCCAGGGCCTCCGCCTCGACATCTTCAGCGATAATGAGCAGGGGCCGCCCGGCGCTGGCCACTTTTTCCAAAAGTGGCACGATGTCGGCCGCCGAGGAGATTTTCTTTTCATGTACAAGGATAAAGGGCTTCTCCAAAACAGCTTGCATGCTGTCAGGCTCTGTCACAAAATAAGGCGAAATATAGCCCTTATCAAATTGCATTCCCTCCACAACTTCCACTTCCGTGCGGCCGACTTTCGACTCCTCCACTGTAATGACGCCATCCTTGCCCACTTTCTCCATTGCGTCGGCAATCAGCTCCCCAATTTCGGGATCATTTCCGGCAATGCCAGCCACATTGGCAATCGCCTCGCGGCCTTCCAGCGGCTCCGCCATTTCGCGGATTTTCTCCACCATTGCAGCCGTGGCGCGCTCAATTCCGCGCTTAATCATCATCGGATTGGCGCCTGCCGCCACATTGCGCAAGCCAGCGTGGACAATCGCCTGCGCCAGGACTGTCGCTGTTGTCGTCCCATCTCCTGTATCATCATTTGTCTTGGAGGCCACTTCCTTGCACAATTGCGCCCCCATATTTTCGTAACGATCCTCTAGCTCAATTTCCTTGGCGACAGTGACGCCATCTTTTGTCATCGTCGGGCCGCCCCACTTCTTCTCAATCACGACATTGCGGCCCTTGGGCCCCAGCGTCACTGCGACCGCATTAGCTACTTTATCCACGCCGCGCAAAAGCGCGCGCCGTGCTTCCTCACTGAAAAGGAGCTGTTTTGCCATATCACTTCCTCCTCTTATCCCAAATTTTCAATTTCCGCTCGGCACAAAGCCGCTTGCGCCAGCCCCACCGCCCTATTCGCCCTCACCAAATGTTTATCGCTACTCCTTAATAGCTAAAATGTCGCTTTCTTTTATGAGCAAATAATCTGTCCCCTCGTATGTGATTTCTGTGCCACCAAATTCACTGTATACTACGATATCGCCCACCTTGACGCTCATCGGTTTGCGCTCGCCTTTGTCATTGAGCGCCCCAGGACCTACAGCAATGACTTCGCCCTCGCGCGGCTTTTCCTGGGCCTTTTCCGGCAAAATAATGCCTCCCGGCGTCTTCTCTTCAGCTTCCAAAGGCTTAATCAAGACACGATCATGTAGGGGTTGCAGCATAATCTCCACACCACCTTTTCTTGTTATTCTGATGCATGGGCATATTTTTGCAACAAAATTTTATGCCTTTTAAGGGAAATGTTAGACGAAACCGCTTACATTGGAAAATTAGCACTCTCAATGCTTGAGTGCTAACGCTCCGTATTATACACAAATCCTGCCAAGAAAGTCAATAGCCTTCTTTGCCGAAAAAAATTGCCTGGCTTTCTTTTCTGCTTTCTTTGGGCAGGATTTAGGGAGATTGAAAACGAAAGAAAAGAAAACTTTAATTTCAACGCCGAAAAGAAGAAGCAATTTTTTTTTAAAATATGCATATAAGGAGGCTGCAAGATGAGCTGTTCTCTTTTGTATTTAAGCCGGGCCGATGTGGAAAGCCTGCAAATATCCCTGCCCCAGATTGTGGAAGCCGTGGAAGAAGGCTTTCGTTTAAAGGGATTGGGCCAAACAGAGATGCCCCCGAAAACATCGCTGCATCCTTCGGGCCCTACTACCTTTTTAAACGCCATGCCGGCTTATGTCGGGGGCACTTTTCGTGTCGCTTCTTTAAAATGGGTCGGCGGCGCAGACGATAATGTCAAAAAAGGCTTGCCGACAATAACAGGCCTGCTCATTTACAATGATCCGGAGACAATGCTGCCTTTGGCCGTGATGGATTGCACATGGCTGACGATGATGCGTACCGCCGCAGCGAATGCCGTGGCCATGAAATATCTGGGCCCCAGCCATCCGGAAATTGTTTCCATCATTGGCTGCGGCGTGCAAGGGCGCAGCAATCTTATGGCTATGCACTGGCTTTATCCTTCTATCCGCGAAGTGCGCGCTTATGACATTAGTCTACAGGCCCTGCAGCGTTATGTGGAGGAAATGAGCGCGCAGACCGGCCTGCCTATTATTCCTGTCCAATCTCCTGAGCAGGCAGTGCGCGGCGCGGATATTATTGTGACAGCCGGCTTTATGCCGCCTAATCCGACGCCGTATATTGAGGACGAATGGCTCAAGCCCGGCGCGATGGCGGCGCCTGTGGATTATAATGTCGCTTGGAAGAGCGAAGTGTGCCAGAATGTGGATAAGCTCGTCACAGACGATGTCGCCCAGATGAATTATTATCGGGATAAGGGCTATTTTCAGGGCGTGCCCGAAGCGTGGAATCTGGGCGATGTCGTCGCCGGCAAAAAGCCGGGACGCGAGCGCGAGGAGGAGCGCACAATGTCTATGCTCATGGGCATCGGGATTGATGATGCTGTGACCGCCAAATTAATCTATGACGCAGCGCGCCAAAAAGGCGTCGGAAAAGAATTGCCTTTGTAAAAAAGAAGCCATCTGGAATCTTTGTAGCGTGTGTTCGGGGCTTTGTCCCACTGTCTGATTTTAAGGAGGAATAAAACATGTCTGTGGCCTGCATCAAGCTTTCTGGCACGCCGCGCCAAATGGGCCAGCAATTTGGCGAAGAGCTGCGGGAAATGTGCCGTGCAATGACACAAACGCGTTTAGAGTTAGCAGAACAAGCCGCGCGACAGCTTATGCCGCCGCGTGATTTGGCCTGGGCCTTAGATTTGGCCGCCGCTTCGCTGCCGTATCTGGAGCAATATTCGCCCGTCATATTTGAAGAATTTATGGGCATAGCGGAAGCGGCGGGCCTCACGCCGCCAGAGCTGTTGATTGGCAATAGCTGGACTGATTTCAAGGATTTAATAGGGGCCCGCGCCGCTGCACATAATTGCACTTCCCTTGTTTTGGAAGGCGCCCTCACTGCAGAAGGCCAGACATATCTCGCCCAGACATGGGATATGCATGTTACGGCCGCGCCATATGTTGTCATTGTCCATCGCTGCCCGGCCGAAGGGCCACAAACGCTCAGCTTCACAACAGCCGGCTGCCTCTCTCTCATCGGACTTAATGAGGAAGGCCTCAGCGTAGGAAATACAAATCTCGTGCCTACAGACGCTCGTCCCGGCGTATTTTATTTAGCCCTCATCCACGAGGCCCTGCGCTGTCGCACAATGGCGGAAGCCAGTGCAGCCATTATTCAAGCGCCGCGCATGTCAGGACATTATTATCATTTAGGGGATGCGCAGGGAAACTTCTTGGGGATTGAAACAACAGCCACAGCTCATGCCCAAATGTACGCTGCCAACGGCCGCTTTGTGCATACAAATCATTATCTGGCTCCTGAACTGCAGCAGACAGGCCTGACAACGCCTCCGGGAAGCAATTCTTTAGGCCGGCAACAGCGTTGTGAGGCGCTTATTGAGAACATTTCGCTTCCGGCCAGTTTGCAGGATATCGCGCAAATGCTGAGCGATCATCAAGGCCTCTATCCTATCTGTCGTCATATTGAGCCACAGGCGGAATATGCCACAATAGGCGCTGTCATTCTTTGCCCCGCGCGGCGCCAAATGTGGATTGTGTCCGGCAATCCCTGCTCACAATCCTGGCAATTATTCTCTCTTTGATTTTCACAGCACATCAAGCATTATCTTGCGTAGCGGCTCAAACAGACATTTTCCTGAACATCTTGTGTCAGCAATCGAAATGGCGCGATAAAATCCTGTAAATTTCTTCGCTATCCGGAGGGCATTCCGCAATATCCTGTGCGCTCTTTGCAGAACGGCAAGCACAACGGCCTATTCGAATATCCGCTCGAGCGTCGGGATGAGCGCCAAGAAGAATAACGAGCGGCTTTGGGCCGGCTAAAGAAGCCTGCGGGGCAAATCTTTGTAGCGCGCAAAATAGCCGTTCTAAGCATACGCTACAGGCTGTATCGCTGAGGATGCGCAGCCCGGGGAAGGATTGCGCAAGCGCCTCATGGGGCAGCAAAAAGCGCCGTTGATATTTTTCGCGGGATTCGCCCAAAACATGAATGTTTTCTTCACACATTTCTCCCACGCCTAATTGGGCGCTTTCCGTTATAAGACGCACTTTTTCGGGAGCAATTCCCATAAGACGGCATGTTGTGGCGTCTAGCGCAACAGGATCTGTGGAAGCGGCGATGAGGCCCCAGGAGAAAGGCACAGCATGGCTGGGCCCCAAGCCCTCGTAGCCGATTGTGCCATCCAAAATGTGCACTGTAATTCGGGGCGCCATTAGCTTATTGAGATAAGCTAAGGCTCGGGGCAGATTGATTTCATGCAGCCGTTTTTTGTCTACAGGCCTTAAACAGCCTTTTATGTTCTTCAGCGCTAATGTCACAAGCGTATTGAAATGTGTTTTGGGGATGGGAACATTGATAACAACATCCGCTTCGTATATGGCTTGGGCAATGCCAATTGTCGGCGGCAGAGCAGGGCAATGGGGCTGCAGCAAAAGATAATTTTCCTGATGAAAACATATCACATGTGCCCCTGTGCGATTAGCGATCTCAAATAAGCCGATTTGCTGAAAATACGGCCAGGGATCCGTTAAGCCCCAAAAGGGCCCGTCGCCAATGATGACGCGTGCGGCCCCTTTTCCCAAAGCCCATTGCACAAGAGCCTCCAGCATTTGGGGCGATGTGTGCCCTGGGCCCCCATGCAGATTCGGCTTAAGCAGGACAATATCTCCCGGCTTGACACAATTTTGCAGGCCAATGAGCATGAAGGCTTTCTGCAAAGCTTCCCGGAGATCAGAGGAAGCATTTACTAGGCTAACGCTTGCCATACAGATATTCCATATGAAAGCCAAAGATTTTCTATTTTGCTAGATAAACAAAAGCTTCTTCACATCAGAATGAAATCCTTTATTTCCTTTTTTGCCCCATAATTGATTTTTCTTTATAGGCTATGTAAGCTTATGGGCAATAAATAGCTATCGCATCTAAGCGCTCTGAAAACAAGGAGGAAACATTGACGGAGCTGTATTCTTTGGGGCTTGATTTTGTGGATGAATTGTTGGGCGGGGGGCTGCAGCCGGGAACGCTTGTCGTAATTCGCGGCGCCACGGGCATTGGCAAGACACAGCTTGGCCTGAGCTTTTGTCAGGCAGGCCTGGCACAAGAAGGGCGACGAGGCTGCATTCTGGATATGGGTTCCCGTGGAGACAGCCAGCAACATCTGGAATACGCGCGGCGTCTCTATGGCTGGGAGCTTTCCCAAAGAGATGTGGATATGGAGCGTATCTGGGACGGCTATGAGCCCATCGATTATCTGAATCCCTTTGGCTATGTAGGGAAACGCGTGCTGCGCGATGAAATGAATGATGAGCAATGGCGGGCCTGGAAGCTGACAATCAATGAAAGCCTGCGCAAGCTGTCGGCTTTTTGCTATTATCAATTCATTCATGGCGTGCGGCGTGTGCTTATTGATGGGATTGAGCCTTTTTCGCAGGCGCGAGAATCAGCGCAGATTGAACTATTTGAATATATTTTGCATCAAATTATGCGAAAGCCTTATGATTGGCTGGCGAGAGATTTGTTTCAAGGGAAATGGCAGCAAATCAAGGAAAAAGTTATGGCTCATCCCTATGAGACGCGGGATATCTGCACTGTGTTTTTGCAGACAACAGCCGAAACTAATTTGGAAGATTTGATTGCCGCCCACACAATGGAAGATGATCTCACAATAAACGCTACGACGATTATTCTGATGGGGCGGCTGCCTGCAAATAACAATCGCGTGGAGCGGGGCCTATTTGTGTTGAAGCATCGAGGCGCTCCTTGTCGCGATGAGATTGTGAAATTCAAAATTACAGATAAGGGGCTAAAGCGCGCGTAATCATACGCTGCAAAATCTATTTCGCCTAGCCGTTGATTGGAAGCCCCGAAATTTCAATCAAAGGAGATAATGATGACTCCGCGTGAACGCGTCTTAATGGCATTGCGTCATGAACAGCCCGATTTTACGCCCTATGTTATTCCAATTGAGGCGGAAGTGGCGCAACGTGTGGATCAATATTATGGAAATCAAGAATGGCGCACGCGGATTGTGAATCACAGCACAGGCTACGGCTTGCCCGATGGCCGTGTGTATTCGGAGGACGGCGCGAAATATACAGACGCCTGGGGCTGTGTGTGGGATACAAAAAATATCTTTCACACAATTGAAGTTCCCTTGCAAGAGCCGACGCTCAAAGGCTATGAATTCCCCCAAATTTTAACACACGATGTCATTCAACAATGTCGAGAGGCTGCACAGGCAAATGCGCGCAGCCCGCAGCGGGCCTTTTTTCGTGCAGGCTCGGGGATGACATTTTTTGAACGGGCCTGGGCGTTGCGGGGAATGGAAAATTTGCTAGTGGATTTGATTGAACATCCTCGTTTTTGCCACGAACTATTCGATCGTTTAATGGAATGGCATATGCCGATGATTGAAGCCTTCGGCGCTATTCCTGAAGTCGATGCCATTTATTTTGGCGATGATTTTGGCGCCCAGCGCGGCTTGCTTATGGGGCCAAAATATTTCCGGGAATATCTGAAGCCCCGTTTACAAATAATGTATGGACGAGCGCACGAACTGGGCAAATATGTCTTTATCCATTCGTGCGGAGATAATTCGCCGATTATTGAGGATCTGATAGAAATTGGCGTGGATATCTTTAATCCTTTCCAGCCTGAAGCGCAGGATGTATACGCGATGAAACGCGAATACGGAAAATACATTACATTTGAGGGCGGAATCGGCACACAAGTGCTGCTGCCTTTTGGCTCGCCAGAACAAATTAAAAAAGAAATCCGACGTCTGAAAGCCGAAGTCGGCAAAGACGGAGGCTTCATAATCAGCCCTACAAAGCCGATTTTGCCCGATGTGCCGACAGAAAATGCTGTAGCCTGTATAGAAGCCATTTTGGAAGGCACAGAATAAAAAAGACGCGTGCGTAATTTTGGCCAAGCCCAATGTTTCCTCTTCCAATTTCAATATAGCTTTGTTTTTCGTACTGAAAAAGCAGTATGGATAATAAGCCCATCCAAATTAGCGTTTCGCGGGAATGGCTGGAATTGCTCAAATGTTTGCCCGCACAAGGGCGCATCATTGTCGTTGGGCCGATGGATTCTGGGAAAAGCACATTATGCAGTTGGCTGGGAGCGAAATTGCCGCCCTCCTCTCGCGCTGTTATTGTAGATGCCGATTTGGGGCAATCCCAGATAGGGCCGCCGGGCTGCATCGCCTGGCGTTTTGTTGCCACAAGCGATCCAAGACATTATGAATTTTATTTTGTGGGAGATACAACGCCTACAACAAAGCCTGCTGTCACATTGGCGGCTACGCATCGAGCTGTGAATGCCGCGGAAAAGGCAGGCGCGGGCGTGATTATTGTAGATACAAGCGGCTATTTGGGAGGACAAGGCGGATTCGAATTCAAAAGCGCTAAATTAGAGCTTTTGGCGCCGGCGCATGTGATATTAATCGGCGACAGCCCGGAAATCAAACGGCTGCTGGCGGCATGGCACAGCGACTCTCGTTTGACAATTCATCGTTTGCCGCAATCGGATTGCCTGCGCCAAAAGACGCGTGAGCAACGGATAGCCTGGCGGCAACAAAAATGGGCCCAGCAATTTCAGCATTTAGATTTGCGATGCATATCGCTTTCTGGGAAAATGATTAGCGGCTTGCCGACAGCGACAGAGCTGCAAGCACGGGATATGAGCTATGCCGATTTGCAAGGCCTATTATTGGGATTTTACAATCAACAACGGCGCGGGATTTGTTTGGGCTTGTTATATGCCATAGATTTGCGCAAACGAGAGATGATTGCCCGTGCTCCCGAGGAAGCGGAAAATGCGCCGGGGATTATGTTCGGGACCTTACGTCTCACGCCTGAGGGACAGGAATTAGGCCGCGTGCCTGTATAGGGGGCTTTTAGTGATGGCCAAGCAAATGATTGTGGATTTACAGCCCAATGAAGTTGTTTCCTCTTTCTTTGCAATCAGCGAGCGGAACTTAATCCCCTACAAAAATAAAAGCGGAAGCTATTTACATGTGCTATTAAGCGATCGGACAGGGAGCATTGTGGGCCGCGCCTGGGACAACGCAGAAGAAATTGCGGAAATCTGCGCGCCCAATCGTGTTGTGCGCATTGAGGGCCATGTGGAAGAATATCGCGGGCAACTGCAAATCATTATTGAGCAGGCAATGCCCTGCCAGCCCGGCGAATATGAGCTGAGCGATTTCCTGGAAGGCCCCAGCCGCGATCCTGATAAGCTGTTAGCAGAGCTGTATGGCTTTATCAGCCAGATCAATAATCCCTATCTGCGCCAATTAGTGGAAAGCTTCTTCACAGATGAAGCATTTGTAGACGCTTTTGTCCAATGTCCGGGCGCAAAGCGACTGCATCATTCCCATATTGGCGGGCTATTGGAGCATACCGTCAGTGTTGTAAAGTTGCTCTGCGCCGTGCAGGAGCTGCATCCGCAATTAAATCGGGATTTGCTCATTGCGGGGGGGCTGTTGCACGACATAGGAAAAATTGCGGAATTCCATATCGGCCCCACAATTGAATATACGGATGTCGGGCGGCTTGTCGGCCATATTGTGATTACAGATCGCTGGCTGCGCGAAAAAATGCAGCAGATTCCCAATTTTCCGGCTGAATTAGATTATAAGCTGTCCCATCTCATTCTCAGTCATCACGGGCAAAAGGAATATGGCGCGCCGATTGTTCCGATGACAGCGGAAGCCTGTGCCCTGCATTATGCGGACAATCTGGATGCGCATGTGCAATATTTTGTGCAGGAGATTGCGAAAGGCGGCGCCGCGGGCAATAGCTGGACGGAATATCAAAAGCTATTTGATCGCTATTTATACATTGGCTCTCCTGTCCAGCAAGAAGTTTCTGCGGAAGAGGAAGCTACAGATGAGCTGTCCGAATAAAGAGGCGCCCCGAATATCACAATTTTTCAGGAGATGATCGTGTGAAAATCAGTTTTGGCTTTATTGTGGCGCTTATCGCTTTAGGCCTTGCCGGCGGGGCGTTGTCGGGCCTTTTAGGCATAGGCAGCGGCATTATTATGGTCCCCATTCTCAGCGCCCTGTGGGAGCGTAATCCTGACGCACAAAAAATTGCGCAGGGGACGGCTTTAGCTGTGATGGTCCCGATGACGATTGCGGGCGCTTTGAGCTATCATTTTGGAGGGCAACAAACGACATTTCGGATGGGCGCACCGATTGTTTTATGGTGCCTGCTTTTGGCCTATGTCGCGCTGGCTGTGCCTCTTCGTTTCGGCACGTTATTGGCCACAGAACGCGCCTTAGGCTTTGTGAATTGGAATTATGTGGCTGTCCTGGCCGTGGGCGCTGTCATCGGCAGCACATGGCTGGGCGCGCCGTTAGCCGTGGCGCTGCCTTCGGAATGGCTGAAAAAAATCTTCGGCGCGTTTATGATTATTGTCGGACTGCGGATGCTAGGCTTATTTACATTGCTAGGCACACTGTTTACAAAAAGCTCTTAGCGCTTTGCAGCTTTGTGGCTTTCAAAACATAATTCCGCTCTGTCTGGACAAGCCCCGGGCATTTTTCCTGAATTGAGGCTTATTGCTGTGCCCCGCAAAAAAGCTTGTAAATAATAAAAGCGGGCGCGAAATAGTCCCTTGTGCCGCTGTTTACGGCTAATTCAAAATGCCCTTGCAAAGATTATTGTGCCCGGAAGAGGCATTTTTGTCCTGCAATTTTGCGTTTTAGCCCAGAAAAGTTCCTAGCCCCAGGCCACGCAAATCCGCTAATTGTCTGTTTTCCTCCGCTTCGTAAAGCTTCCAGATGACCTGTAAGCCTTCCAACGCGCTGACGCCATCTGTAAGCGGCTTTTGGCCTGTGCGTATGCATTCAATGAAATGGGCCATTTCGCGCTCTGTGGCTTTCGCGTTGGGAGCTTCCATTAAAACTGTCTCGCCTTCTGTTTCTATTTCGCCCGGGACATGGGGCTTCATCTGGGAATGGAAAATAAGCTTGCCGTCAGATAGGGCAGCTTCAATCATGCCCTCTTCGCAATGGGCATGAAAGGAATAACGTAGCCGGCTGCCGCGAGCGCCCCATGTGCCCTGATGATAGCCTAACGCCCGGCTTTCAAATTCAATAATCACATGGCTAGTGCCTTCGCGCTCCATCCAGGGCGTGCCCAGATTTGTGCCAAAATGTGTCCCCCATACAGGCCGTCCCAGCATCCATAACATCAAATCAATATAATGGCAGCCATGGCTGAATAATTGGCCGCCGCCTAATGTTTTGGCGGAGCTGGCCCAATGATCCGGCGGATATTGCGTCAATTGCTCTGTCCAGATCGAAAGCTGAAAACATTCTCCGTATGTTTTGTTCTCTATCAGCTCTTTCATTTTCACAATCAGAGGATGGAAGCGCTGGCAATACGCAACCATTAAAATGCGATTTTTCTCCCGCGCCTTATGAATCATCTCAATGCATTCCTGCTCCGTATTCGCCATCGGCTTTTCCACAAGCACATGCTTGCCCGCTTCCAGACAGTCCATCGTGACAGGATGATGTAAATGATGAGGCAATACAAGCAAGACAGCCTCCACATCATCCAAAATTTCCCGATAATCCGTTGCCACGATCACAGGCGGAGGCAACAAATCTGCCACAGCCTGCGCCCGCTCGCGAATTACATCCACAGCCGCCACAATCTGGACATCCTGCAAAACACTGTCAAAACGGCGCACATGGCTGTGCGCCATCCCGCCACAGCCGATTATAGCGATTTTTATTTTTTCCATAGCTTACTCCTGATGATAATTGTATGGGATTAAGAGCCTGCGAGCTTCTCATTGTCAATAGTGGCAATCGCCCCAAAAGCAAGCAAATGAAAAGGGAGGGCTTACTCTATATGCGCCCTCCTGTTTGCGATTATCATATACGCCTCATTGCAGGCTGTCAGCCATCCGATTTTGTTTCATTTTTCCAGCGCGCGAATGTTTCCGCAAAAGGAGGCCGTACAATGCCCCGCTCTGTGACAAAAGCCGAAACAAATTCCGCCGGCGTCACATCAAAGGCCGGATTATAAATATCTGCTTCAGAAGGAACGATGGGACATTTGGCAAAATAGCCTAATTCTGCGACTTCATTTGGATTACGTAATTCAATGGGAATTTGGGCCCCACTAGCTAAATCAAAATCAATTGTGGAAAGGGGCGCAGCGACATAAAAGGGAATGCCGTGATGCCGCGCCAGCACAGCCACGCCATATGTGCCTATTTTGTTGGCAAAATCCCCGTTGGCGGCGATGCGATCCGCCCCCACGACAACACAATCAATCTCGCCTTGCGCCATCAAGCTGGCCGCCATATTATCACAGATGACAGTGCAGGGAATGCCTAAACGGCATAATTCCCAGGCTGTAAGCCTTGCCCCTTGCAGCAAAGGCCGTGTTTCATCCGCATACACGCGAGCAATTTTTCCTTGCTCCGCCGCCGCCCGTATTATGCCCAGAGCCGTGCCGTAGCCTGCGGTGGCGAGGGCGCCGGCATTGCAATGCGTGAGCACACGAGCGCCTGGCGGAATAAGCGTCGCGCCCTGATGCCCTATACGCTGACAGCGTTGAATATCGTCAGCAATAATTTCACGCGCCTTTTGTTCCAGCTGCTTTATCAGGCTTTCCTTATCTGTGGCGTTATCTACAATCTTTTGCATTTGCTCCAGCGCCCAAAACAAATTGACAGCCGTCGGGCGTGTAGCGGCCAAATCCTCGATGGCAAGGCGTAGCTCTGCCTGTAGTGCTTGTAAAGTATCGGCTCTGCTGCGCGCAGCCGCCATGGCCACGCCACAAGCAGCGGCGCAGCCAATCGCAGGCGCGCCACGCACGCGCAAGGAACGAATAGCCTCACACAATTCCGCAATTGTCGTCAGCTCCAAAAGCTTTTCGCAATGCGGCAATTGCGTTTGATCAATAATCCGCACGGCTAAGCCGTTGGCTGTTGTAAGAAGCGTTACTGTTTCAGGAAAATCAGCCATTAGATGTGGAGCTCACAGATATTTTCTCGCGTTTTGCGCACTGTCCGCGCATCTACATATTCCCAGCCATCCTCTAAATAGCCTTGAATGCTCACGCCTTCTAAGACGCGTATCTCCTGTGTATAGGGCCCCGGGATAAAATACGGCGCGATATCATTCCGCTTTTCGCAGGCTTCGCGGGCTTTTTGCCGGATAAGCTGGCAAGCCGCTTCATGAGATAGATGAAGGGCTAATTCTCGCCCGAGGGCTTGCTTGACAGCCGCGCCGACAATATTCGGCACAAATTGCCGTGCTTCCTCCACAGCTACATCGTCGCCAGCGATAAAAATAGTCGGCACGCCCATTGTGCCTGCCATCAATGCGCGGCAGCCAAATTCTCCCATCAAAATCCCATTTATCTTGTAATATTCAATTGATTTAGAAGAATATGTGTGACATAACACACCCCTATCCCCCATCATTGCATGCTGGCCTACAAACATTAACGCATCAAAGCTGGCATCCAATCCATAAGGCGGACGAATAGGCCCGCGTGCGATTAATTTAGCCTGCGGATGAAATCGCATTTCATCAATGCCGCCGCCGCCATGGCCATCCCAAACTATGATTTCGGCTTGCGGATCAAAATCTAATATGCCATCAATACAGGCGTTGACTTCTCCTGTTAAAAAATATTCGGAACGCTTTTTCTCCTCTGGCGTAACATCGCGTGTTTGCGTAAAGCGATTAATCATCGCCGGCCCTTCCAAATCTGTAATGATGAATATCTTCATCGTCGCCTCCTCCATATCATGTAGCGGGAAAAATCTCCCTAATTTGCTTATTGAGGCTTGCGGAATTCCTCATACAAATCTCGAATTGCTTCCAGTTCCGGGCTGCCCGGCTTTTTGTCAAGACAATAAATGACAGTGCCAATCACGCGGCCGTCGCCGACTAATTCCAGAGCTTGCCTTGTGCGAGCAGCAATGCGTTCGGGCGTGGCTTCCTCTTTATAACGATGTTGATATTCCCCGCGGCTTCCTGCTGGCATGACAATCAAGGGCAATTTGTAACGATGTTGGCCAATGTAGGCCGGGCTATGGCTGATTTGGAATTGGCCTGCAATCTGATGTCGCCAGGCTTCTTGCTGGCCCAAATCGGCATTCAATTTCAGCCCCTGCACGGATAAATCGGAAAATTCCGCTGTGACAGCGTATTGGGAGACGCCTTTTTCGTCATATATGCCCAGCGCCAATGTAATTTGCCGTTTGTTTGCTGTTTGTGGAGCTAAATCAATCTCTGCGTAGCCTTCATCCATGCCAGCCACATCCTCTTGCCAGACGATTTCGTCATCCACACGCAATTGCATGATGTGATAGCCCGCCGTGGGCCCATCATAGCTATCCTGATACTTGAAGCGTATTTTGACATCCTGCCCGGGCACAATTTCCGCTGTTTGCAAAGCCATGCCTTGATCGCCGGGATGAGAGATTGTGTCTCTAGGAAAAGAAACAAGCAGACGCGCCGGAAGCGTGTAGCTGTCATCCAGATAGGGCAAAATCTTCTGAATTTCTTCTTTGCTATGATGATAAGCTGCCACAACGCCATCAATCATCGGAGCTAATTCTGTAGCAAAGCGTGGCCCGATTTCTTTAAAATACAGCAGCGGATAAAAACGCAATTCGGGATTAATTTCTTTGGCTTTCTGCTGCATCTGGCGTATCAGGGCTGGGCTAATAGCATGTTCGCCGAAATTTGCCCAAAAATCATCTATAATCCAGCCCACAAGATTGGGATATTTTATCGAGAGCTTAGCAATTTCTTCGGCCCATTTGACGAAATCTAGCCGAAAAGGCTCGGAATAGGGATATTGCCCGCCTTGTTCACTGTGGGGACACAAATAAGCCCATACTTGTATATGGGCTTTTTGGGCTTCTGGCAAAAAGCGCTGCAAATCCTCCCAATCTGTCGGCGCATGCCAGATTAGCCAAAAATATGTATTCGCCTGCATATTTTTCAAGCGCTGGATCATCAGAGGAATATCGACACGGTTGTCTGGGCCACGCAATTCAGCATTATAATCGCCCAAAACAATTTCTGGCAGGGGCGTCGCCTTGGCGCATCCCACAAACAGCCAGGCGGACAATGCCAAAAAAATTTCTGTCCTCAGCTCACAATGAAGCGTGTTCATCTGCCTCCCTCTTTCTGCTAATTTCTTTCCTGCCGCCTTTCATTTATTAATTTATTAATTGGAAAAATCTTTTACATCCCTCTATCCTAAAGAAACGAAATTAAATGGATAATTCCTTTCTTTGTCTTAAATGCCTGCATTTTTTCGCTTTTGTTCTTCTCTCCTGAGGCGATTTCGTGTTAAGATAATTACATGTCTGTATCGCTGGCTTCAAAAACTCGGCAGGAGGCAGCCGCGACTTTAATCGTTTGTTTGGCGCTCATTAGCGGCTCTTTTTGGCTCAAGCCAAGCCCGAATGGCTATGGGACACATCAGCAGCTTTATCTGCCGCCCTGTATGTGGAGGCTTATCACACATCTGCCCTGTCCATTTTGCGGCCTCACAACGGGATTTGCCTGGATGGCGCGCGGCCAGATATTGCTGGCCATGCAGGCCAATTTGCTTGCGCCTTTTGCCTTTGGAACAACAATTATAGCAGGCATGTTTGCTCTTTATGGCGTGATAAGCGGCAAAAATTGGCGGCCACAATGGCTTGCTCAGCCTCAATTCTTAAAATGGCTTTTGCTTTGTCTTTTCCTTTTTTGGGGCGCTAATTTGATCTGTCAATGGAGTCGGGGACATGCCTAGCCGGGAAATATTGGCAAAAATCATGATGTTGCGCCCCAAAATTGTGTCTCAGCAGTCACAAAAAGTCCTTCTGGGGACGATTGGAGCTGTTTGTATTGTAATTGCGTTCTTATTATGGCGCTTTGCATTGAGCGAAAACATTTCGCAAGCTACGGAGTCATCTCCCTCACATTCTCCAGATTCCTTTTCGCGCTCAAAAGCTTCTGATGTAGCTAATCCAAGAACGCCGGCGAATGCTATTGTCCCAGAATCGCCTGGAGCAGAAGAAAAAGCTTCGCAGGCAAAAGCTTTCACAAGTTCTTCTTCTGCGCCCCAGCCAAATGTGGCTTCTAACGATACAGGAGAAATTGTGTTATCTGATTTTCGCCTTGTTATTCCTGCGGGCTGGAAACGGCGTCCTGATTTGGAAGAGGCAGGGCCGGGCACAAAATTGTTTTTAGAGGGGCCGCATGTAGGAGCTGGGCAATTATACATTGGCATCGATGTGTATCCCTTGCCGCAGGGAATGAATTTGCAAGAATTCATACGGCGATACAGCGCCAATTGGGCCGGATTAAGGCGAAAGCTGGAAAAGCCAGCCACATTATGCAATTGTCCGGCGCGAATGTTGCTTTTGAGCGATGGCACGACAGACAAGCTATTTGTGCTCTGTGTGCGACGCAATCGTGGCTTTGCCATTGGGATGTTTGGCCCGAGCGGACAAAACGCCGCCAATGTCAAAGCCTTTCGCACTGTTTTGGACACATTTCAATTTTATGAAGATTAAAAATTTGCGAACAAAAGATATTTAAAGGAATTGGCAAAAATGAGTCTATCTTCTTTAGCTGAATTGTTTAAGACGCCTCCCCCTGCTTATCGGCCGCTTATCTTTTGGCTGTGGAATGGCGAAATGACGCCCGCGCTGATTAAAACGCAGATCGAGGATTTTGCTGCACAGGGCTGTGGCGGATTTTTTTTGCATCCTATGGGCGAACGCTTCCGTCTTCAGGATTTTGTTGAAGGAATGAGCCCGCCTTATCTATCGGATGAATTTTTTGTGCTTGTGCGTTACGCTGTGCAAACAGCGCAGCGTTATGGCCTCTATGTCTGGCTGTACGATGAGGGCGGCTGGCCCAGCGGCACAGCTCAAGGACATGTTGTAGCCGGCCATCCCGAATTTTGCGGCAAACGTTTACATGCTCAGCTGCTTACTGACACATCCTTCTTGCCTCCGCGAATGATTGCAGCCGTGGGCCTGCCGGAAATCGGCATTCCCGTGCCCATCGATATTCCCATGCTGGCGCAAGGGCTGCGTCCTTACGAAAAAATTATCGTGTTTTATGTAAAAGATGATGGCTATCCGGTGGATGTGCTTAATCCTGCGGCTGTACGGCGTTTTATTGATGTGACACATGAGCGTTATGCGGAATTTGTGGGCGAATTTTTTGGCAACACAATCCCCGGAATCTTTACTGATGAAACGAGTTTGGGCGGACAAATTGGCAAAGAAGCCATTCCCTGGAGCGGAGGACTTTTGGAGCAGCTGAGCCAAAAAATGGGCCGGGACGCGCGGATTTATCTGCCTTTGTTATTTGCTCCAGAACATGTTGGCCCAGATGTCATGGCTCGTTATTCGGCTCATGAAATTGTGGCTGCGCGCTGTGAATATTATGATGTGCTCACACAGCGTTTCGCGGAAAGCTATTGGCAACAAATTAGCAATTGGTGTGAAGCTCATGGCCTGCTGCATACAGGCCATGTAGGCGGAGAAGATAATTTGCCGGATCATGTGCATTTTGGCCATTTTTTTCGCACAGTCGGGGCTCTGCATGTGCCCGGCGTGGATGTAATCTGGCGCCAGCTCTTTCCAGGCCAGAAAGCTTTCCCGTTTGCGCGATTAGCGGCTTCGACAGCTAAACAAAAAGAAATTATGACAACAGGGCTGCGCGGACAGATGTCGGAGAAAACATCGCCGTGGGCCCATGCTGTGCTCACAGAAACAAACGCAGTTTATGGCTATGGGCTGCATTATGGACAGATGCGTTGGCTTTTGGATTATCAAATACAGCAGGGCATCAATTTATATGCTCCTATGGCGTATTATGCCACGACCAGCAAGGGGCGGCTTTACGGCACGATGAGCCATGTGGGGCCCGGAAATCCCCTTTGGCCCTATTATCGTGCTTTTGCGGATTATGTCGGCCGCATTTGCTTGCTCGCTCGCCAGGGACATGAGAAAGCTTCTGTGGCTGTTTATTATCCAATTGAAACAATTTGGGCGCAATACAGATCTTTAGAGGCGTGGGAAGCCCTGCAACAGATATGCGATGTCCTCTTACAACGTCATGTTCCCTTTGATTTTATTGACGCGGATTTCCTGACGAGGCTTCATGTCAACGAGGAACAGAGCTCCAGAGATTTGGGCTATGAAACAATCATTGTCCCGCCGCTATCCGCTATTCCTGTTCAGGCACTGGCTAAATTAGCAGAGCTTCAAAAAACAGAGGCGGAAATCATTTTCCTTGAACAGTGGCCCCTGCAGCCTGCGGAAATGCAGGGCCTGGCGTCCTTTGAAAAGCTCCTGCAACAAATCCAGGAGGCCGGGGCGCGGCTCATTGCGTTGGATGAACTGCGCTCCATTTTGAGCCCCCAACAATTTGTTCATTGGAAATTGCGCAAGCCTGCCCCGGAGTTGTTAATCAGCACGCGCCGTTGCGAGGAAACAGAAATTGTTTTTTTGCTCAACAATAGCCCCCGCACGATGGAGCCGGCCTTAGAATTTGGCCCAAGCAGGCCTGTACAATTAGAAATCTGGGATTTGCGCGATGGGGAGATTATTCCTGTGACAGAAAATAGCGAAGAGCAAATGCGAGAATTTCAGCCAGTTTTGCCGCCCTGGAGCCTGCTGACGCTTGTTGTGCAGCCTAAAGAACGGGAATACAGCCCATCCTTATTGTCTTCTATCCCTAAAAGAGCAGCTGAATTAGAGCGCTGGCTCAGCGATCCCGCCCATCGGCCGGAGGGCCCGCCGCCAGCCGTTGTCGTCGCCGAATTTGACGCGGCCGAATATGTAGAAGTCGTGCGCCAATATCTTATCGCCGAGGGCGATATATGCGAGGCTGCTCCAAAAGAGCGTCCTGTGCTCAAAACAGGGCTGCCCACGCCACTACGCGATTGGGCGGATTGGCCGCTCGTTAATTTTTCGGGCGAAGTACGCTACACATTCAAAATTGTTCTGGCGGATGAGCTCGCCCATCGGCAATTATTGTTAGATTTAGGACAAGTCTTCTGGCTTGCGCATGTGGAGATTAATGAAAAGCCTGTGGGCGATTTGTTATGGCCCCCCTACACTTTAGATGTTACAGGCTGCTTGCAGGCGGGCGAAAACACGATAAATATAACTGTCGCCAATACGCTGGCCAATCAGGCGAGCAGTCCCGAAGCGGAAGAAGAAGCACGGCAAAAGGGCTGGCTCAATCCCTACTTAGCACGCGCCCTGCCGATGATGCGTGAAGATTTGCGCTCCGGCTTGTATGGCCCTGTACGGCTCTTGTTGATTGAGGATATCTGAAGCTTTTCCAAGCCATAATGCGCTTTCGTCCTTGCACTCTGTATGCTTGGGCGATGTTTTGACAGCTCGGAGCGAAATTTGTAAAATGGCTAAATCACATAAGGCGTAGAATAATTTTTTAAGAAGACAGATAATGGAGGAAAACACATGGCTAAAGATATTCCTGTGATGAAATTTGGCGGCGTGACCATGCAGGGGCTGAACCGCTTCGGGCCCGACGAACAAAGGCTATATGAAGAATGTTTGCGCCTGAAAAATGTCACAGAAATTTATGGTTTGCTGGCCAGTCGACGCAATCAAGCGCGGGCACAACGGCTGCGCGAGATTGCCCGAACATTTATCTTGCCCTTAACACAAAAAAAAGTCTTCCCTGTAGTTGTCGTCTCCGCCTTTGATTGGGCGACTGACAAATTGGCGGAATTAGCGGCAACAATTTCCGCCCATCCCCATCCCCGGGAATATGCCCGTTTGTTGATGACAGGCGAATTGCGTGCGAATGCGGCATTGGCGTTGGCACTGCAGGAAATGGGCCAGCCTGCCTATTCCTTGACCGGACGCGAAGCGGGCATTATTACCGATTGCAACTTTGTGGACGCTAAGGTCGTGGATGTAAAAATTAATTATGTCCGCAAGCTACTAAAACGGAAAATAGTGCCTGTTGTGGCGGGCTTCCAAGGCTATTTCAGGGATGAAAACGAAAAACGCGATGAAGTATCTATCCTCGGACGGGGGGGCTCTAATTTAACGGCCGTGGCGCTTGCAGACGCTTTGGGACAGCCAGAATGCACGATGTTCACTAATGTTGATGGGCTTTATGACAGACCTCCTGAAGATCCTGATGCGATAAAAATAGACCAAATAACAGGCACAGAGCTGCTGCAGAAATTTAAGGGGGAGAAATGGCCGCAAGTCATTCAAAAAGAAGCTGTTGAATTTGCCCTCGAAAAAGGCGTGAATATCTGGATCCGCAGCGGCTTTGAGCCCGAGACGCCTGGCTCACTTATCATTTGCCGCGAATAAAAATATTCGTCCAAAAAATTGTCTTAATGTTTGGCTCATAACATGTCAGGAGCAAGCAGCCAAGCGAATTGAACGATCGATTGTTGTTCGGACAAAAACTTTGAGGAGCCGAAAATGCGCAAAGAATCATATGAATTCTTGCAGCGGCTGATTGAAACGCCCTCGCCGTCCGGATTTGAGCAGCCTGTGCAGCGCCTCATCCGCGATTATATGGCCTCGTATGCCGACGAAGTGCGCACAGATGTGCATGGGAATGTTATCGGGATTAAGAATCCCGAGGGCTTTCCCCGTGTGATGCTGGCCGGGCATTGCGATCAGATTGGGATGATGATCCAGCATATCTCCGAGGAAGGCTTTATCTATGTGGGCGCCATCGGCGGCATTGATGCGGCCGTGTTGCCGGGCTTGACCGTTGTCATACACAATGAGCGGGGGCCCGTCCGAGGCGTCATTGGCCGCAAGCCCATTCATTTGTTGAAGCCCGAAGAGCGGGACAAGCCGCGCCTGGAATTGTCCGAAATGTGCATAGATATTGGCGCCAAAAACAAAAAAGAGGCGCAATCGTTAGTCGCATTAGGCGATGCCGTGACATTCGATTTGCAGATGTACGCGCTTCACAATCAGCTTGTGGCGGCGCCGGGATTTGATGACAAAGTCGGCGCCTTTGTAGTGGCGGAAGCGTTGCGACTTTTGGAACGACGCAAGCTCTCGTGCGCCGTATATGCTGTGTCCACAGTCCAGGAGGAATTGGGCTTACGCGGCGCCCGGACGAGCGCTTTTGGCATTGATCCGCAAGTGGGCATCGCCGTAGATGTCACACACGCCAGCGACTATCCGGGCTGCGATCCGAAACGCACTGGCGAATGTAAATTAGGCGAAGGCCCCACGATTGCGCGCGGGCCCAATATCAATCCTGTTTTGCGCCAGCTTATGGAAGAGGTCGCCGCGCAAAAGAAAATTAAATGGCAGCCGGAGCCGGAGCCCCGCGCTACAGGCACAGACGCCAACGCCATCCAAATTAATCGCGCCGGCGTTGCCACAGGCCTTGTTTCCATTCCGAATCGTTATATGCATACGCCTGTAGAAGTCGTGCATCTGGGAGATCTGGAGAATGCGGCAAAATTGCTGGCGGAAACATGTTTGCGCATTACGCCGGATATGGATTTCACGCCTTTATAAGGCGTAAAGCTTAAAGCGGACTTTCAAAAATAGCATTTTTGTTGCGGAACGGATAACATTCGCAAATTAATCGATTTTGCTTTTTGCAAATAGGCTCCGTACGCTGTGATGTCTGGATTACAGATGATGAACAGGCGGAGTTTTTTTCGCCTGTGAACGCGTTATGTCGGAATTTGCCCCGTTGCCTCAGGACTTCTATCTGCAGCCGACAATAAAAGTAGCACAACAATTGCTCGGGCGACTGCTCATTTATGAGACGCCCGAAGGGCCTGCAGGAGGCATTATCGTCGAAACGGAAGCCTATCTGGCGCATGATGATCCCGGCTGCCATGCCGCCATCGGCCGCACAAAGCGCAATGCCGTGATGTTTGGCCCGCCTGGCTGCGCTTATGTATATCGTATTCATCGCGTCGTATGTGTGAATATCGTGACAGCGCCAGAAGATATTCCTGAGGCCGTATTAATCAGAGCGC
Source organism: uncultured Armatimonadia bacterium (assembly GCA_964622325.1). Classification (GTDB taxonomy): domain Bacteria; phylum Armatimonadota; class Zipacnadia; order Zipacnadales; family UBA11051; genus JAJFUB01. Next base: position 47,615 of record CAZUOJ010000009.1, read on the forward strand.
TGGAGCCCACAATTGGCATAGAGCTCATGCGCCAGCGCCGGGGCGTGCAACGCCTGCAGGATTTGTGCTCGGGCCCGGGGAAATTGACATGCGCCCTGGGCATCACGCTTGAGGATAACGGACGCTGCGTCACACAGCCGCCGCTCATTGTGACGGCTCAGCGGGCAAGGAAATGGCAGCTAAAAGATATTGTGCAAACAACGCGTATTGGCTTGCGGCCCGATAAAGGGGCGGATTTGCCTTTGCGTTTTTATATTGCCTCTAGTCCTTTTGTCTCAAAGCGCAGAAGCTAAAAATTGCAGGAGCGAAGCCTTATGATGAAAATTGCCTTTATGACATTCGCCACGCCGGAATTAGATTTAACGCAAGTACTGACAGTGGCTGTCCGCTATGGCTACGACGCCATTGAGCCGCGGGCAGAGGCCGGCCACAAGCACGGCGTTGAACTCCAGACAACGAAAAAGCAACGCCAACAAATAAAAGCCGCCTGCGCGGATATGGGCATTGAATTGTGCTGTATCGCCACTTCCCGCACCTATTCAATGGCTGATCCCATGCAACGTGCGGAGAGCGTTGAGCTCACAAAGCGCTATATCGATTTGGCGGCAGATTGCGGCGCTCCATGCATTCGCGTTTTTGGCGGCCAAACGCCCGAAGGGGCAAATTTTGAAGATGTGAAAAAATATGTCGCCGAAGCCCTCCACGAATGCGCCGAATATGCGAAAGCCAGCGGCGTATATGTCTGCATTGAAACACATGATGCGTATTGCAATGCGCGCGATTTGGCAGATGTCGTCCGATGGGCTGATAGCCCCCAGGCGGCGATTAATTGGGATATTATGCATCCGCTCACAGTCGGCCTCACGATTGCGGAAGCCTTTGAAGCCGTGAAGCCCTATGTCAAGCACTGTCATGCCCATGATGGCATTCGGCGGGCCGATGGCGGCGGCTGGGATTTAGCGCCGATGGGCACAGGACAAATAGATCATGCCGAAGCTATGCGGCTTTTAGCCTCCATTGGCTACACGGGCGCTATTTCCGGAGAATGGATAAATTGGCAGCCTTATGAGGAGCTTTTGCCGCGGGAAATTTCTGTCCTGAAAGCTTATCGTGAACAGGCCGAACAGGGCACGGGATAGCAGCTCCGCTTCCCTGCCTGAACAAAAAACTAGCCCAGACATTGCTTCATGAACAAAGCGCCTTGCTTCTATGCAAGGCGCTTACTATTTTTGGGCAAAATAGCCGTTATGCGATGAAGATGCGTCCAGCCCGCGCGTTCAGGGCTTCATGCGCACATATTCACGGATGGCAGGCCAGAGCTGCGCGTAGATCGCATACAATTCCTGATATTGGGCGTGCTTTGTGGGATTGGGCCAATATCTTTCTTTTTCTTGCACAAGCGCTTCCGTAGCTTCCTGCAAGGAGCCATAAGCTCCTGTGGCGACGCCGCCCAGCATTGCGCCCGCCAGACAGCCGCTTTCGCTCACATTCAATGTAACGACTTCCTTGCCCGTTACATCCGCTTTGATCTGCAGCCATACAGGGCTGCGGCTGCCGCCCCCCGTCACACGCAAACGCTCAATCGGCACGCCGGCTGCCGCCAGACTTTGAATATTGAGATTAATCTCATAGCATGTGCCTTCCAACAGCCCCTTGACAAATGTCTTTTCATCACAGCTCAATGTCAGCCCCAGGATAGCGCCCCGGGCGAGCGGATCCAAATACGGCGTGCCAGAGCCGGCAAAATACGGAATCCAAAACAGCCGTGTCGGCTCTTCCGGCAAGCCAGAAAGAATAATCTCATACACATCCTGCCCTGTCGCCGCGGCTTGTTGTTTGGCGAGGCCCCCGAAATTGTCCCGATACCAGCGCAGCACACTGCCCGCCGAATAATTGAAAGCGATGCTGCAATACAAATCCAGAGCCACATGCGGATAGCAGCAATAATTGTGCTGACGCATCTGTTCATTCAAAACGGGCTTCGCAAAAGCCACTGTAATGCATTCCACAGTGCCCATTCCATCCACAGCGAGGCCCTCTTGAATGATTCCGGCGCCGAGCGCATTCATAGGCTGATCATGGCCGCCAGCAACAACAAGACAGCCCGCCGAAAGGCCCAATTCAGAAGCCACAGCCGCAGACAATTCGCCCACAATTTCGCCTGATTTAATGGGCGTGGCAAACAGCTCCGCTGAAATCTCCTTTTGCTGGGCACAGGCGCCTGTCGCAAAACAAGCGACGCGACTGGCAGCTTCAAGCATTTCTGGCGCCCATGTTTTGCGTACAACATCAAACGCCATTGTCCGCCCGGCAAGCGAATAATCTAAACGCGGCTCCAGGCCAAGCTTATAGAAAATCAAATCCGGCCAAAGCAGATATTTCCAGACGCGCGCATGAATTTCAGGGCGATGCTGAGCCATCCAAATGATTTTCGCCAATGTGAAGCTGGGATGGACGGGCATGCCTGTTATTTGAAATATCTGTTCCGCTCCCATCAAATCTTCCAGAGCCTGTGCCTGAGCCACAGCGCGGCTGTCAGGCGATACAATTGTGTTGTATAGAAAGCTGCCATCACGGGCGATGGGCGTAAAAGATTCCCCCATTGCCGAAATAGACAGCGCGTGCACAGAAGCGCCCGAAGCTTTTGCGGCTTCCGCAATGACAGCCTGTACGCTATCCCACACTTGCTGCGGATTAAGCTCAATCCATCCCGCGTTCGGATAAATCTCGGGATATTCCCGATAGGCGCGGGCGAGCTGCTGGCCTTCTTCATCAAACACAACCGCCTTGCATCCTGTGCTGCCCACATCAAGCCCCATCAGAGCCATGTGCCGCTCCCTCCTCTGTCATTCTTGTTAAAGACACATAACGCGTCATTTCTAGTTCACATGCCCCAAGGATTCTGGGCCTTTTTCGTTGTTTTCTGGACGAAATATACACACAAAAAGCCTATAATGCTAATTGCTTCTCCCAATAATCACAGACATATTCTGTTTTCTTTTCGGCAATCCCCAAATAACGGCTGGGATCGCGCAAAATGTCCAGCTGTTGTTCTGTCATTTTTTGGAGCCAGGGCTGCAGCTCTGGCTCGGCAAAAATAAGCTCCTGCAGAGGGCGCTTTTGGGCCTCTGCCTGCAATGTGAGACGCCTGATCGCTTCATGCGCGTCGGGATGGCCCGCTGCAGCAAGCAAAATATATGCCGGCTCGGCAGCTATCATTCCCTGCGTCAGGGCGAAATTTTCACGCATACGCTGGGGATCTGTAACAAGCTTGCTCATAATCCGCTGCAGCCGCCGCGTGCAGGAGGCTAATGCCACAATAATTTCCGGAATAAATCGTGAAGACGCTGAATTCGTCAAATCACGTTGATGCTCCGAAAGCTGATCCATATACACTGTCATCATACGTGGCATAAATTGCTTCCACATGCTTTTCACATTTTCAAAATTCCAGGGATTGCGCTTGTGAGGCATTGTGGAGGAGCCCACTTGCTGGGCCTCGAAAGCCTCCCCCACTTCCGCGATTTCTGTGCGCTGCAGATGACGCATATCATCAGCCAGACAGGCCAATACGCCTAATGTGGAGACAAGCGCATGGACATAATCCGTGACAAATTCCGCTTCCACAATTTGCGTGGAATGAAGGGAGGGCAACAAATCCAGCTCGGCCAGCACTTCTCGCTCAAATTCAATGGGATCGGCAAAAAATAAGCTGGAGGCATTATATGCGCCTACAGCGCCACTGATTTTGCCGCGCAGATTATGCGCCGCTTGTTGTAAAGCTAGAATGCGTCCGCCCAGCCGGCTGACATATTCCGCCAGCGCAAAGCCAAATGTAATTGGCACAGCATGTTGTCCATGCGTGCGCCCTATCTGTAATGTTGCTTTTTCGCGCCTCGCCAGCCCGATGAGCGTTTTTTCTAATTGTCGCAAATCAGGAATTAAAACTTTTATAGCCGCTTGTTTCAGCCGCCAGGCTGTAGCTGTGTCAATCACATCAAAGCTCGTCAGTGTGAAATGAACGAAGGGACGTGCCCGCTCGCTAATTTTGGCACGAATACAATTCACAAGAGCGCGGATATTGTGTTGAATACGGGCTTCTTCCGCCGCCACTTCCTCAGGCGTGATTTGTTCTGCCGCCGCCGCAATTTCTTCTGCGACTTCAACAGGACAAAGGCCACGCCGCGCCAGAACACGGGCTAAAGCCGCCTCAATCATCGCCTCCGATCGTACACGTCCGCGTTCTGTGACATAAGGGCCTAATGCCTCCTGGAGCTTTGCATCCTGGCCATAATAACGAAAATCTAAAGGAGAAACATTATCATAAATTGAACACATGGACATAAGCAGATCCCCTAGATATGTTTTTTGCAGCGTCAACAAAAATTAATTGCAAAAAAACTTTAAGAGACTTGCTCAAAGGAAAAATAAAGATAAAAGATAAAAGATAAAAGATAAAAGATAAAAAGAGAATTAAAAGGAAAAAGATTAAGATAAAATGTTAATGTTTCCTTTGCTTTACAATCGATGGCTTTTGCTCACCAATTTCTTATTGTAATGTAATTCACATTATCTGGATACACAAAGGGCTGTGTGGCTTGTATGTATTCTTCTTTCCCATCTGGACGATGAAGCGTCACACGCCATTGCGCATTTAACAACGGCAATTCTATTTTTATCCCGGGCCTGCAGCAGAAGAAATGATATTGTGTCCCTTCGCAAACAAGCTCCCATTGTCCATTCAACATGTAAACACGAATCAATGTTTGTTCCTTAGCTTTCACAATTGTCGGCGTTTCACAGGGCTGTGCGTTAAAATCAAGCGGCCCCTGCCCAGCGTCCTTTAAAGCAAATAAAGGACGCTGGGGATTGTTTTGATGCCATTCGATGCGCTCGCCTCGATTGTACGCTGTCGTAATCATCTGCAGCCGCCAGCGCTGCGCTTGTTTCAAAGGCTTGCGATCCAGGCTCAGCCACGCCAAGACGCCCAAAGGCGCCCCTGTGCTCAAAGATAATTCTGTTGTCTGCGTTAAAGCCGGCTTGCGAAAATCCCCGGCGATAATTTGGGCTTGGGGCGCATTGACAAGCAAAAGGCCCGGATTTATGAGACGGCGCACTTGCAGCGTGTCAGAAAGAAATTCTCCTTTATCTATAAATTTGTGCGAAACAAGATCAGCAAAAATATGATTAAGCGCATCTAAAGCTACACGCCATTGATAAATCGCGTTCAGCTTACGAAAGACATAATTCTGTCTTTTCATATCCCGAAAGCCCAAACATGTTTCGCCGTCTTCGCCGATGCCGATGGGACGCAAATGAGAACGAGCTTGCACATCCCCAAGCAAATATCCAGGGCTGGCCGTCAAGCGTTGTTTTTCTCCCGCATCAAACATTGTGCCCCCAAAAGTGAAATATTGTGTCTTTTCTGGCACTGTCGCGACATCATAGCCGCTCAACTGATCGACGGCCTTATCGCGCCGATGATCCAGCAAATCCATGGCAGGCCAATTCCCGCAAATGATGGCGCGTTCGCCTGGATAAGCGCCGCCATTGCAACGCCCGGAGGCGAGCACAAGATCCGGATATTTTTCCAATTTTTCATCAAAAAAAAGCGTTTCCAGCTGACATGTCCATCCCAGCTTGTAGATTTCTGTTGGAAAAGGCTGATATGTGGGAAAATGCGTATCCACAAAGGAATAGGCCACAGCTGCTTTGCGCCTGGCCGGGCTAACAAGTCGCTGCAAAAATATGGAAGCGCCCAAACTAGCTGCTGCCCATCGCACTGCATCTGTGCGCACATCAAAATAATCCAGACGTTTCTGTCCGGGGCGGATGTCAAATGTAAACAAAATCATTCCATCAATATCCTGCAACGCGCCATATACGGCTGCCTCAATTAAGCCTACAGCACGAAAGCGATTCGGCCAGCATGTATTCCATTCGCGAATAATTAGAGGCCGCCGATAGACGCGGCTGGCGCACACACGGGGGATAAATGTATCCATGCTTTCATCTGCCAATGGATTTGTGTCCGTGTATATGGCTGGCAGACGCCATTCATTGCCTTTTTGCCATAGCGGATGATCATAATAAAAATTTAT
>CAZUOJ010000009.1:53815-68089 GCA_964622325.1 uncultured Armatimonadia bacterium
AGCAAGCCACAGCGTCCTTCGCTGTCTGTCCATGCCTCTTGCAATGTCGCTGTGTCGCCATATTTTTCTTTCAGCCATTCATTCCAGCGCCGCTCTAAATCCTCGCGATACGGCGAGACAAGATTCGCCCAATCTTTGGCGCGAATGAACAAGCCATTTTCATCACAAAGCTCAATTAAACACACAGTCGGATCCTGCGCGTAAGACAGCCCTGTGTAGGGATTGATATGCTCGACAAGCAATTTGCGGGCATATTGTTGTTGCAAGAAGATAAGGCGGCGATCAAACACAGCATACGGCTTGGCGCCGCGGCCTAAGGCCTGGGCATTGGCGACGCCTTCCGCCTCATGAAATGTGCGATAGGCGAGCAAATCGAGATACACATATATTCCCCGCTTGCCTAGCTGGGCGATCCAATAATCCAGCAAATCTAATTTGGCGGCATCAATCCGTTCCGCCGTGCCGGCTTTATCAGGCGGCAACAAGCCCTCCAGATCATCCAAATGATGGAAGCGCACAAGATTAAATCCGGCCCGATCTATGGCGGCGGCGGCGCGCTCAATTAAGGGCTTGGGAATAAAAACAGAATTTTTTGCGATGTTAATGCCCCAAAAGCGGGCGCGGACGCCATCCTCAAAATAAAAATGGCCATCTTTTCCACAAAACATTTCCCCGTGACGGCCAGTCGGGCGATCATGCAAAAAGCTCAAATCGGCTAGCGAGGCATCGGGGAAATCACATAGCTCAATAGAGAAGCACGGCAAATAATTATCCCCAATAATAGAAGCGGCATATAAGGGGAATATGATCCCAAGGCCTATCCCGATAAAGCACAGTTGCTTGCCTAAACGCTTTCCGAAAGAAAAATGCTTTGCTGCAATCATATCCTTGATTCTATGCCCCACAACATTCTCATAAGGAAGCTAAAGGCTATCGCCTCAATTCTAATGGCTCCGTTACAGGCTCCATACGGAAAGGCCGATGGCCCGTCAGCGCGGAGATTGTATCCATTTTCAGGCCGCGAGCTGCTAATTCTGGCAGAAGCAGGGGCAACAGCTCCCGCGTCTGATCGAAGCCATTATGCAATAGCACAATGCCGCCATTTTGGAGATTATTAGTCATTTTGGGCAGAATATCCGCAGCAGCCACGCCCGGATAGGATGTAATGTTTTCATTCCAAAATACAGTTGTAAAGCCTGTGAGCTCTACAGCGCGGCGCACTTGCGGATCATAATTCCCTCCTGGCGGACGAAACAGCGTCACATATTCTCCGCAGGCACGCCTGATGGCTTGCCGACTCATCACGAGCTCCCGTTCGACGCCCAAAACATTAAGCTGCCGCAAATTAGAATGTGTATAAGAATGGCTGCCAATTTCATGGCCGCGCTTCAGAATTTCCCTCGTAAGCTCGGGATACAGCTCCACTTGTTTGCCTACAAGAAAGAATGTAGCCTTGGCGCGATAGAGATCCAGCAAATCCAATATCCAGGGCGTCAAAATCGGATGAGGCCCATCATCAAATGTGAGCGCTACAGCTTGCGGCTGTTGCAGATGATGTATTTCGCGTACGGCATTAGCTGTCGACAGTCCAATTTTTTGATAGCAGGATAACAACTGCGCATGCAAACAGGGCAATGTCGGCTCATACGAAAAAGCGTATTCGTAAGCCTCCAGAGCTTCCGGCAGACGCCCCAGCATCTCCCACGCATATCCCACCAGCTGAGCGCGTAAGAGCGGATGCGGGCGCCATGTCAGCAAGCCTTGCAAAAATTCGTTGACAAAAGCGCGCTGTCTCTTTTCCTCCTCAGAAAGCGTCCGCTGGCCATTGGCGACATTCACTAGTACGGAAGCCGTCCTGACAATTGTCCCGCCAGGGCCGTACGCATCAATGCGAATTTCCCGCAGCCCATCGCTTGCCAGTGCTGTATCTATGTAAATGCGAAACGGCTGCACATTGCTCATTCCGGCGAATTGTTCATCAATAAGAGCCGCGATATATTGCACATCCACATCCGGCCCCACATACACATTCACTTCAATGCGCCCGCGCACAGTGCTGCCGGGCTTGGGCCATTCAATGCGAAAATCGGGCGTGCCGCGGCTAAAGATTGTGGAAGCCGCTGGCGCCCCTGGCGCCGCGACGGCGGACGATGTTACAGCTTGTTGTCCTTCTGTCAGCCGCACAAATTCCTCTAAACGCCGCTCCACATAAAAATGAGCCCGGGGCGCGAAAAGAGGCGATGTAGCGACAAATCCCAAGGTTTGGGGCAAAGCGGCAGCGATCGGCGCCTGAAGCACTTCCAGAGCCTGCTGGGCACGATTTCGGGCTAACAAAGAAGCTGCTAGCGTCTGTATCGCTAATTCCAGCCCTGGCTGTTCTTGCAGCGCCCGGCGCGCTTCCAATTCGGCGACTTCGTATAAGCCGGCCAAACAGGCGGCATACGCGCCTGCAGCCCGTATAGCCGCTTGTTGTTGCGCTTGTGTTTCGCAAAGGGCGGCTTGATAATGATCAATGGCCGCCGAAAATGCGCCCTGCAAGACGAAAAGTGTGCCCAGTCCTGTATGCGCCGCGGAATGTGTCTCCTCCAGCGCTAGCGCCTGCTCCCAACAGGCCTGCGCGGCCTCAAATTGGCCGTTATACAAATACGCAACGCCTTCGCCGGCCAATGCTTCCGGGCATTTGCTGTCCTGCCGCCTGGCTTCGTGAAAGGCCCGGGCTGCTTCCCCAAAGCGCTGCGCCAAAAGCAAACGACAGCCTTCGCTGAGGCCTGTCAAGATGTTGCTTGGCAGACACAGCTGAGGCAGCATTAAACTAACAATAAGAGCCATGGCAGGCCCCGGCTTATGCCCCAAACATCGTGTTGCTTTATTCATTCTTTTTGCGTAAACATATTTCATGCAAGAAAAAATCAAGAAAAAAAACTCATAGCCATGTTGGATAGAACAATGTCGTATTCGATTATAGCACATCGCCGACATCTATCCAGCATGAGCCTTGCGTTGTGCTTATAATCAATCCGCCCTCGGGCGAAATCCCCTCAATTTTTCCCGTTACGGCTGTTTGCTGGATCTGAATAGTGCGTGTTTGTCCTAGCAATGTCTCCAGCTTTGTTCGCCGGGCTAACAATTCGTCCCATTTATTTTCTTCTAGCAGGGCATAATTTTTTTCAATGGCCTGAATAATTGACACAAGGAGGCTCTCTTTTGTCAAACAATTGCGGGCATGGGCTCCAAGACTAGTGGCTGAATGCTGCAGCTCTGGGGGGAAATCTTTTGCTTCTCCCCAAACATTCACGCCAATGCCGGCGACGGCAAAATGCGGCGCTTGTGTTTCCAACAAAATTCCTCCACATTTGCCATTGCCCACGATGAGATCATTCGGCCATTTAAGGCCCACAAAACAGCCCGCTGCAGCCGCGCAGCCCTCTGCCGCGCTGACAGCCAGCATTGTCACAAGCCGGGGGAAATGCGTCGCCGCCATCCGGGGCCGCAAAATGAGGGAAAATAAGAGCGATTTTTCGGGATGGCCAAACCAATAGCGGCCCTGGCGTCCTCTTCCGTGCGTCTGGATTTGCGCGACCACAATTGTGCCTTCGCAAGCGCCTCTTTGGGCTAATAGACGCGCCTCGTCATTCGTGGAGCTTGTTTTCCTCACATAAAAAACAGGCCCCTTTATCCGCCGGCAGTGCTCCAATTGACTCTCTACATACGCGACATCAAAAATCTGCATGTCGGATTAATTCAGCCTCCACAAGCTCACACAAAATATGCCCAATGACAAGATGCGCCTCTTGAATGCGTGGCGTATCCTCGCTGGGCACACAGATGCATAAATCCACTAGCGCAGACAAGGCGCCGCCTGGGGCGCCCGTAAAAGCCATTGTGCTTATGCCTTGAAGCCGGGCTTGTTTTACAGCTTCCACACAATTGGGAGAATGGCCGCTTGTGCTGAACACAACGAGCAAATCCCCAGGCTTGAGCAGGGCTTCCACTTGTCGCGCAAAAATCTCTTCAAAACTAAAATCATTTCCGATGGCTGTCAAAACAGAAGAATCCGTCGTCAAAGCGAGGGCGCGATAGGCCCGGCGCTGTTGCCTGAAACGTGCGACAAGCTCGCCTGCCAGATGTTGCGCTTCGGCGGCGCTCCCGCCATTGCCACAAAACGCGAGCATCCCGCCCGCTAACAATGTTTCGCTCCAGCGCTGTGCCGCCTGGGCGATAAGAGGCGCGAGCTCCTGCCTGATGGCCTGAAGCAAACATGAAACAGCGACGAATTGTTCTCGGATTATTTCTTCTGTTTGTATTGGCTCAAATCCCATAGCCCCTGCCTCATTTTCTGATTCTGCTGTTCCCTGAACAAAACGAATGAAAATAAATGTTGCAAAAATGCGGGCTTTCGAGGGAAATTAGCGGCCTGGATTGACAAAAATCTCCGTCAGCCAATAATCGCCCTGGGCATTCACAGCCAGCCCCACGCCCAGCCAATGAACATTGGGCAATAAAATATTGCGGCGATGTCCCGGGCTTTGCATCAGCTCGGAATGTGTTTCTCTGATTTTCTCCTCGGAAAAACAATTCATGTTGATCCCATAGCGACGCGCCACATTTTCGGCAATGAGCGGCGGCTGATAGCCAAATACAGCCCAAAAACGCTCCAGACAAGTCCTCCGTCCGGGCGTCGGCGATGTATGGCCAAAATAATTTTTGTCCCGCATTTCCGCGCTATGAGCGCGGGCAATGCGGCTGAGCGGGGCATGAGGCACAAGCAGCGAGAAGCGCTGCTTTTTGCGTTCCTGATTAACGAGAAAAATAAGAAGGGCTTCGTATTCTCCAATACGCTCCCTTGCTGCTGTTTCTACATTTTCATTTGCTTCCAAAGACGCTTCCTGGACGATTTTATAATGCTTGCGAGCTTCTGCTTCCTGATTTTTTCGTTGTGCCAAAGCGCCTAAATAGGCGTGTGGCGCCTCCCATTGCGGCGCAAACTGGAGGGCCTGCCAAAAGCTCTCCTCCGCTTTTTGCCATTGTCCGCCGGCCCAATAGGCGAGGCCGTCTTGATAGGCTTGTTGGGCGTCGCCATTATTCAGGAACGAAGCATTCCCGTCATTGGCAGATGTGGCGACAACGCATTTGCAACCCCATAATAAGAATGCCATTATGCTTCCTAACATGATTAGGCATTGTCGCGTTTTGAAGCTGACAGGGCATCTCAACGCTTTCATCCTTCGGCTGCCTTCCTTTCGGCAGCGATAATGGCCGCTCCCAAAGCACCTGTAAATTGTGGCTCCTGGGGCGTTAAGATGGGCTGCTGAAGCACTCGCGCTAAAGCCTGCCGCACAGCTTCATTTAAAGCGACGCCCCCTGTGAGGGCAATATCCGGCTTCACGCCCAGCCGTTGTGTTAAGCCTGCCACGCGCTGGGCGATGGCCAGACACAATCCTGCCGCAATATCGGCCCGCGCGCGCCCCTGCGCCAGCAAGCCGATGACTTCGCTTTCCGCAAATACAGTACATGTGCTGCTCAATGGCGCTGGACTGGAAGATGACAGCGCTAATGTGGCCAGGCCTGGCAAATCTGTGCCTAATGTCTGCGCCATAATTTCCAGAAAGCGGCCTGTGCCGGCGGCGCAGCGATCATTCATTTCGAAATCCAACGCCCGTCCCTCTTCATCCAGGACAATAGCTTTACAATCTTGCCCCCCGATATCAATCACAGTTCGCACTTGGGGGAGCCAATAATGCACGCCACGTGCATGGCAGGAAATCTCCGTCACGCGCCATTGTACGAACTCCAAAGCGTGCCGCCCATAGCCTGTGCCGGCTATGGCCTTTATATCTCCGGGGGAAATCTTCGCCTCAGCAAGCGCCTGGGCATATGCCTGCTCGCCTGCGGCCGCCGGATTGTGCTCCAGGCGCATTAAGGCTTGTCCCAAAACAGCCTCTTCCGCGGGCGCCCAGACTACGGCTTTAGCCGTGATGGAGCCTACATCAATGCCTGCTGTAAACATTATCGCTTGCCTGCTAAATGCAGCTCACATAAAAAGTCTGCAAGAGCTGTTCCTTAATTATCACATCTTCTTTGCTCTGCCTGATGCCAGATTTATTCTAAGCTTTTCTCCCTCATTACTTCTTGAAGGATTAGCGCAAAAACAAAAGCCACAGCCACAGGCTGCTGAGAACAAGGCTTTGCAAAGAAATGGGGACGCCGTATTTCATAAAACGCAAAAAGCTGATATTTTCTCCCGCCCGGGCGGCAATATTGACGCCCACGAGATTAGCGGCAGCGCCGACGAGCGTGAGATTGCCGCCCAGACAAGCGCCTAGAGAAAGCGCCCACCACAAAGGATAAATATCCGGCGCGTGTGCGGCCTCCACATAATGGGCCGCCTCCGGATGCAATGTCGTCGCCATGCTTTGTATCAGAGCTGTCATTGTTGTCGTGAAAGGGACATTGCCGACAATCGCCGAGACAAAGGCGGACATCCACAACACGAGCATTGTTGTCGCTGCCACATTGCCAGCGGTCAGTTGCAGCAGCGCCTGTCCCATCATATTAACAACGCCGACTTTTACGAGGGCGCTCACCATAATGAATAGGCCAATGAAAAAGAAAATAGTCGGCCATTCTACATCCCGCAACGCCTCCTCGGGCCCCCGCCGATACATCACAAGCATGAGGGCAGCTCCTGTTAACGCAATTGTCGCCATCTCCAAATGCAGCCAGCCGTGCAGCACAAAGCCCAACAGCGTCACGCCAAAAACGAACAGCGATCGCCGTAAGAGGCCCATATCTGTAATGGCCCGCCGCTCATCAAATTCTGCAATCCGCTGGCGTAATTCGGGAGGCACAGTATGACGCCAGCGCCCATATAGCCAGATGGTGGCGGAAAAAGCGGCAAAAGCAATGACGACAAGGGGCGCATCTATCCGCAAAAAATCTATAAATGTCAGATGGGCTACAGAGCCAATGATGATATTGGGCGGATCGCCAATGAGCGTGGCCGTGCCGCCGATATTGGAAGACAAAATCACACACATGACCATTGGCACCGGATTAATCTGCAATGTCTGGCAGATGAGCAAAGAGGCCGGCACAGTCAATAATACTGTTGTCACATTATCCAGACAGGCCGATAGAATAGCCGTGGCTAAAGAAATCAAAATCATTATTGCGACGGGATTGCCGCGGCCGATTTTGGCGGATTTAATCGCCACATATTCAAAAATCCCCGTATGGCGCATGATATTGACTATCAACATCATGCCTACAAGCAAAAAAATCGTATTCCAATCAACGCCGCTCACATGCCCGCGCCCGTGAAACGCCTCTTCCTGTGTTACAAGCCCCAACAGCAACAGAATAACAGCCCCGCCCAGGGCCACTGTCGTTTTGTGCATGCTTTCTGTAGCGATGAGCGCATAGGCAATCAGAAAGATTGTGGCTGTGACGGCCTGGGGAATATCCAGAATCGTGTGGCGTAGCCCAATATAGGCCGCCACAGAAGCCACAGGCAAGAGGATGACAATGAGCCTGTGCAGCCGCAAGCGGAAAAAAGCGCCTGCTAAAATCCCGCCGGCAACGATGATAAGAGCGTATTCTAGCCCGCTCATGAACATTCTCCTGCTTTTTCGGAAGCTTCTTCTAAAGCGTGCAACAAACGCGTGCTTTGAATAATGCCCACGAGCTTCCCCTCGCGCACTACAGGCACGACTGAGAGACATTCTGCCGCCATTAAGCGTATTGCTTCCAAAAGCGGCTCATCCTCTTCCACAGTTGGCAACTGGGGCGTAGGACGCATAACATGGCTGATGAGCGCCTGACTCGCTTCGGCAAAGCCGCAGGCCTTCGGCTCTAAATCGGGCGGCAGAAAGCTCAAATCCTCCAGGCTCTCCAGATATTCAGGAATGAGAAGATGCAGCAAATTAATATCTCTCACAAGCCCCAAGAGCTTTTCCTGTTCATCGACAACAGGCAAAGTGCGCACGCCGCTTTGCAGCATCAATATGGCCGCCTGGCCTACTGTATCGCTCAGGCGCAATACGGGCGGCGCTGTATCCATAAAATCCTTCACTTTCATATATAGGCGTGCTCCTTTCTTTTGCTACTCTGCAGGCCATAAATGGCAAAGCAAGGCCCTTTACTTTAATTTTAGGGGATGTTTTCTTGAGACGCAGGCGGCGTCAGCATTTCGGCTGCCACGGGAACAATAACAGGCAGCACAAGCGGGCGTCGTCCTGTCAAATCATAGAGAAATTTCGCCACGGCGCCTTTAATACGATCATAAAGCTCCACAGGATCAGTCCCGCCCTCGGCTATAAAGCTTTGATGCGTGTGATGCACAACTTCCTGTGCGGCCTGTTTTAATTCCTCGGCTTCTTCCATATAGACAAAGCCGCGGGAATAAAAATCGGGCGGCGCCAGCAGGCGAAATGTGTCTCGCTCCACAACGAGCACAGGCAAAAAAATCCCTTCTGCGGCTAAAAGCAGGCGATCATTGAGCACGATGTCGCCCACATCGCCCACGCCCAGGCCATCCACATTGACGGCGCCGGCCGGGACATTAGCCGCCCGATAGGCTTTTTTGCGCTGCAATTCCACAGATGCTCCGGGGCGCAGCAAAAAAACATTTTCCCGCGGCAGGCCCATTTCTTCCGCCAGATCGGCATACAGCACTAAATGCCGCTGATCGCCATGAATGGGAATGGCGTAGCGCGGCCGTGTGAGCGATAACATCAGCTTGATTTCCTCGCGATAGCCATGCCCGGACACATGCACTCCCTGTTCGCTGCCATACACTACGCGCGCCCCCTGGGCAAACAGATCATTAATCACGCGCCAGATGAGCGATTCGTTGCCCGGAATAGGCCGGGCGCTCATCACGACTGTATCCCCCGGCTGGATTTTCACATAGCGATGAGCGCCCCGCGACATACGCGCCAAAGCCGAAAGCGGCTCGCCCTGGCTGCCTGTAGTTAAAATAGTTAATTCCCGGGGCGGCAGCTCCTCTATCTCGCTAATGTCTACTATTAGCTCGGGCCGTGCTTGCAGATAGCCCAAACGCAGCCCCACTTCCATCAAACGCTCCATGCTTCGGCCCGTCACGGCCACGCGGCGGCCTGTAGCTTGGGATTGATCCATCACTTGTTGTATTCGGCTGAGATGGGAGGCAAAGGTCGTGATAATGACGCGCCCTGGCGCTTCCCGCAGCAAATGTCGCAGGCGCTCCCCCACTAGTCGTTCCGAAGGCGAATAGCCGGGCTGCTCCACATTAGTGCAATCAGACAGCAAACACAAAAGCCCCTCCTCGCCCATTCGCGCCAAGCGTTGAAAATCAGGCCCCGGGCTGTCAATTGGCGTTTGATCAAATTTGAAATCCCCGCTGTGAAAAATATCCCCCGCCACCGTCCGCACGAACAGCCCCATCCCCTCTGGAATGCTATGGCTGACGCGCACCAGCTCCACTTCAAAACTGCCAATAGCGAGCCGCGCCCCCGGCGTCATTTCAATAAATTCCGATCCCGGCACAGGATGAAATTCCTGCAGTTTGGCTTCCAGAATGCCCAGCGTCAAACGCGTGCCATAAACCTTTACTGGGATTTGCTCCATCAAATAGGGCAGGCCCCCCAGATGATCCTCGTGGCCATGCGTGAGCACAACCCCGGCGAAATATTCCCTATTTTGCAAGACAAAGGTCATATCCGGCAAAATCACATCCACGCCCGGATGATTTTCGTCCGGGAACATCAGCCCGCAATCTATGGCAAAAAAACAATCTGGATGGGCGATGAGCGTCATATTCTTGCCAAAATCGCCAATCCCACCCAGAGAAATAATGCGTGCGGCCTCAGCAAAGCTCACTAACGCAGACAACGATGATCATCCCTTTTATGCCACATCTCTGATGGGAAGTTTCTGTTTGTTGCCGATTGTGTCTTGTGTATTGTCCTAAAAATGTTGGCCATGCAGAAGCAGCAATCCCCGAAGGTCTCTTCGCTGAGCCGGCCTGTTAAATCTGGCGGCGCAAAAATTCCCGCAAGCGATCCATATCCTGTTCTAAAATCGGACGCAATTGCGCTTGATGCAGAGCGGCGGCAGGATGATACAAAGGCACAAACACTAGCCCGTCTTTTTCCTGAGGCACGCCATGAAGCTTGCTTATCGCGGCAGTCGGCGACAGCAAGGCATGGGTGGCGGGCCGGCCTAACAGGCAAATGACGCGCGGATTGAGCAAAGCAATTTGCGCGGACAAATACGGCCGGCAAGCTTCCACTTCCGAGGGATGGGGCTCACGATTGCGGGGCGGACGGCATTTGACGATGTTCGTGATAAACACTTCGCGCCGGTGCAGGCCCGCCCGGGCCAAAAGCTCATTTAGCAATTGCCCCGCCGGCCCCACAAAAGGCCGGCCTGTACGATCTTCCTGTTCCCCGGGCCCTTCCCCGATCAGCATCACACGCGCTGTCGCCGGCCCCTCGCCGGGAACGGCGTATGTTCGACTCTGCGCTAACGGGCAAAGCCGACAGCGTCGGATCTCCTCGGCCAATTCCTCTAATAGCGCCGCTCGCTCTGTCATATCGAAGGCGTCACTAAAAATGCGGGATTATCTCGCCGCCTGCACGGCTCCAAGCGCTCCCTTCCGGCCGCCAGAGGCTCCCATGAGTCCCCGGATTCATGCAGGATGCCCGCAAATAATATTCCGCTTTTGTAAAGCGCTGCCTGGCTGCTCAAATGAGGCCCAGACTCTGACAGGCTTCCCGCATGGCCTGCGTATCCGCATCGCTGGCGGGAACAAGCGGCAAACGCAAGCCGCCGACAGGGAAGCCCACAATCTCCAGGCCGCGCTTCACACAGGCGGGATTGCCCGAGGGCCCAAAACAGGCCTTGTACAGCGGCAAGAGCGAATGATGCAGCTGGGCGGCTTGGACTACATTGCCCTGCTGAAATTCCCGAATCATCTGGGCAATGCGTGGGCCGGCCAGATGGGAAGCCACGCTGATTACGCCCACACATCCCACCGCCAGCATGGGCAATGTGAGCATATCTTCGCCCGAATAGACGACAAAGCCCTCAGGGGCCCGGGCGCAAATCCAGCTAATCTGTTCCAGATCCCCGCTCGCTTCCTTAATTGCGACGATATTCGAAACTTCTTCCGCCAACCGCAAAGTCGTGGCGGCATCAATATTTTTCGCGGTCCGCCCCGGAACATTGTACAGGATCACAGGCAATTCCGTGGCAGCCGCCACTGCCTTGAAATGCTGATAGAAGCCCTCCGCTGACGGCTTGTTATAATAAGGCCCCGTCAGCATAACGCCATCGATGGGCAAAGCAGAAGCCGCTTTTGTCAGTTCAATGCTGCTGGCAGTGTCATTGTTGCCAGTGCCAGCGATGACGCTGGCCTGCTCGCCCACCGCCTCCTTGACGACCCGAAACAAATCCAGCTTCTCTTGCTTCGTTAAAGTCGGCGCTTCGCCTGTCGTGCCGGCCACGACCAGCCCATCCGATCCTTCCTGAATAAGCTTTTGGGCTAGCGCCGCCGCCCGCTCATAATCCACCCGCAAATCCGCATCAAAAGGCGTCACCATAGCGGTCAAAACTTGACCCAATTCCGGCATTTTTCTTTCCTCCTTGCCACCACTATTTTATGCTCTTTTATGCTCAGCAAAGTATTGTAATGTTCTTCCTCAGCTGGAAAAATCCTGCCAGGCAATTTACGCGCAAGCTCACACTAAGCCCAAAAAAAACAGCGCCGCCGAATATTTTCGGCGGCGCTTCTCAATTTATGAATTCTCTCAGTTGGCCCTCACGCTTGGCCGCTAACCTCGGCTTCTGACGATCAAGAGGCGCCTGCGCAGAACCCAGGGCCAAAGTTCTGCGCAGACCCGGCATGGCAACATAGAGATCCCCCTTACTTCTTTTTTGTTGCCGTCTTCTTCGCGGCGGTCTTCTTCGCGGCGGTCTTCTTCTCAGCAGTCTTCTTCGCGGCGGTCTTCTTTTCTGCCTTCTTGGGTGCGGCCTTCTTCGCCGATGCTCCACACTTGGCCATAGAGAAGCACGCTCCTTTTTAATGAAATTGCCGGTTGCGGCAAGCGTGTATTAGTTTTATAACGATTTTTTGAATACTTGTCAACTAGCAAGTCGTTAATTTTGTGCAATTTTCAGGAAAAAAATTGCGCAATCTTATACTTTGCCTTTCTTCAAGTTATACAAGCTTGGCTAATTCTACAAAATCTTTGGCTAAATGGGCATACAATTTTTGATAAAGTCTGTAATAATGTTCATAGCGAGCAACGGCTTCAGGCTGTGGCGATAATGTATCCACAACGCGAATTGTTTGCCGGCATGCGGAGACCACATCCTCATACACGCCGGCGCCGACGCCAGCCAACAGAGCCGCCCCAAAAGCCGCCCCCTCCTCTATATTAATGATGCTCATGTCGCGATTGCAGACATCTGCCTGGATCTGGCGCCAGAGCGTGCTGCGGACCCCGCCGCCAGAAGCGCGCACTTGGGGCATTTGCACGCCTAAAGCGGCGATAATTTCAAACGAGTCGCGCAGCCCGTAGGCCACGCCCTCCAGCACGGCCCGGGCGAAATGGCGCTTCTCATGCCGCAAGCTCAAGCCGAAAAACACGCCCCGGGCATAGGGATCCGCATAGGGCGTGCGTTCCCCTGTGAGATAGGGCAGGAAAATCAGGCCTTCGCTGCCCACAGGCGCCCGCGCGGCTTCGGCTGTGATTAATTCATAGGGATCCACCCCCATTTGCGCCGCCACGGCTTTTTCTTCCTGAAACAATGTATCCCGCAGCCAGCGCAGCGAGCCGCCTGCAGCCAGCATCACGCCCATCACATGCCATTTTCCGGGCACAGCATGGCAGAAAGTATGCGTGCGCATCTTTTCATCGGTGAGCGGCTCATCCAGATAGGCAAACACAACGCCGGAAGTTCCTGTTGTGCATGAGACCGCGCCAGGCTCCACAATCCCGTTGCCCACGCCGCCAGCCGCCTGATCGCCTCCACCGCCCACCACAGGCGTCCCTGCCTTCAAGCCTGTTAATTCAGCCACACTCTGCGTGATTGCGCCTGTCACTTCCGGCGATTCGTACACGCGCGGAAACCACTCAGGGGGCAAATTCAGTCGTTCTAAGATCACATCTGACCAGCGACGCTTTGGCACATTAAACAGCGCCGTGCCGGAGGCGTCGGACACTTCTGTGGCATATTCGCCAGTCAAGCGATAACGTACATAATCTTTAGGCAGCAATATTTGCGCTATTCGTTCATAATTTTGTGGCTCATTATCGCGCAGCCAGATGATCTTCGGCGCCTGAAAGCCTGTCAACACGGGATTGCATGTTTCCGCATAAATGATTTTGCGCCCCACTTTCTGCGTAATCCAGGCGCATTGCTCCGCCGTCCGCTGATCATTCCACAGCAACGCGCGCCGGATCACGGCTCCGTTTTGATCCAGAAACACTGAGCCATGCATTTGTCCCGACAGGCCCACCCCAACAATGCGTTCCGGCGCCACGCCACTTTGCGCCAGCACCTGGCGAATGGATTCCACCGTGGCTTGCCACCAATCTTCAGGCTCCTGCTCCGACCAGCCCGGCTGCGGCGCATACAAGGGATATTCCACTGTCGCCCGCGCGTGCAATTTCCCCTTATGATCCACCAGAATTGTCTTGGCGCCTGTTGTGCCCACATCAATTCCCAGCAGATAAGGCATAGCGCACCCCCGTTTTAACTGGCGTTATCTTTGCTCTATCCACCGTTCGCGAAAGCTTTTTATGTTCACGCGAATTGCCGTTGTATCCTCAATCACTGCCAGCCTTTCCCCGCACCGGCATGGCCGGCTGAGCAAATTTCGCCGCCGCGAAGCATAAACATCCGCCGCTAAGCAACATCATAAACAGACACATCCGGCCGCCGAAAAATGACGCAGGCGGGCTATGCCACTATGCATTGCTGCCCAGCAGGGCTTGCCCCTCCCGCCGTACAGAACAAACACAAAAGCACATATGGCATAGGCGCGAGGCTGTCGCGAACATCTCAAGACGCCTGTTCCACTGTTATCGGCGTGCCACTTTTGACTTTCTTAAAAATAGTGGGATCGCCCTCTATTTTGCCGAAGACGCTGACAGGACTGGCGGGGCGAATTTCGTCGCCGCTGCTCATCGGCGTTGGCCCAAAGAAAATGCAAAATGCCGGGCCCGGCGGCCAATAGGCGATATCTCCCATTTCCACTGTCGGCTGCAAATTCTCGCCCGGCGCCTC
>CAZUOJ010000010.1:0-5474 GCA_964622325.1 uncultured Armatimonadia bacterium
GTATGTTCAAAAGCCAGCTTGCCATTGAGATAAATCCAGGCTTGCTCGTCCACGGCGCCAAAAAACAGGCGCAGGCCCGGCTTTTGCAGCACTTCTTCGGACACTGTAAACCGCTGCCGATACCAGCCATAGCCATGATGATGGGGGAAGCCCTGGGCTTCCCATCCACTATTCTTATCCGAGCGCACCAGCGCCCACCCTGTATCATCCAGCTCCGGGGCATACCATTTTTCCGCCACGCCGACATCGTGCGGATCAGGCTTGAAGCGCCATTCCTGATTCAAAGGCAAAACGGAGGTTTTTTCGGGCTCCAGCTTCGCCTTCTCCCGCCAGTATTGGAGCTTGGCGTCCAGATCCGGCCTCTGAAAGGCATTTTCCACATACACCGCATTGGCCGCGCGGGCAATCCGTTCAAATTCATCCACTAGGGCTAAATAGGAAACCAGATCGCCCTGCCGTCCCGCTTGCAGCGTCACATACAGCAGCGGCAGCTTGGCAATTTCAATGCGGCGCACCAGCTCGCGATCAGAGCCGGCGCAACGCAACGCTTCATTCATCAAGGCCAGGCCTCGGGCCGCAAAAGCCGCGTCTATTGGTCCTTTGTAATTCTTATCGCCCCTGTGCCGGCGCCACTGCCGCCAGGCTTCATATAGCATTTCATCATAGCGCTGCATATAGGGCGCCGCCACGCCATAAAAGCCATAATTGAAATCCCGCACCAGCGCGTCCGTATCCAGATAGGGATTCCAGGCCTGCTGCGCCCAGACCCAGCCGCGCAAATAGCTGTGATCCGCGGCGCGATTCCAGTTGTGCATACACTGATAGAAAATCCCCGTGGCGCCATGCGCGGCATACCAGCGGACATTCTCCGCCACTACATGCAGATTGATGTTGGGCTGCATATACACAAAAGAAGACGGATAATCCCAGATTACCATCTTCGCCCCCACAGCCTGCCAGCGCTTCATCGCGCGGGAGAACTTCTCCGTTTCCCACACGAAAAGATTGGGATGGCTCCAGGCGTGCGCATCCGTGCACAGCCATAACAGCACATTGTCCCGGGGACGGATCGTGCGGGGCGGCACGACTGTATCCAGATACGCCAGAGTCGTAATCCGCACGTGCGGAAATTCCTCCCGCACGGCATCTGCCACGAGATTCACCAGTGTCAAAAGCGAGCCCATTTTCGTGCCTTCGGCATCATCAATCGCCCGACATTGGGGGCATTCGCAATAATCGCGCCGATCATTGGGCGAGACATCGACAATTTGAATCGTCGGATCTTTACGCAAAGCGGCCCGCACCTGCTCAATGATAATGCGTCGCACCTCCGGATTTGTCGTGCACAGCTGGAAGGGCTGCCGCTTGTCGCCAATTAAGGAAAAATACTCCGGATGCTGGGCATAATATCGGGACGCCGGCACAAGGATGTCGTAAGTGTGCACAAACGAAGGCCAGTAGCGCGGATAGCCGCCCCATTCCGCCGGCACGGGCGCCGTCAGCGCGTAAGTCCGATTCTGCACCGACCAGTCAATGTCATACGCCACATCGCCATAATACGGATCGCGCCGATCCTCAAACACGGGCCGATAGGCGCGCAGAACGGGGCGAAAGCGGAGCGTCGGCCGTTTGGGAATGACGGGATCCACGCCCGGAATGTACCAGCGGCAGCCTAAATCCTCCTGCAAAAGTGAATACACACCGTTGACAATGCCCCGCCGCGTGCCTCCGCTGATGAATAAATGGGGCGCAGCCGCTTGCAGCGCATAGCCGTCCCGCCCTAAATCCACGGCTGGCCGTCCGATTTTACATGCCGTGCGCAGGCGTGTGCGGCCAATGCTGATAAACGGACCTTTATGCCCGGCTTCTTCCCCCTCCTTTATTATCGGAAAAGACGCCCCTGTCATCTCCCCCAGCCATTTCGCCAGATCCGCGGCGGCTTTTTGTTCCGGCCCGCGCGGGCGGCGCGGCAGCAGAATGGCATAATTTGTCTTGCCGTCCTCAGCTAAAGTGAGAAGCGGGCCAGGCTCGCCGCGCGGCAACAGCGCATTGCGCCACTGCGGATGCGGCGCCACGCCCGCTGCAAAAAGACTCACGGGCAAAAAAATGAACAGAAGACAAGTCGCTGCGGAGAGGCGCATTTTTTCTTTTTTCCTTTCTAAAGTTAGTTGTTAAATTAAAAGATAGTGAAGAACACACTGACAAAAAAATTTGGCCCTCGCGCAACGCTTCTATGGCGCAGGCGGGATTGTCCGCCATAATTGCCAGTCCCCCGCCTGGCGAGCTGCTTCCAAAAGCCGGGCGATTTCCTGTTTTTCCAGTTCCAGGCTGCGGGCGGGATAACGCTGGGCGACGCTCGCCAGGCGCGTCTGCATGTATCTTTGTTCTATATTTTCCCTCACGAACGGAAAATCCTGCAGAGTGCGATGGCGCTGGCGATATTCTCTTTGCAGCCGCTGGAAATTGAACAAAGTCAGCAGATCTAAAGAAAGCCGGGCGCGCCGGACACGCTCCACTAATTTCTCCTCGCCCCGACAGGCTTTTTCCGCCTCCTCAAACAGCTGCTGGCATTTTGTAATGAGCTCCAGATTGACGAAGCTTTGCAGGGCATAATGGCCCACATGAAAAGCAGGCTTATGCGGATCGCGCGCATACGCCTGCTCCAGCAGCGTCACATAGCGAACAATGGCATCCGCGGCAGGGCCATAATAATGGCGACAGAAGTCGCGGATGAGATCATCCGCGGAGCGTTGCGGTTCCCACAGCGCTTGCATCAGCACCCAGTAAGTGAGATCGGCCTCACAGTGAAGGCCGGAATTCAGGCCTGGCGCATCTGTCTCCATAAACACGCCCCGAGCGCCGATCGTGTGATAGAGGCGAATGTTATGCACAAGGGTGCGCAAATTTGGCTGGGGGAATAAGCCATCATAGCCGGCATAGCCGGGGACAACAGGCGCTAGGGACAACGAAAACAGGACGGGCTCCTCCACAGGAGGCTGCGTATTCCACGTAATGGTCAGCGGATTCCAGTCTGCTTGGCGGCGTACAGCGCGGAATTGCACGGTCGCTTTTCCCTGGCTGCCCCGCACCCAGATGCGCGACAGCACAAGCTCGGCGTTGATGATGCGGGCTTCTTTGGGGATGGCGCGCAGATCAAAGCGCAAATAGGCCCATTGCCGTCGGCCTTCTGTCTGCCCCCAGGCTCCGGCCAGCTCAAAGCCGCCCGCTCGATGAATGCCGGGCTCCCACACAGCCGGAATAGTCTCCGCCGGCTTTTCCGAAGAAATCATGGCCGCGGCGGAGTCCTGCAGCGCAGTAAGCCGCGGCTGGGGGTCAGTGGGGCGCTGCCACCAGACAAGCAGCCGGGGCCGTATGCCGCGATTGGGCTCCCAAAAAGCGGCAATGCCCGCCGTGAAGCCATGCCGCTCCTCGGGCGCCACGGGCGGCGCGAGGGACAGATGCAGCCCGGCGCGCGCCACTGCCGGCTCCGCCACGGCTCGCTGCACCCATAAACGGAGGCCGGGATCATGGGGCTGCGTCACCGCCAGCCCCGACTCGGGCTCTGCGCCTGAACCGTATTGATGCGGATAATCCCAGATCCGCACTTCGCGCGTCAGCTTCCGCCAGCCCTGCAAATTCGCCCAATCCCGTTGATTGACAGCCCCATCCAGCCGATCCCAATGGCATTTGTGAATGGGCGCAAAACGGATGATGAGATTCTCGTGAATGTGGCCGGAGGGCGGGGGAACTTCGTAGCCTACATAAGCCAGCGTCTCCAGGGCTGTGCCCGCAGGCCAAAGACTCCGGCCGCGTTCTGCCAGCCAGTTGAGGAAATCCAGCATCTGGCCCACATTCGCGCCGCCGAATTTTTCATCAGCCTTGCGACAGTCTGGACACTCACAGACTTGCGGAGGGCCATCTTCGTCGCTGATGTGGAAAATGTACGCATTTTCGGGATCTGTGGCGCCGCTTGTGATGAGCGCCGTAATATTCTGCAAATACAGCTCGCGCATATGTTGATTAGTCTTGCAAAGCCCCATCGCCGAACGCTGGCCCTTTTGCAGAGCATAAAATTCAGGATGCATGGCAAAATATTGTTCGGAGGGCAGATACCAGCGGATTGTATGCCCCAGATGATTGCCGCGCAAATGACCGCCATAGCGGCTGGGCGGCATATCGTGCCCCAGATAAATGCTGGCGGCCCGGCCATTGATGCGCCCAAAAGCCAGCGCGCGCGCCAGGCGACTCAGGGCATTGTCATCATAATAGCCCGTACGGGGCCAATGATGCGGGGGGAATAAATCGCGGTCCACGAACGACGGCCGCCTGTGCTGACGAATATGAGGCAGGCGCAAATCAGGCCGCCATGGCACATATTCTTCGCCTGCCAGCGTGAGCCAGCGCACGCCGCAATAATCTTCGAGAAATTCCACGACGGCATAAAAAGTGCCGCGGGGTCTGCCGCCACATAAAATCAAGTCGCGGCCAGCCCGCATCAGAACAAATTCCTCCCCCTCCATTTGTTCTGGCTGCCATCCATGACGGCGAGCAAACTGCGTGGGCCCCACATACAGGGCAGGGCAGGAGCGGCTAAATGCCCCCTCCGGAACTATGGCAAAGGACTCCCCGCAAATGCGTTGCAGATAATCACGCAGCTCCGCTGCCGCAGTGCGCTCCGGCTCAGAAGCGCTTTCCGCAAGCACAATCGCCCAGCGCCCGGGAGGCGTGTCTTTGGCTTGCGCCCCCCTGCTTGTCTTTGCCGCCAGCGCAATCGTTGTGACCGTCAAGCACACGCTTCCCCACAGACAAGCCGCTCCCAGCAAGCTAAGGGCAGTTCTGCGCATATCCTAGTGCCCCTTTCAACCGCAAATCTCCCTGTCCGCACAAAGTTCTATGCCCAATAAATTATTCCTGCCAAAGGGCGAATCTTTATAGTTTGGCAAGGATATGCATTCGAGGCAAGGATAATTATCCGGAAAGAGAAGAATAATAATGAAGAAAAAGGTTATGGCTCAGGCGAGCAAAATGTTGTTGTAGCGCAGACAAGCATTACTTTCAAATGTTGTAGCGCAGGCGTCCCCGCTCAATATCTCTTCCGCGGAGCGCAAGCGTCCCCGCCAATATCTCTTCCGCGGAGCGCAGGCGTCCTCGCCTGCGGAATGTGGCGGGCGAGGACGCCCGCCCCACAACCTCCTATATTATTTCTATGGGACGCCCGCCCCACGCGTTGCCATGTGTTTGTCGCGCAGGCGTCCCCGCACAATATCTCTTCCGCGGAGCGCAGGCGTCTTCGCCTGCGACAATCCCTGCATGGGCCTTCGGCGGAGGATGGAAGTATGTAGGGCCTCCTGGGAAAATGTGGCGGCGATGCCCTTGGGGGAAGAATGTGGCGCCTGCGGACAGATGCGGCGGGCGAGGACGCCCGCCCCACAACCTCCTATATTATTTCTATGGGACGCCCGCCCCACGCGTTG
>CAZUOJ010000010.1:5574-66744 GCA_964622325.1 uncultured Armatimonadia bacterium
CGCCCGCCCCACAACCTCCTATATTATTTCTATGGGACGCCCGCCCCACGCGTTGTTGTGTGTTGGAGCGCAGGCGCCCCCGCTCAATATCTCTTCCGCGTAGCGCAGGCGTCTTCGCCTGCGAAAAATATAAAAGGAAATAGGAAAAGAAAAAAGAACAGGCAAAAAGGAAAATCAGGGAACAGCACGAATTTCTGAGCGCGTAAAGCGGCTTCAACTTTATCCGGAGAGTATTGAAATGGGAAACAATTCATCGCGTATTCGAGTGGGCGTCGTGGGCGTCGGGCGCGGCCTGAGCTTTGCCCGGGGCGCCTCGGAGGCCGTCGGGATGGAGCTGGTGGCGCTCTGCGACATCTGGCAGGAGCGCCTGGAAGAAGTGGGGCGCCAGCTGGGCGTTGCCACTTATACTGATTTTGACCGCTTCCTGGAACATGATATGGAGGCCGTGATTTTGGCCAATTATTTCCATCAGCATGCCCCTCTTGCCATCAAAGCCCTGGCCGCGGGCAAGCATGTGATGAGCGAGACAATGGCCTGCAAGACGCTGGCCGAAGGCGTGGCGCTGTGTCGGGCAGTGGAACAATCTGGCTGTATTTACATGTTTGCCGAAAATTATCCCTATTCCGCGGCGAATCAGGAGCTGCGCCGTCTGTATCAGCAGGGCGAAATCGGCCTGATCCGCTATGCCGAAGGCGAATACAATCATCCGATGGAGGAAAATCAGCGGCTGGCCATTTCGCCCGGCCTGCAGCACTGGCGGAACTGGCTGCCCCCCACTTATTATTGCTCCCACGCGCTCGCCCCGCTGATGTTCATCACGGACGCCTGGCCCGTGAGCGTCAACGCCCTGTCCATTATCGAAGAACGCACGCAATCCCCGCGTACTGTAAAAGTCAGCGATGTCGGCTGCGTTATTCTGGCGCGGATGGATAATGGCGCTGTATTCCGCATATGGGGCCTGATGTTGAGCTCCATCCATCGCATTAAATACGAGCTGCATGGCGATCTAGGCTATATGGCCACGGCGGAGCCCGATCACTGGGCGTATGTGCGCATTCATCACGAATCCTGGCTGTGTCCGGAAGGGCAAGAAGCGGATCGGATTTATGCGCCCGACTGGCCAGAGCATGGCGAGCTGGCGCGGCAGGCGGGGCATGGCGGCGGGGACTTCTGGATGAATTATCATTTCGCCCGTGCCATTCGCACCGGAACGCCGCCCTATCTGGATGTGTATCGCGGGACGGCAATGGCGGCAGTGGGGATTCTGGCCTGGCGCTCCTGTCTGGAAGAGGGCAAGCCCTTCTCCATCCCGGATTTTCGCAATGAAGCCCAGAGAAAAGCCGTGGAGAATGATCACTGGTCTCCCTTCCCCGAAGATGCGGGGCCCGGCCAGCCGCCGCCGTCCCTGCGCGGCTATGTGCCGCCCTCCCCGGAGGCCATCGCCTACGCCCAGCAGCAATGGGCGCAGCTCGGATATAAATTTTAAGAATAAAGCCGAAAAACACGGGAGAACAGGCTATGACAGATTTAGAGCGCTTCAAAGCCGTGGCGCATTTTGCGGAGCCGGATTATATCCCCATCTTCGGCTTTCCCGGCGCCCCCGGGATGAGCTGGGGCTGCATGCGAAAAACTCATGAACGCCTCGTGGCCACTGGCATGCCCCCCGATGTGGGAGGAATTTTTGATTTAGGGTGGCAATGGCGGGATGTGGAGGGCTGGATGCGCTATTGGGGCACAACAGGCCCCATCGGGCTGGATTTCGCCCTGTCCTGGGGCGCCGAAGGCTTCAAAACGACGCGCCGCCTTGAAAACGGCTACGAAATTATTGAATGCGAAAGCGGCGCGATTACACGCCAAGTCGTGGACAATGACATCACATACAGTATGCCTGAATTCATTCGCTATCCTGTGCGGGATTGGGATTCGTGGGAGTTTTATAAAGCTCGCCAGACGCCGCGGCAGTTTATGAGCCGCGAAGAGATGGAAGCCCACTGCCGCCGCTTTGATCAGCGTGTAAAACCGCTATGTATTGCTTGCGGCGGCCCCTATGGCATTGCCCGCGGCTTGCTGGGCCCCGAAGCGCTCAGCCTCGCCTTTTACGATGATCCCGAGCTTGTCCATGACATTGTCCAGTGGCATCTGCAGCGCGTGCGCCGCGATATTTTTCCGCTGATTGAGCGCCTCCGGCCCGAGATTGTCACTTTAGGCGAAGATTTGTGCTACAATCACGGGATGTTGCTCTCCCCCACGCTGTTTGACGAATTCTTCGGCGTGTATTATCAGGAAGTCTGCGATTGTGCCCACGCCAACGGCGTGGACCTCGTGGCCGTGGATACGGACGGCAATGCGATGGAGTTCACTTCCGTCGCCGCTCGCTACGGCGTCAATGCCCTGTATCCGTATGAAGTCAAAGCGGGCAACAATCTTTTCGTCTTGCGGGAGCGCCACCCGGATTTTGTGTTTTTTGGCTGGCTGGAGAAGGAGACCGTCAACGAGGGCAATGAGGCGCTGATTGAGCCGGAGATTATGAGCAAAGTTCCCCCGCTTTTGGCGCAGGGCGGCTATTTCCCGAACGGCGATCACGGCATCCAGCCGCTCGTCACTTTCCCGGCTCTGTGCAAATTTATGACACTCTTACACGAAGTCTGCAACAACCCTGAAGGCGAATTCCCCCGGCAAAAACTCTCTTAAGCCCAAAATCTTCCGAACAAGGGAATATAGCGAAAATGCTCATCCGCAATGCCACCGCTAAAAAGCGCGTAAATAGGGGCGCACAAGTCGGCCCTTGCCCTGTCATTCGCCAGACACAGGAGGCCTGGCGAGGGGGCTGCCTGGCGGGGAAATTATCCCGGCGGCTGGCAATCGCCGGGCTTGTGGGCGGGCTGATTATCTGTGCCTTAGCGCAGGCGGATTTGGGCACTTTCTATCAAATTGGCGAGCCTGAAACGGGGCAGATTATGCCCGTCTTCCCTGCGGACGACAGGCGGATGATGGAGCCAGTGCATGATGTCATCACGCCCCATGTGCCTTTAGTCCCCCATTTGCCTGGGGGCCCTGTGCGCGTGCTGGCCATTGCCAATTACGATTACGGCCGCTGGCCGCTGGAGCTCAAGCAGCGTCTGGATATGGAGTTAACAGTTGTATATACGCGCAGCCGCTCGCAATTTGGCTTCCCCAGCGGCTGGATAGGAATGCGGGCGGAGGATGTGACGGGGCGGCTCCTGCAGGCGCTGTCTCGCCAGCCAGAAGTGATTATCTCGGAGACACAATTTACAGTATTGCCAGAAGTCGTCCAGCGTCGCCTCCGGGAGCATATTGCTGCTGGCGCTGGCTTTGTCGGCTATCTGGACGGACTGGATTTGCAAGGCTATAAGCTCCAGGAGGACAAACAGCAAGCGCTGTTGGCAAAGGCTGTCCCCTTCGCCCTGCTGCGGCAGTTGCGCGCTCGCTTCGCCACGCCTGAAGAGGCCGCCAAAGATGTACTGACATTGTACGAAAAGGCGCAAGCAGGACGTCTGGCTGCCCTGTGGGATTATCCCCGCGACGACGCCCCTCCCGATCCCGGCTGGCTCGTTTACGACTGGCTGCCGCGGATGGAAGAAGAAGCCTGGAATAGCCTGCTTGCCCATGTAGTGCTGTGGGCCGCCAAACGGCCCGCAACGGGCCTGGATATTTCTTTGCCTGCAATGCCCGTGGAGCGGGCGCGCCTTCCTTTTTCTTTGCAGGCACATGTGGATAGCGGGAGCGGAAGCAGCCGCCTGGAAATGATTATCTGGGATCGCGCAGGGCGTCAACAGCATCAATCGCAGATAAAAGTCAAAAGCCGGCAAATGGCGCTTAAATTGCCTTTGCTCCCGGCGGGCGAATATGCCATTTTAGTGCGTCTATGGGAGCAGGAGGCTGTACGCGATTGGACGCTGCAGGCCCTGCAGATTAAAGCTCCTGTGGAAATTGCCGGAATTACGCTGGCCCAAAGAGTTGTGGAGCATGATGCCCCCGTGGCGGCGAACATTTCTTTGTCTGGCGCTCCGGCGCCCGGACAAAAGCTGCTCGTGGAAATTGAGGACAATTTCGGACGAATTGTGCAGCGGCGAATGTTGCCGGCCGCCCCCGCCGTGGCCGTCAGCCTCTCCACGGAGGGCTCCCGCCATCTGTACAATTATGTCAATGTAAAATTGTTGGGGAAGGAGGGGGCGATTCTGCATGAAGCCCGTCATTCCTTCATCATTCGCCATCCGCCGCCTCCAGCGGATGAGCTTGTCGTGAAGATGTGGGCAGCGATAAGAGGCGGCGGCCAGACTACAGGGAGATTCTGGCAAAGAAACTGGAAACACGCGCAGGATGGCGTGGATGTGGATCGGGGAGATACGCCCGAAGCCGCCGCGATTTATAATATGCGCTCGGAAGTCCAGGCCGCCAACATGCGCCAGCTCAAATTGATCGAGCCGACAGCCACGCCGGAAGTCAACACGCGCACGGTGCAGGCGGCCGCGCAAAAATGGGGCGCCTACCCGTTATATCATTATCATCTGGGCGAC
The DNA here is from genome assembly GCA_964622325.1 of uncultured Armatimonadia bacterium. Classification (GTDB taxonomy): domain Bacteria; phylum Armatimonadota; class Zipacnadia; order Zipacnadales; family UBA11051; genus JAJFUB01. The sequence continues at coordinate 10,113 of CAZUOJ010000010.1, forward strand.
GACTTCAGCTATCCCGAGAACTGGACGCCTGCCGCCCGCGCCTATCTGGCTCAGTGGGCGCAAAAACACTATGAGGATCTCCAACATCTCAATCAGGCCTGGGGCACCAGCTACAATAGTTTCGAACAAGTGGAGCCCATTGACTATGTTCAGGCAGCCCGGGAACTGCAGGCGGCAACGCCTCAATATGGCGCCTTGTGCCATTGGGTGGATCAGCAGCTGGCCCGAGAAGATATGCTCATTGAGTTCATTCGGACGCTGCAGGAAGCTCTCCAGGCCGTGGATCCTCGCCATTCCCTGGCTATCCAAAATACAATCGTCTATCCTGCCCCCAATACAGGCTTTAATTATTGGAAGCTGGCGCAAGTCTTCGGCGATGTCGGCGCCTACGCCAATCCCATGACTTTAGATGTGTATCGCAGCGCCCGGCAGCCAGGCCGTCGGCTTTCCGTCTATTCTGGCTCTTATGGCGTGTTCTGTTTTCCGCCCTATCAGGCGATGGAAATGTTGCCCTGGTGGGCGATCTTCCGGCAGATGAACGCTTTGAATTATTGGTACGGCGCGTCATGGCAGTCCTTTCCGGGAGTGCTGGCGCCAGATTTGGGGCCTCTTCACGGCTATGCCAAAGCTCTGGAGGGCATTCGCGAGCTGCGCGCCGGCATCGCAAAATTGCTTTTGCATGCCGAGCGACAAAATGATGGCGTGGCCGTGCTCCATAGCCAGGGAAGCATAAACGCCACAGCGTTTTTAGGAGCCATAGACAAAACAGCAAGCCTGCCGCCCTTGCCCCAGCCGCCAGAATGGAGCGGCGTCTGGGCCAGCGGAGATGCGCATGTCTATATGAACAGCTGGGAAGGGCTCACGGCGTTGCTTCGCGATATTGGCTTCAGCTATGAAGTGATTTCTGAAGACAGCGTGAAGCAAGGCGTTCTGTCGCGCCAGCGCTTTCGCCTGCTTGTGCTGCCCTTATGTATTCGTCTGGATGAGGAGGCGGCCAGGGCAATCCGTGAATTTGTGCGCGCTGGCGGCATTGTTCTGGCTGATTTTGCGCCCGGGCTATTCAACGGCGTGATGCGCCCCGAAGCTCCAGGCGTACTTGCAGATGTGTTTGGAGTGCGCTTTCCCGGCGGAATGCCGCAAATGGCGTTAGAAAAAGTGGAGCTGAATAACAATTTCCACACACGGGGGAATGAAAACAAGGGGGAGATTGCAGCGCTTGGCAATTGGCTTTCTGCTGTAAATTTAACGCCAGCAGGCGCCACAGCGTTGGCTCACACTGTTAAAGGGGCTCCTGTACTCCTGACGCACAATTGCGGACTAGGAAAAGCCATTTTGCTCAATATGCTGGCCCGGGATTATCAAATCTGGCGCACGCTCGGCCAGGAGACGCCCTTCCGCCAGAGCGTCGCTGCTCTGCTTAAAGAGGCAGGCCTTACGCCTCGTATAGAATGCACAGTGCATGCGGGCCGTCACGGCAAGCGCCCTTTGCCCGCTACAGAACGCGTGCGCTTTATCGAGGGCGAAATCGAATATATCGGGATTTTGCGCGATTTTGCGCTGCGTCCCGATGAACGCATTCTCTTCAGCGACACGCGCGCTCATCCCACAGCGATTGATTTTGGCCGCCACGCCCATGTGTATGATGTTCGTCGCGGGGATTATCGGGGCTATCGCCGTGTAATAGAAGATATGATCCATCCCGGGCAAGCAAAACTTTACGCGCTGTTGCCCTATGAAGTGAGGCGCCTGGAAGCGCAAGCGGCTTATCGGCAGGAGGGCGGAAAAAGCTGGCTGGATATACAGGCGCGTTTATTAACAGCGGACAATAGCGTTCCGGGCCGCCATGTGTTTCATCTAGAAGTGAAAGACGCAAGGGGGTGCCAGCGGCGCGAATATGCCGAAAATTGTCTTGGAGAGCATGGGGCATTCTCCCAGTCTCTGCTGCTGGGCTATGATCCCCTGCCCGGCTTGTGGCAGATTACTTTGAAAGATGTCGCCAGCGGCGCCCACGCGGAAATCAGCGTTCCCGTCGGCCCTTAGCCGAATTTTCCTAAATGCGCCTAACGCCGAAGCAAAAAGCAAGCGCTCCTTTGAAGTGCCCGCCTATTTTTTTCTTCCGCACAAAGACAAGGAGGCTAATGCAGAACAAAGCAAAAGCCCAAAAAATAAGCCTTATTCGGGCGTATTCCCCTGTTTATCCTGCCGCGGGACTTTCTCCAGGCTTCTTATATGAGAAAAGCCAGCGTTGGCCTTCCCCGCCCTTCCCCGAATCAAATGCTAAGCTTTTCCCTCTAGAACGGCTCTGTGCCCCAAATCCTGCTCCAAAGTGCCCGTCAGTGCCCGTCCCTAAATTGATAGCCTGACAGACTTTCAGCTGCAAGAAATGGCTTTTTAACAGGCGCTGCGAAAAGCAGCTACGTCAGCGCCATTTTCATTTTTTGCGGCGGGCAGCTTCAATGGCGGCAGCAATTCGCAGGCGCCGCTGCAATAAAACAGACGGATCTTTCGTAAAATGCGTGAAATCTTGGGAGATGTCATTGCCGACGAAGAGCTCTTTGCTTTGGGGCGCATATTCCCGCAAAAGACAGAGATATTCATAATCCTCAATGCCATCGCGGATGTTTTCCAGTCGCACAGACGGCCAGGGAGTCCAATTTGGCCCCGGATAAATTAAAAAGCCGTCGCCATTGACTTTAAATTCGCGATATGTGGCGACTTTTGTTTGCTCCCACGGCACATCTGGCCAGCGCGGCTCATTCGCCCCCGCCGGAATCATCCCATGCCAATAATTCGATTCCCAATACAACAATCCCGTGCAATGGCGCTGCCAGGCCTGCCAGAATAAAATGCGATGATCAATGCCAGGCTCATCAATAAAGAAATTGGCATACGGAGGCCGCGGCCCACAACATACATACAGCCATGTTTTTTCTCCGGCGCGGCGGCGGGCGCTCAGAAAGGCTTCATCATAAATGGATGTAATGGCGCACCATATTTTAATCGGGCCCACAAGCTCCTGTGGCGTGCGATTGATATAATATGTCTGCATAAGAGGCGCATCGGGCGCAATTTGCGCCGCCAGGCGATATAATGGCACAAACTCCGCATATTCCTGCGGCTGAATCTCGTCTTTGGCGTAAATATGTCCGAAACGCAGCCATCCACGGGCGCGGAAATGCTGAATCTGCTGCCCCAAGCTTTCCTGAAGTTGCCGCTGCAGGCTCTCTTCCTCAAAATCATCCAGCACAAGGTCGCCTTCCTCACATTCCGCTACAATGTCATCTATCAGAAAGCTTATGACACGCTTCTTCTGGCTTATGACAAGCTGAAAATTATCACAAATTCGCAGGCCAGCTAAATCCAGCTTTTCTCCTGTTGTATTATGGCGATAATGTTCAAGCGGCAGGCGCACTTCATGCCATTGTGCATCTCCGACTTTGAAGGTCGTCAGCCAGCGCTGCGGGAAGCAATTGACGAAGGCGACAATTGTTGCCTCAGCGTCAGAGGCCTCCAGAGCCTTTATCCAGAAACGAAAGGCGCGACAGCGACGCTCCGCCAGCAGCGCGCCGGGCAGATGACGGCTTACGGAGGCCCAAGAGTCCGTTTTGGGCCAGACAATTTTCCCGCAGCGACGTCCGCTATGCGCCTCTGTTTCTACAGGCTGACATGATGCGCCGTTAGCCGCTATCCAGCCCACAGAGCCAAGGCTGGCCAGCGCCACGCCATTTTCCGGCAGTCGCTCCACCACAGCCTGCATGCATTCGTCTGTGAGACTGTAATCGTATTGTGGGCGGCCATCAGGCAGACGGCTTTCCTGTACATAAGCGCGGGCCACATGTGTGGGCGTGAGGCGATAATCCAGCAAAAAATTATTCCAACGCTTCCAGACATCCACAGGCATATGTGTGCGATAATCTGCGCTGCCGGCGTACCATAAAGAAAGCGTTTCTGGAGCACAGCCAAAAGGCGTGGCTAAATGCTGTCGACGAGGCAATTCAAAGTCAAAGACGCGCAGCTTGACAGCCATCTTCAGGCTCTGGCCTCCCCCCTGCACAGAGACAAAGCCGCGATATAGCCCGGGGCGTACGCCAGGCGGAACATAAATGCGCAGCCAAAGAGGCTGAATCTGGCCAGCTGGGACAACAAATGGCCGAAGCGGCATAATTGGATCCGGCCAATCGCCTACATAGCTTGTCGAATAGCCCGGCGGCGCTGTCTTGATGTAGCCTACAAGGCCGAGACTAATATGCTTTTGATCAATTTTTGTGCCGCCTGGGCCCTCAAGAGGCGAAATCGTGGCCCGACAATCCTCTATCTCCTGTGCACGCAAGGAGACAACAACAATTTGGGCGCTTTCAAATTCGTTGCACGCCGCAGAGAGATTTAGTTCAGAAGCCACATCGCCCGTAAAATCTTCGCCATCCCGACGCAATTTACACATCGCCGGGGCTGTGGCCAGGCCAAAACAAGGCTTTGTTGCGCCTGATATGCGAGCCAAATTCCACACGCGCAAACGGAAGCTGGCCGTCTGCAGGGCCTTAATGTCTTCCGCTAATTGCGCGGCCTTGGGCTGTATCTGCGCCCAATCCTGCTTAGATGCACGTTTCGGCGCGGCCAGCAATGCTTCCAGCTCGGCTAAGCCCCTCTGAATCCCCTGAAGATGCTGTTTCAGCGGCTGGGATAAAGCTTCAGGCGCCTCACGCCAATTCAGCCCTAACAGAGCAGCTTCATATTTGTGGCGCAATTCTGCCACACGCTTGCGTGCGTCCCGTTCGTAATACGGCAAAAGATTGAAATTCAGCCCTAAAAAACGCCCGAAGCGGGCAGGATTGTGAAAGCTGCCGAATGTGCACGACCAGCTGCTAGCCTGCCCAGCAATTTTGTCGCTGCGGCAGAGATTGAGGCCCCAATCGTCTCCAACAGACAGATTTAAAGGGAAATTGCGAATGGGAATGGCTATTTCTATAAGCCAGAATTGCGGCGTTTGTGTACAGGCTGCGCGCCACTGCGCATCCCAGGAAGCGTCTGTGCCGTGTGAATCATAGCATGTGCCTGCAGGATTGACGATAAATTGATAATAATCGCCGAAATCGCCCTGCGGATTGATGAAAATCTCTACATCGTCATCCGTCCAGACAGGGCCATCGCGCTTTGTGATTTTAGCCGATAGCCTGTCCTGGGGCTTTTTGCCACATATAAATAAAAAATATAATGTTTCCGCATCACAGAGCGCCTTAACGCGCGTCGGCCGTTCAGGGGGGCCAGAGCCATCGTTGACAATAAAGCCGCTCAGCTCGGCAGCATTTTGCCAGCATACATCATCCGCTCGTCCGTCAATCTTTGGCTTGCGGAGCGTACAGGGAATGTCGATAGAGGGCGCGCCGAAGAGACGAAAATCATCCAGCCAGACAGTGCCAGCGCCATACAAGAAGGGGACAACACAAATGTAATCTACGCCGGCCGGGATGACAAAGCGATGTGTTATTAATTTCCAATCAAAAGAGCCCTTTATGAGGGGCATAGCGGCGCTGCCGACAATTTTATCGGGCCCCTGCCGCAATTGCACATCGCAGCCGGCACGCTCCACGACATTTTCTGCTTTCATCCAGAATTGCAAAATTAATTCCTGGCCCGCTAATACAGGCACAGCCGGATGATGCCATGTGCAAATGCCTGTGTAATCAGGCGCTGTAATCCGCAAGCGTCCGCTGTATTGGCCGGAATGTTTGACAATGCTGTCGCGCAGGCTGCTCACGTCCTCTTGAGAGCCGGGCGGGGGCCACACGCCCCAATAAGCCGCTCGCTCGCCTGTGCCCTCCTCAAAGCCCACATTGCGTAGCAATTGCGGCGTAGCCCCTAAATCCTCCTCGGCCCAGGATCCATAGCCCAACAGGCAGCCAATTAAACAACAAAAAATTGCAATTTTTTTAAACATAAATTTGGCCTCCCCAGTTTTATTTCGGAAAGAGAGGCACATTTCCTTTTCCTAATTTAGCCAGAGAAGGAGAACGGAAAAGCAACAAGGAATAGAAGCCTAAAAAGCTGAATTGTTTAAAAAATTATTCAAAGCACATCGCCTCCACATATTTTTAGAGAAAAATTTTCTTCAGGAGGAGGAACGATGAAAGAATGGCTGTGGGGCTTTCTATTCGTATTTGCTATATGGCCTGTGACGGCGCAAGCGGGGACAATGCTTTTTGATTTTGAGGACGAAGCGGAGATAAAAGTCTGGCATGATGAGGGGCGCCCGACGACAAATCGCAATTTCCCCGTCAGCCGGGAGGCGCGTTTTGCTATTTCCGGACGCTATGCCTTATGCCTGCGTACGCCGCAATGGCGGCCCGGGATGGGCGAATGGCCTGCTGTGGAGGCTAATCCGGCGTTAAAGGACTGGCAGGGCTATGACAGGCTGTTTTTCGCGCTCACAAACGCCACGCCCTATCCGCAGCGTCTGATGCTTTTCATTACAGATTCCAAAGTGCTCGTGCGAGCAGGGCTTTATCATCGTGTTGCGCTAGCGCCCTTCAGCTATCAGGCCGTAGAAATCCCGCTGGCGGGATTGACAGAAAGAAAAATTAATCCCGCCGATATAACAACATTGCATTTCTTTACAGAGCGGCCTGTGGGGGATATGGAAGTGTATATGGATGCGGTGCAGCTTTTGAAGCCCAGGGAGCCAGCTCCTCCGCCGTCGACTGCCTATCTGCAAGATTTCGCCCGCTTGCAGGAGCAACAAATCACAGTCCTGCGCCAGCGGATTAATGAAGTACGGGCCGCAATTAGACAAATGGCAGCAGGCCAAGCGGCACATAATCAATGGGCGGAAAATCAGCTGGCGGAATACGAAAGACAAATTTCGGCCTTTGCGCAAAAATTAGCGCAGCCCGATGATAGCCTCTTACAGGGCGCGCTCTGGAGCCAAAAATTAGAAGACAATTTAAAACGGCTGCAGGAGCTGGCGCGCTTACAAACGCGTTTCGAAGCCATCCAGCCCCGTGTACGCATCTCCTCACAAGCGCCAGAAGATATGATAGTGGGCTTTGCCAGTTCGATGGAGAAAATTCTGCCGCGGGCGCTGGGGCTGGAACTTCAAATACGGACAACAGTGAGCCTCTCGCTGGCTCGCAATGAAAAGGAATCCTTGCAAGTGATTGTCCTGCCCCTAAACAAAGCGGCGAAAAATGTAACAGTACGCGTGGCAGACTTGCAAGACTCGCAGGGACATATTTTCCCTGAAGCAGCGATTAAAGTGGCGCCTGTAGGCTATGTGGAAACGAAGGCTGTGCCGCCTTATGGAACGCCGCATATTGGCTGGTGGCCCGATCCCATACTGGAATTTATGGGGCCCGTTGACATTCAGCCTGGGGATGCGCAGGCTTTCTGGATACGCTTTCGGGCGGGCAAACAGCAGCCGCCCGGGCGCTATCGAGGCAAATTAGAAGTGCTCGTGGAAAATGAAGCTGTGTATGTGTTCAATTTGCGTGTGGATGTGTATCCCTTTGTGCTGCCCGATCGTTCGCCGCTGGATCTGGCGATAACTTTTGGGCCGCATGATCATCCTCTGGAAACAACAAAGGCCGCGCAAGCAGAATGGCGCAAATCCCCCGAATATCCGATCAATGCCTGGAAGCGTCATCGGCTGGAATGGGGCGATTTTCTAGCCGATTATTACATCACATATGATAGTCTCTATCATCATAGCAGTCCGGATTTTGAAATTTTGCAGCGGCTGCAAAAACGTGGCCAATTGGGGCGCTTTAATTTGGGCTATTATGCGATTTTAGGCGAAAAGCCCGAAGAACAGGAAGCCTGGCGAAAAAATACGCTGGCCCGCATAAAAGCAGCTTATGAGCAGGCGAAAGCGCTGGGGCTTTTGGAGCATGCGTATATTTATGGGTGTGATGAAAATCCGGAGGAGTTGTTCCCGGGCGTGGAACGGGCTGCCCGGCTGCTCAAGCAGGAATGTCCCGGCGTCACAATTATGACGACAACATACGATCACAGCTATGGGACGCAAACAGTGATTAAATCAATGGATGCGTTCTGTCCGCTGACGCCGCGCTATGATCGAGCGCTTGCGGAGCGCGTGCGCGCGGAAGGCAAACAAGTATGGTGGTACATCTGCTGCGGGCCTCATCATCCCTATTGCAATATGTTTGTGGAATATCCGGCAATTGAAGGCCGGCTGTTAATGGGCGCGCAAACAGCTAAATATCGCCCTGACGGCTTTTTGTATTATCAAATCAGCATTTGGAATGCGCAAAAACCCATTACAAGCGGGCCATTTACAGATTGGGATCCGCGCAGCTGGACGACATATCACGGGGACGGCTCCTGGACATGCGTGGGGCCCGATGGCACGCCGCTGCCGACAATTCGGCTGGAGAATTTCCGGGACGGGCTGGAAGATTATGCCTATGCAGTGATTTTGGAGCATATCATCCAGGCCTATGAGGCGAAGCCCCAGCTTACTGCCCAAGAGCAGGCATGGCTTAACGAAGCCAGGGAAGCCTTGGCAGTGCCCGAAAAGCTCGTAAAAAGCATGAGCGAATATTCACGGGAGCCGGCGGCGCTTTATGCGTGGCGCAATCGGATGGCGCGGGCCATCAGCAGCTCGGGGATGGCAGACATCAATCCGTGGCCGAAAGTCTTCAGCCGACAACGACAGGCGCAGCCCTGAGGCTCTGAAATATAAAGCGGAAAGAAAATCACAGGAACAATATGGCGACATTGCCCATTCGCTCCGCAGCGCGCTCTGGAGCGCCGGGAACACATCCCGGCGCTCGTGGCGTTACGCCCCGCGCCTTGATTATTGCCTGTCTGCTCTTGCCTCTGAATGCCTATTGGGTCATCCAGATGGAAGTCGTGCGCTATCAGGGGCATCCCACGACTGTGTCGTTGTTCTTTAATTCTATTTTCATTCTTACAGTTTTTTTGCTTGTTAATGAGCTTTTGCGGCGCCTATCCTCTCGCGTTGCCCTGCATCGCAATGAGATTCTTGTGATTTATGTAATGGTCACAGTGGCTTCGGCACTGGCGGGCCATGATCTCGTGCAAGTCGTGGCGCCGCAAGTGATTACGCCCTTTTATTTAGCCTCGCCGGAAAATAAATGGGAAGAACTCTTCTTTCGCTATATTCCCGCACATTTGAGCATTCGCGATCCGCGGATATATGAGCCGGCTTTTGAGGGCTATACGACTTTTTTTACAAAGGAGCGCATGCTCGCCTGGGCGGCGCCCGCCTGTAGCTGGGCGATTTTTCTTTTCGTGTTGAGCACAGTTATGCTCGCGATCAACGCCCTCTTGCGGCGGCGCTGGATGGATCTGGAGAAGCTGAATTATCCCATCACACATCTGCCGCTGGATTTGAGCACGCCAGGGCTGCCCTTGTTTCGCAACTGGCTGATGTGGCTGGGCTTTGGCCTAGCCGCGCTTGTGGACCTCAATAACGGCCTCCATGAGCTTTTGCCCTCCTGGCCGCTGATTAAAGTGCGTGTCGTACATTACGATCAGTATATGCGCACATTATTTGTGGGCTATCCCTGGCGGGCGCTGGCCGGCACGCGGATTTCGTTTTATCCCTTTGCGATTGGCATCGGCATGCTCTTGCCGCTGGATTTAGCCTTCTCCTGCTGGTTTTTCTATCTGTTCTGGAAAGCCCAGCGGCTCGTAGCCTTGCTTTTGGGGCTGGACAAGATTCCGGGCTTTCCTTATGTGGAAGAACAATCTTCGGCGGCGTATCTGGGGCTGACGGCATTCGCCTTGTGGATGGCGCGGCATTATTTGAAGGAAGTGTGGGAGGCTGTGGCGCGGCCGCGATCTGGCCTTTGTGAGTCTGATGCAGCCGCGGAGGATACAGCTGCCATTAGCGCCCGTGCGCAAGAGGACAGGGCTTCATCCGGACAACACGCTGCGGGCGTCCGGGCTGCCCAGGCGGAGTCCCAAGCCGCCATTTCCTCCTTGCCCCCTCGCTCTTCCGACGACAGCGAGGAGCCGATGTCCTATCGCGCAGCGCTCTGGATTATTCTGGGGGGCTTTGTGTTTCTTATCGCGTTTGCGCGGGCTTTAGGGATGTGGGCCTGGCTGGCTGTGTTATTTTTCCTGCTGTATTTCGGCATATCGCTGGCAGTGACGCGCGTGCGCGCAGAATTGGGGCCGCCCGCTCATGATTTACATCGCGGCGGGCCGGATTTGATTTTAACGAACATCTTCGGCACAAATCGCGCTATTCTGGACGCCCAGCAGCTGACAGCCCTGAAATTATGTTTCTGGTTCAATCGCGCGTATCGGGCTCATCCCATGCCTATTCAATTAGAGGCGTTCAAAATTGCTCAGGCCGCAGGCATACGGCAATCGGCGATGGCGGGCGCCCTGACGCTGGCGACCTTTGTGGGCGTCTTCGCGGCATGGATTGTGCAAATTCATTTATTTTACAGCTATGGAATGGCGGCGCGGGCAGGCGGCACAAGCCGCTATTTTGGCCAGGAGCCCTTCAATGAATTAGCGTCCTGGCTTAACGCGCCCTTTCCGACGCGCTGGCCGCGGCTGGGAGCCTATGCCGTCGGCTTTTTCTTTACATGGCTTTTAATGACACTGCGTGTTAATTTTATCTGGTGGCCCTTACATCCCGTGGGCTACGCGATATCCTCCAGCTGGTCGATGAATTGCTTGTGGCTGCCTATTCTTATCGCCTGGCTGATTAAGACCGTGATATTGCATTATTTCGGCTTCAAGACCTTTGAACGGGCGATTCCCTTCGCGTTGGGGCTGATAATGGGGGAATTTATTGTGGGCAGCCTGTGGACTATTATCGGCATCGTCCTGCAGATCAATACATACGCTTTTTGGGTGTAGCGGGCCAGAGGAACACGGCGCACGGCCTGCATAAAGTTAAGCCAAGCAAAAAGCAAGGGGGGCGCGCCGTAGAAGGCCGCCCCCTCCAATTTCCTCCACGCTTTCTTAATCCCTGACGCCAATGTAAGACAACAAAGCGGGGCCGCTCCATTTCTATGTACGGGGCCCATCTAAAGGCTTTTCTGGGCGCGGCACTGTCATTTGCAGGGGACTATAAGCAGGCTCACGGCGCTCCCACCAGCAGACATTGCGCGCCGTCGCCCATGTCCAAGTACGCGGCAGCTCATTCAAATCCACATCCGCATACACGAGGCGCTTGTCTGAGGCAAGCGCCAGCACGCTGCCATCCGGAGCAAACACGCCTGTGCCCGGGCCATTGTTGCGGGAAATAACAAGCCAAATCTGATTGTCCATTGCTCGCGTGCGCTGAATGGCCAGCCAGCGCTCCATATCAAAATCGCTATCCAAGCCGTGCCAATAGCGCTGGGCGCGATGATCGCCCATAATCGGCAGACATAAAATCTCTGCTCCCAGCCGCGCCGGGACGCGGGCGGACTCCAGAGCAGAGGAATCCATACAGATATTCATTGCAATGCGCGCCCCTGCGACTTCATACACCGGAAATTCGTGGCCCGGCGTGACGCCCCACCATATTTCCAGGGGCGAAGCTAAATGCACTTTGCGATATTTGCCCACTAATTCGCCCTCCTTGCCTATCAGGACAGCGCAATTGTGGACAAGTTCGCGATTTTTCTCCCACGCAGAAAAACATAGGGCCATTTTTGCTTCCCGGGCCAGCTCTTGAAAAGGCTCAATCATAGGGCCGGGGATGGAAATGGCTTGCTTCGCAATAGCTTCAGGATTGCTGGGCAGCCCTGTGGAGAGCATGACTTCAGGCATACATAATAAATCCACATTTTGTTCGGCGCCCATCCGCGCAAGCGCCAGATACGCTTCCACATTCTTTTTCATTGTGCGCTTGCCGCTGCCTACAGGGCCGCCCGCTGCCCCCAAACGCCAGCGCCGCGCCGGCGGAGGCGCTGCAGGCTGCACACAGACTTTCTGCCAGCGTATTTGCCCCTCCGCAGCCCAGGCCATCAGCAGCCGCACACGCAAGCCCGTGGCCTGGGGCGGACGGCGACAAAGCATACGAAATAAGATAGCCTCGCCGTCAGCCGCCTCCGGCATAAGCGGCTCCCATTTGACGCCCAAAGGCTCATAGCCTTCCCATACGACAGCTGCATGCACATGATCCAGCCCCCATTTCAAGCCGCGGAGCTGCGCCTGCGCCTGCGCCTCGATCCATTCCGTCTGCGGCAGGGGATAACATAGCTCCCAGCCCCCATAACAGCCCGCGCTGCCATTGGACACAATGACAAAATCGGAGCCTTCCTGCCGCGTGTGCGGCATGAGCGGCGCGCGTGGCGCCCAGGGAGAAGCGGCTGTATACACAAGCGATTTAGGCGGCATATCTTTTTGCCTCCTGGCAAGCAACGCTGAAAATCAAGCCGAACAAAGCCCCCCTATATGTTTCTTAGTGCGTCAGCATATTGTCTGTGAGACAAAACAGATAATGTTTTGTTATTGGCTCTCCGCTAAAGCGCGGCGCAGCCGCAGGCATGATTCGCATTTTTGGCAGGGCCTGGGGCCAGCGTCGTAGCAGCTCCAGACAAATTCCAAAGGCGCGCCGGCTGCGCGGCCCGCCTGCACAATTTCCGCTTTTGTCATGTGCAATGTGGGGGCGATTATCCGTAAGCCTGTCCGCGTCGAAAAGCGCAAAGCCTGTTCGGCCGCCTGTACGAATTCAGGCGTATTGTCGGGAAATGTAGCCCCTTCTTCGGCATTGAAGCCCACAACGATGCCTTCACAGCTTAACGCCTCCGCAAAGACGCCAGCAATGTTAATAAACAGGCCATTGCGATTGGGAATCCAGACAGCCGCAGCGGCGTGGGCGGCAGCTGGCGCATCCAATTCTTCGGGCTGCAAATGAGGCAAAGAACAGGAAAAATCCGTCAGGGCGCTGTGAATAATTTGCTTTATCCAGGGCAAAGCAATTACACGATGAGGGATGCCGAGCGCAGCCGCCACACGCGCCGCGGCAGCAATTTCGGCCGGGGCGGCACGCTGGCCATAATCCATCGTCAACGCAAGCTCGATCGACATCTGCTGCGCGGCCAGCCAGGCCGCCACTGTAGAATCCAATCCTCCGGAAAGCAAGGCAATGGCTTTCATAATTTTTTGTTTAAGCTCCTCAGCTTGTTTGTCTTGTGAAAGCTGATGATGTTGGAAAGGACAATATGGCGGTTATGTTGTCTCAGGAAGCCCCGGGCCGCATTAATTCTTCTCGTGAAAGCCCGAGAAGGCCGCCAAAAGTCAGAATGAATTCAAAGACATCGAATACATGATGCAGGCGCTTTTCATGGCGGCGCGCCCAATCAATTACGCGCCAGGCCGCTTCGCGAGCCTCAGGGGCGCCCGTATGACGCGCCACAAGGGCCTCGCTTTGCAGGATGCACAGTTCCCCGAAATCAGCCAGAAGCTGCCAGGAATGCGCCTGGGCGGGCTGCCCCTGGCCCAGATTACGGGCGATGATAGGCGCCATCTGATCCACGAGCCTGGGAATAGCCTGCCAGCCTTTAATTGCCTGCTGGGGATCCGCTTCGCCGCGCAACACGGGCGGAGCAAACAAACGCGACAGGCGCTCCAGATATTGCTCCACATGCGGAGCATCTGCCCCAAAGCTGGCTTGCAGATAATCCTGCACGATTTCTTTGAAGGAAAGCTGGCGATTCCATAATGTGCGCCCCAAAATTGTCATTCCAATTCCTGTGGGGAAGAAACAGCGCTGCACTTGACAGCTCATAAAGCCATCCAGTCCAATGCGCCGCAAGCCCTGAATATCGCGATGCAGCACACGCGCCAGCGCCATCTGTCCCGGATCCTTATAATGATCCCACATGAAATGATAATCAAAGTCAAAGCTTTCGCCATGGAACATCTCTTGCCAGGCTTTCAAAAAAGCCAGATTGACAGCAGGATCGCGCGGGAACTGCAATTTGTTGCGGCGATAAGGTGGCAGCTTGGCTGTGCTAACTTTCGCTTCCATAAAAGAGCTGGAATAGGAGCGCGTAATGGGCGCAAACATCAAAATAAAGCGCTCCTGATTTTTTATCTTCTCTTTGACGGGCGGCCACAACAAATCCACATAAGCCAGAAAAACAATACGGACAGGCAATCCCGCCGCTGTAAGCTTCTCGTCCAGCTCATTCAGCATGCGGACATATAAATCCGCGGGCCGATGCGGACGGCAGAGCGGACACTCGCATTGATTATTGCTGCCATCCGCCAGCCAAAAATGAATAATGTCCACATCCGGATTGTCCTGAGCATAGGCCACAATGGCATTTGTAATAATTTCTCGCGCTTCGGGATTGCCATAACACAAATTTGTATTCAGTGCGATATTCCCCCATAGCTTGCGTTCGCCATTCACTTCCGCCAAAAATTTAATTGCCTCGGCCGGAATGGGCCCCTCATGCGGGAACCATCCTTTGCCCGGAATCCCCAAAGGCTCGCATGTCCAGCCGTGTCCCACGAGATGCAAATCCAAGCCTCGCCGTTTGATTTCGCGGCGCAATCTGTTCGTCAGCTCCACAGCCTGCTCCACTGTAAATTTTTGGGGAGCGGAGGCGGCTCGGGAGCCTGTCCATAAAGGATTGCCTTCATGTTCGTACCATCTTTGGAAAAAATTATAGGCTTCGCGGAATTGAATGAAATAAGCATTAAAGCCCAGCTTGGGGAGCCAATCCACGATGTCGCGCACATGCTCCCAGCCCACAGCTCCCTCAATGCATACGCCCCGATGTCGATAGGAGGCTTTCTCATGGACATTCACAGACGGCAATTGCTTCAGCGTGGGCAACAATTCTCCTGTGGGGCCGGGCCGCAGCCAGCGGCAGCCCAGCTCTGTAAGATAGCGATAGGCCGCGAAGAGAATGCTGCGAGGATTGGAGCCAGCAATGAGCCCCCCTTCAGCATTTGTGCTAATGAGGATTTCATCTTCCGAAGAGGGCGTGCTGGATTCTGTCGCAGCGAGCTTCTGTTCGCGGGCGTTTTGCGCCAGGCCCAGCCACAGCCCCGGCGCCTGAGGATCATAATGGCGTGTGCAGCGCACAGTCCAGCGCTGGCCTGTGATTTGCGACAAACAGCGTCGCAATTCCTTTGCGGCCAATTTGGCCGGCTCGCTTCTGTCAAAGCGCCTGATAATGGGCTCCATTGGCTTTCTCCCTTCTACTGTCAGCTTGTTCAATCGCCTGAGAAATTTCGTGTGTTCTTCTTGTGCTGCAGAAAATTTTTTCTTTTCACAGGCATTATCCTTCTTCTGTCAATGATTTCTCCAATTTTCTCTTTGCAGCGAAACGGCTTTTTCCATTTGAAAAAGATTCCCAAAAGCAGGAATAAGAAGGCTTTTGGGAAAATTGAAAGACAACAATGATTGGCTTGTTCGGCAGGAGGCTTTTATGTTTACAGGGGCGGATTGGCTTGTTGTTGTGGCCTTTTTTGGCCTGATGGCTTCGCTGGGCTTTATCACACGGGGCCTGATTCGCGGCGTAGATGATTATTTTGCGGGGGGACATAATATTCCGTGGTGGCTGGCCGCCATCTCCCATCATGTCTCCGGCTACAGCGCTTTTGCCTTTGTAGGCTATGCGAGCCTGGCTTATAAAGTAGGCTTGAATATCTGGACAGTCTTTGCGCTGCCTGTGTTCTTGGCCATGTTGGCGGGTGCCTACATCTGGGCGCCGCGCTGGACGCGGCTGCGCGTGATTACGCCCTGCGAATATCTGGAGCGCCGTTTCAACAATCTCGTGCGCCAGCTTGTGGCCTGGAGCGGCATCGGCGTAAAATTTGTCGATGAAGGAGCCAAAATTTATTCGCTGGCCAAAATTGTCAATGCTTGTACAGGCTTGCCCATTCGCGGCACGATTTTTGTGAGCTGTGGCGTGACGATTTTGTATTTGCTGATGGGAGGCCTGTGGGCGGAATTATATAGCGATTTCATCCAATTTCTCGTGCAATACAGCATTACATTGCTGCTTGTGCCTGTTGTATTGTTTTCCGTCGGGGGCTGGTGGGCCATGTGGCGGGATCCGCGCACGCCGCCGGCGCGGCTGCTCAGCAGCGAATTTCCCCTTTCGCGTTTATCTGTATTTTTCGTTGTCATTACATTGAGCTATAACGGCGGCACATGGGGCTTGGCGCAACGCTTCTATTCAATGGGCAAAGCGGCGGAGGCCAAGAAGGCGGCGCTCTTGTCTGCGTTCCTGTATTTGCTCTATCCGCTGGCGTTGTATATTCCCGTGTGGGCGGCGCCTATTCTTGTAGGGCCTGTCGCCGATCCGGAAATGGCGTATATTGTCGTGGCGCAACAGCAATTGCCGCGCCTGATGCCAGGGCTGTTGGGATTGTTCGTCGCGGGAATGTTTGCCGCCACAATGTCCATGATTAATTCCGATCTCAGCGCTCTGGCCAGCGTGTTTACAAAGGACATTTATCAGCGTAGCTTTCGTCCGCAAGCTACGGAGGATATGCTGTTAAAAGTGGGCTATTTGGCGACAGGCGTTTTTGGCCTTTTGACGATTGCGGGCGCGCTGGCCACAGAAGGCCTGGGAGGCGCCTTTAAGGCAATGATGGATTGGTATGCAGCTGTCCTGGGGCCCGTGTCTGTCCCCTTGCTCTTCGGAATGATTGTGAAGAGAACAACATGGCGCGGCGCGCTGGCTTCCTGGCTGGGAGGCTTCGCCACATTTGTGTTGTTCAAATGCGGGCTGACAAATGTGCTGGCTGAGAAGCTATTTGGGGGGCCGCCTTCAGAAGCTTTGGCCTGGACGCTCACGACAGGCGCTGAATTGTTTGTCACATTCGCTGTTTTTCTCGGAGAAGGCTATTTCTTCCGGCAAACGCCCGAGGAGAAAGCGCGTGTAGAAACGCTTTTTGCGCAGATTGAAGGACGCGAACAAGAAATGCCGTCCTCGCCCCAGCCGCCGGCCTAATATAATCCGGCAGCATTAGTGTGGCTAATCGGGAATGTATGTGACGCTTGAAGTGTCGTTTTCCCACAAGCGCACGCGCGTTACACATACAGGGGAGGAAGATAGACGTTCTGCCATCCATTGATAGATGAGCGCGGCCAGATTTTCGGCTGTGACATTTTGCTGGGCGAATTCAGGCAATTCATTCAGGCATTGATGATCCAGGCGGGCAAGCACATCATCGCAAAGGGCTTTTAGCAGGCCAAAATCCATCAGCATGCCATTTTCTTGCAGTTTTTCGCCCGCCACTGTAATCTCCACGCGATAATTATGGCCGTGCAGCCGCGCACAGGGGCCTTGATAATCGCGCAGATAATGTGCCGCAGAAAATGTGCGTTGCACTGTTAATTCGTACATAAACGCCTCGCTTTGCAGTTGCTTTTATTCTAAAATCCGGGCTGCCCACATAATGGCCTGGCGCAGCAGTGGGCGCGTGTCCGGGGAGCTTTCGGGATGGCCGCTGAAGGCGACAACACGTCCCTGGCCCAGCTCCCGCACAATTGTATGGGAAAAGCGCGGCAGCGGCGGATTGCCTACATCAAAATACGCGATTGTCTTTTGCTCTTCTGTTTTGGGCACAAAAAGCGGGCCGCTGGCGTGGGGAAACAGAATGCTGCGCTCCATATCATAGCCTTGTGTTATAGGATGCGTCTGCAGCTTCGTCCACACAGAGCCCCGCACATTGAAATTGTAGGACTCGCAATCAATCAGCCCAATTTTGTTCGCTGTAATCGCGCCGCCGCATATCCCGACATAGCCCCCGCCAGCTTGCACATATTGAATGAGAGCCTCTTGATTTTCTTTTGTTAGCCGCAAGCCGCCCCCGCCAGGAACAATCAATACTTTATATGCCCGCAAGTCCGTTTGGGCGAGCGCATCCTCGCTAAGGGGCGTCGGCACAGGAATATCGAGAAGGGCAAAGAAGCTCTCGGGCCAATTCAACAAGGAAGTATAGCGGCCATAGATGATGCCTAATGGGCAGGCAAAAAGTTGTTCCCGCAAGCGTGCCTGCGTTGCGTTCTCTTTGGCCACAAGCGTCGTGATGGCCGCCAATTTCTCGGCAAAGGGCTTTTGCGCCTGTGAGGCGAGAGCTTTGACTTGCAAACGCGTCAGACAACGATTGTAAATCGTCAGCTCATCTATATACGCCTTCGCCCAGGGGCCTGCTTGCGGCTCTTTGCCGCCTACACGAAGAATTGCCGGCTGCTCCAGCGCTTGACAGCTCGCCGGATAGCCTAATTCCCTGCCGCCGATATATAGCCGCAAGCCTGTCGGCGACGCGCCTTCCGCGTCCCATGTAATCACAAGATGATTCCAGCTATGGCCAGGCCAGCCCCAGCCATAGCGGCGAAACATTTGCTTGGCTGTTCGTATTGTAACTTGCGCCGACATTTCCACATGCGTGAATGTAATTTCCAGAATGCAGGATCCGTCCGCGCGTAAAAATTGCACATAATAATGATCTTCCCGCTCCTGTGGCTCGTGTAAGGGCTTCACAAAAAGCTCAATTGTTCCGGCGGGCAAATGAAGCGCAGGCAGATTCGTATATTCGACACAGGCGCCGCTGGAAAAATCCGCGGCCTGTCCGACAGCGCCTTCCACATAAGATAATTTTTCGGCATTTCGGACGTTTACAGAGGCCGGCTGGGCTTGAGGATGGCCATCAAAAGAGATATGCAACAGTGCTTGCAAGGGCGAAGGCGTTTGGGCTGCCCCTCCCACAATTTGCGAAGCCCAAAGCAAAAAAAGAAGGAATAAAGACAATGGCTGACGCATATTGCTTTGTGCTCCTCAATATCAAAAAAGTGCCGTTTCATTATATTATAAACGAAGGAGGATTGGCTATGCCTTATCTGTTTGGGCGCTATTGGACACGCGCGGAATTGATGAAACATGTGGGAGACATAGATCAGATTGGCGGAGCGCGGCGCATCATGCTGGTGGAGGGCAATGAGGCGGGCTGCGAGGCTGTGCTCTTTCGCACAGGCACAGGCCTTTCCTTCACATGTTTGGCGGGACGGGCGCTGGATATTTCCTCGGCGGAGTTCTGTGGCCGCTCCTTGTGCTGGCGTTCGCAGACAGGCGATATTGCCGCGCCCTACTTTGAGCCCGATGGGCTGGGCTGGCTGCGCAGTTTCTATGGCGGGCTCGTGATTACATGTGGCATGAGCTATGCCGGCGCGCCGCATCAGGACACATCCAGCCGTGAAGGCGAGCCGTGCTGGGATCCTGAAGCAGGCAAATGGATTCCGACAGGCAGCCTCGGCCTGCATGGCCGCGTCAGCAACATTCCGGCCAAAAATCTGTATGTGGATGGCGAATGGCAGGGGGATGAATATGTCTTTTGGGCCCAGGGGAAAATCCGCGAGGCTGTTGTGTTCGGCGCCAATCTCGTTTTGAAGCGCAAAGTAAGCGCCAAGCTGGGGGAAAATAAAATCTGGATTCATGATGAAGTCACAAACGAGGGCTGGGAGCCGCAGGAGCATCAATTCTTGTATCATTGCAATTTGGGCTTTCCGCTCGTCTGGGACGACAGCGAATATCTGATTAATTCCCGCGAGACGAGGCCGCGGGATGAAGTGGCGGCTCCCCATCTGGATACATGGGCGCAATTCCCCGCCCCTATCCCCCATCAGCCTGAGCTCGTGTATTATCATGATGTCGCCACAGACGAAGAGGGCAACACGATTGTGGGCTTCGCCCGCACGAATGCGGACGATTGCTGCGCACTGGGAATTTACATCAAATACAACAAAAATCAATTGCCGTTCTTTACACAATGGAAGATGCCGGCGGAGGGGACATATGTTACAGGCCTGGAGCCAGCCAACTGCCTTGTGGAGGGCCGCGTCAAGGATCGGCGAGAAGGGCGTTTGCGTGTTTTGCAGCCGGGCGAAACGGCCGTCTATGATCTGGAAATCGGCGTGCTCAATACGAAAGAAGAAGTGGAACAAATCAAAGCCGCTATTCAAACATTGCGCTAAAGCAATCTGCGTCTGATGTCAAATAATAATGCAGGTCTTTCGGGGAGACGAAAGCTTTTGTTCCCAACGAAATAAAAATTTAGCTTGACAGCAGCTGATATTTTCGTATCTTTTTCAAAAAGGCGAGAAAAAGTCTTGCGTTGGCTGGGGGGAAACTGTAAACTGCAAGCGCAATCAATGCGGATTAAGGGCTTTAGCCCGGAGAGCTTGAAGGAGGCACAAAGATGGAGCCGAGCGGAGATACAAGATTTCATGAAGGACACGCGTGGGTGCGCCCTGAGGGCGAGGAGCTGCTTATTGGCATCAGCGAATACGCGACGGAACAATTGGGGGACATTGTGTTTATTGAGCTGCCAGAAGTGGGCGCAACAATTTCGGTTGATGAGCCTTTTGGCAGCATCGAATCGCCCAAAGCCGTGGAAGATTTGATTGCCCCCGTGAGCGGCGAAGTCACGCGGCGCAATGATGAGGCTGTGGACAATCCAGAGATTGTTAATGAGGATCCTTACGGCGAAGGCTGGCTGATTGCCGTCAAGCCCGATGAAAGCACAGATCTGGATTCCTTGATGACGCCGGAAGAATATAACGAGTCCCTCGAAATGCTGGAAGAAGAGGACGACGAGGATTTGCTGGAAGACGAGGAAGAATAAACATACGAGACGCTATTGATTATTTGTATGCCAATTCCGCGGCAAACAGACGCAAGAGAATAAGCATTGGGATGATAATGGAATCACAGAAGATTAGGCAGGCCCTGTGGAGAGGCTAAAAAACAATTGTATTATCCCCCGCGCAAAAACTAAAAAGAGAATACACAGGGGCCTTTGGACAGCAATAAACACACAGGCGGCAGGCGTCTTGGCCGCCTGAATGTGTTGTATGTGGGGCTGATCAAACAATGCCACAAAAACGGATATGGCGCTTAATTATCAGCGATCCAGCCTCAGGCGCCTGGAATATGGCTGTGGATGAGGCGATGCTGGAGGCGGGCGTTGCAGGCCTCATTCCGCCCACATTGCGCTTTTACGCCTGGGAGCCGCCGGCTGTATCCCTGGGCTTTTTTCAGCCGCTGGATGAACGCATTAATCTGTCGGAAATCAAAGCGCGTGGCTTTGGCCTTGTAAGGCGGCCCAGCGGCGGCCGCGCGATTTTGCACAAAGACGAGCTGACATATAGCGTTGTCGTGCCCGAACAGCTCCTGGAAAATGGCCGCAGTGTGATGGGCTCGTATCGGACCTTAAGCCGGGGCCTGGAAGCAGGGCTGCGGCGGCTGGGCCTCGGCGCAG
Source organism: uncultured Armatimonadia bacterium (assembly GCA_964622325.1). Lineage (GTDB taxonomy): Bacteria > Armatimonadota > Zipacnadia > Zipacnadales > UBA11051 > JAJFUB01. The sequence continues at coordinate 31,329 of CAZUOJ010000010.1, forward strand.
AATTGGCGGAGCGCACGCGCCCGGAGCGGATGCGCGCGCAGGGCCTCCCCACTGTCTGTTTTGCCGCTGCCGCCAAATGCGATATGACAGTGGCAGGACGCAAAATCGTGGGCAGCGCCCAAACAAGACGCCGCGGCGTGATTATGCAACACGGCTCTGTGCCTATCCATATCGATCCCGCAGAACATCTGGCTGTGATGCCAGGCGAAGGCACGGATGCCGAAAGCCAGCAACGCCTGCAACAAAAAGCCTGTGGCGTGGCAGACATTCTGGGACGGCCTGTGAGCTTTTGGGAATTAGCTGAAGCGCTTAAAGAGGGCTTCGCAGAACAATTAGAGATTGCTTTTGAACAGGGCGAGCTCACGGAATGGGAGCACGCGCGGGCGCAGGAGCTGCACGACAGGCGTTATGCCACATGGGAATGGACAGCTACGCCTGCCCCACGGCCCGCTGTGGCTGCCGCAGATACAGAGGCATAAAATCTTGCCCGCGCCAACTACGCCCAGAGATTTGCTTCGAAGGAAGCTCAAAGCCTATCTAATCGCCTTGCGGAATACGGCCTCTAACATATTTTTTTATGTATTTATGGGGACGAAGGCGAATGCTCCGTTAATTCTATATCATCCAGCCACACTTTTCCGAGGCCATCCATCACATTAAGATAAATCCCCAGCTTGTCGGCCTGGGGCTTAATGTTCTCAAGGCACAGCTCCCTCCAGATGCCCTGTGTATTCAGTCCGCGGGCTTCTCGCGTGCCCTCTTTTGTGCCTGTAATCCACAGGCGCACTGTGCCGCGAAATTCTTCGCTCGTCCGATACCAGGCACGTAATCTGTAGCTCTTTTCTGGATTAACAACGATATCGCTACGATGCCAGCGCGCCCAGGCGCGTGTGCGCATTTGGGCTTCTTTCTCCGCAGGCCCCAGCGCCAAGCATTCCAAAAAGCCGGACGCCTGGCCGCTGCGGCGAATGTGTGTATCGCGCGCGAAGCGAAAATCGCCGATTTGAATATGCTGGCCCCATGTGGGCGGATCGGCTTCAAAGCCTCCATCGGGAACAAGATTAGCGGCGCTGGGAGCGTCACTGATGCTCAGCCATACAGGCTTCCATATCCCGCCAGCCCCCACATTGTCTTCCACAAGCACAGCCAGCACATTGGGCTTATCGCGGCGCACAAAAGGCGTGATATTCACATCAAAAGCTTCTTTCCAAGAATTTATGTTCCCCTGATAGGGATAAGGCCGTTCGTGCACACGCTCCCCGTTCAGCCAAATTTTGCAGGCTTCATCCACAGCCCCAAAAATCAGCCAAATTTGCTGGGGCTTATCGCTGGGGGGAAGGGAAAAGGTCGTGCGATACCAGGCAAGCCCATCATAATCCTTTTTATGAGCCTCCCGCCAGCGTTTTCCGACTTCCTGCTGTTCCCAGGGGGCTGTTGTGGCAATATTATGCCAGAAGCGATCCTCAAAATCCGGCGCAAACCAATTTTCTTTCTCGCCGCGCTTTTCCGGATCCCACATAAATTTCCAGGGATCCGCCAGCCGTGTGCCCGGCTGCGCCATCCGTTGGATTAGCCCACGCTCCCATGTCAGTTCCTCGGCCCAGGCCAAAAAGCCCATATTGGCAATAAATTCGGCCTCATGGGCGGCGCGAAATTCATCTAATGCCTGAAGCGCAGCAATGTATTCCTCTATCCATCCGCGATCGCGATAGCCACGGAAAGCCCGCTGCGCGGCCAATGTCAGCTCTGCATGCTTCAGGCCTTTGGCCAAAAAAGCCACACGCGCCTCAGCCAGCGCCTCGCCCTGAGCAGCTTGTTGAGCTTTTTCTAATAATTTGCGGCCAAAAGCCATGACGCCGGGCGTAAAAATGACATCCGCATCCCGATAAAAATGCGCCCAATGTAAATTAGCCGCTTGTACAGTTTCTTCCGTCACATGAGCCGATATCGTGGCCCAATATTCCCAATAATTTCTTACAGCGTCACGGGCCTTGCCAAAGGCAGAATAATATTCAGCCAAGATCTCCGCAGGCTTCATCTGCGGCGAGGCATGCAGGCGCGCTAGCATATACAGATTAGGCCCCTGAATGGCGTATTGTCCTGTTAGAGAATCAAAATCTGTGCCAATCATGCCATGTTGCGCGGCATAGGAGAAATCCTCGCCCAGAGCCAGCGCAAAATTAATCGGCATATTATGGCCATCCAGCATATAATTGGGACGCAAAAGCAGCCGTGCGCCTGTAGCCCGCCAGCCGTCCCATTGTTTGTAGAAGCGTTCCCGTTTCTCGGGCGTCCAGGGGAACATTAAAGCAGGAACAATGCCAATAATGATACGCTCATTCAGTTTTGTGCGGCGCGGCGGCTTATAATAATTGGCGTAGGCGAAGCCCATCACGACAACATCAGGATCAATTTTTTGCGCTTCGGCTTGTATCGCCAGATATGTGCGAGCATAACGATCTGATATTGATCCTAAGGCTTCATGCCATTGGGGATCGCCCGCGGCAAAGCGCCGTTGCGCCTCCCCACGCCGCTGCGAAAATGGCACTGGAATATCCGGATCCGGCTCATCCAGCGCCAAACAGCCGTCACAGACACATTTGCCCGGCGTATCATTTTCGCTGGCATCAAGATACGGATTTTCAGTCGAACGCGTTGCTGCCCATTGTGCTACTGTCTCTCGAATAAAATCGGGATTGCTGACACACATAGAAATCAAGCTGGGCGCCCCGCCATGATAAAACGGATCCGGACGACGCGTCCCATCCGGAAGCAAATTGAAAAATTCCGGATGTGTTGTGTGATATTTGTCCCACCAGTTTGTATAAGCATGCTTGATATCCATATTGACGCCTAAGGCGAAACGATGGCGGCGCAGCCATTTGCCCTGCTCGTTTAAGAATGTTAAGCAATTTTGGGGATTGGCCCAGCCCTTCATGCCAGCGACTGTGAAGCTGCCATCACGCCAGCGGGCATGGAGAAAGGGCGGCGCGTATGTTCCAGGCGAAATAACAACATTAATTGTCTTCTTTGGCGGAATGATTTCCCCCAGGGGCCCGGGCCACAGCCAGCGCACGCCTAATTGCTTCTCCAAAAGGTCGTACACAGCAAACAGCGTCCCCACACGCGTCCTGTTGTTATGTTGTATCCCGAATACATCGCCCGGACTATCATCGCCAAAAAGATAAACATCTTTGCCTTTCAGGCCTAAATGATAGCCATTAATCGGAGGCTGTTTTGCTGCAAAGCCCAAAGCCTGTGTGGCCTTGCAAGCGCCTAAAAAGAGCCTTCCGGAAAAGGCTTTGCATTCGTTTTCTTTCACGATTGGCAATATGGCGCCGCTGGATTTTGCGACATGATATTGCAATTCGTCGGCAGCAGCGCGCACAACGGGCAAGGCGTTGTCGGGAATGACAATTGTGGCTTTAGGGCGCCCGGATTGGACTAACAAAAAAGCGCTGCAAGGCACACACGAAAACAAAATGATGTAAAGACAGGCGATAATTATCCGGGAAAGCATGTATGTTTTCTCGCTAATTAAGCATCTATGCACGCTGGACATAATTGAGGCGCAGCGTGGCTAAAATCTGTTCAATCTCGCGTTTTTCTGTTTCCTGGAGCTGCGCCGCCAATGCCTCTTTTATATAGGCGACAGTATCAATCGCCAGGCGCGCCTGTGGCAAATCCATTTTCAATTCTTTTGCGCCAGGCGCCAGCTGTATCCCCAAATGTATCCAGGCCTGCTGCACACACATCCCCAGCATCATTCGGAGCAAATCATACATATTGAGTGTCTCGGGCGCTTCCTGTGCTTCCTCAGTTTCCTCGCCTTTTGGGGCTTCGGCTGTAGAGGACGCCGAAGCTTGTTCTTCTGGCCCAGAAAAATCTGGGGAAGCTTCTTCAGCCTGTGCTGTTGCTTTTTGAGACGCTGACGGCTGCGCAGCGTTTGTTTCTGGAGCGGATTCAGTTTTTTCTTGTCGCCGCCCCACGCGCATATCTATTTTCCGATATGTCTCTTTGGGCTTTTCGTCCTGTGATTCCTTATCCTGTTTGTATTCAAAATCATCTTTGTCAGACATTTTTAGGATTGCCTCCTTTCTTTTGGGGATGCCATCCTATTCCAGAAATATCCAGGCGCACAGCGCTTGGCCGCGCGTTAAATTCACACGAGACGCCTGTGATTTGCTCGATTACAGCAGCATTTGTTTGCAAATGTCCTGTGAGCTGCCTTGTTAAAAGCGCTGAACGGCCTTCAGCCAGCGCACAATAAAGCTGTAATTGATCCGCAAGGCGTTCATCAACAGTGGCGGGGCTGGATAAGAATTCCCGCAGCTGACAGCCTGCGTCCTTGCCCACATCTTCCGCTTTTTTGCCGCGTTCGCCTAAAGCCGTAAAGCCGCCAGCGCCGCGCTCAAAAATCGCATATGCCAGACAGGATGTCCCGGGCCCGCCGGACGGCGGCTGATCTTCTTTTGTCTGGACAAAGCCATAATCTGCAATCTGCGCTATGACGCCTTGACATTGTCTTTTAGCGATATGATGCGGCAAACATGCCGCCACTGTGCTGTAACATCCTAATGTGCGAATAGCGCCCCGTTCAATGAATGTAAGCGGCTGCAAAGGCTTTTGTAAAGGCTCCACAAAAGCCTCCATTTCGCCTCCGCCGGCAGGATAAAAGCCCGCTCTGTTTCGTTGCAAACGGAATGTAGCGCCCATCTGAGCTAATACAGGCCTGAAAACTTCCTGCAAATAAGCATAAACAGGGCTCCAGGGGACATCCGTGCCGCCGCGCAAAATTATATGTGAAGGCTGTGAGGAAAATAAGAGGAGCGGCAAAAGCGCTTGAAAAATAAGCGACACAGAGCCGGCGCTGGAGGCGATATCAGAAACATCAAATACAAATTCTCCGCCGCGTATAAAGCCGGGCCGCAAGATAATTTCTTGTGATCGCAATTCATCGCCCTCTAATTCCCCCTGGCACACAGTCGCCACAGCACGGCAAGCTGTCAAATGCTGGGCGGCGAGGCCTGGCTTAGGCCGCCCCGCCCGAATATTTATAATCCTCACAGGCTGGCCCAATACAGCAGCCAGCGACAGGCTCGTACGCAGCATTTGCCCGCCGCCTTCGCCCTGTGAGCCGTCAATCACGATAACATCAGGCTTTGACTCAAACATCGTCCTTCTGGCACAAAAATAGGCAAAAAAGCAGACAGCAACTATCTACGAAAGCTTTAACAAAGCTTCGTCAAAAGCTTCCTGTGTTTGTGCTGGGGCAAATGGCAATTAGCCGTTAACAGCAAAATTCCATGCTTTTGACTTCCACGCCCGGGAGAGCAGCAAGGCGCTCGCCCAATTCCCGACAACGGGCCTCCTCGCCATACATTTCCAGCAAGATAAGGCCTTTATCCGCGCAGGAGCCTTCAGCGACAGGATGTAAGCCCAGGCGTGTCTTGATATTACAGCCATATTCCGTCAAAAGCGCTTGTACAGCCGCCGCCGTTTCCAAACGATTACAGACGAGCACGCCATATATGAGCCATTTGTTCATCTGTAGAGCCTCCTGCAAGAATCTGTTTCGCTTTGGCGTTTAGAATGATACAATAAATTTTTGCAATTGTCAGTTTTTTCTTTTATCTTTGTGGAAAAGAACATCCCTCGTCTTGAGGGGAAGGAACATCTATCAGGAGAAGAGCCTTGGCAGCAGATTATCGTGTTGAAAAAGATTTATTAGGCGAACGTCATGTGCCAGCCCATGCCCTTCATGGCATCCACACGGAACGTGCTTTGGAAAATTTTCCGCTCACAACACGGCGTATCCATCCGGCCTTAATTCACGCCTATGGCGCTGTAAAGCTCGCTTGTTTGCGCACGAATGTGGAGCTCGGATATCTGCGCTTTTCGGATTCCCTCGCCCACGCGCCCCTGGGGCTGGCGGCGGAAAAGATTGCCCAAGCCCTGGAACAGGCCTGCCATGAAATGATGGAAGGCCAATTGGACGATCATATTGTCGTCGATGCCTTGCAAGGCGGCGCCGGCACATCTACAAATATGAATGTCAATGAAGTGCTCGCCAATCGGGCGCTGCGGATTTTAGGCCTGCCTTTGGGAAGCTATGAAATTATTTCTCCGTTAGAGCATGTTAATCTCCATCAATCGACAAACGACACATATCCTACAGCACTGAGAATTGCGGCCATAAGGCTTTTACGGGAGCTGGAGCGCTATATCATTCAGCTTATGGAAGAATTCCAGCGCAAAGAACGGGCTTTTGCTCACATTGTCAAAATTGGACGCACACAATTGCAGGATGCCGTATTGACAACGCTCGGCCGCGAGATGTCTGCTTACGCCGAGGCTTTTGCCCGCGATCGCTGGCGAATTTACAAATGCGAAGAGCGTCTGCGCGTCGTGAATTTGGGCGGGACGGCAATAGGAACAGGCCTGGCGGCGCCGCGCCGTTATATCTTCCGTGTAATAGAGCATTTACGGGAAATCACACGTTTGGGCTTGGCGCGCGCGGAAAATCTTGTCGAAGCCACACAAAATACAGATGTATTTGTTGAAGTCAGTGGGATCCTGAAAGCCTGCGCCAGCAATCTGCTGAAAGTCGCCTCCGATCTGCGTTTGCTCGCTAGCGGCCCCGACGCTGGCTTTGGCGAAATTCGCCTGCCTGCCCGGCAGGCCGGCTCCTCCATCATGCCGGGAAAGATCAATCCCGTCATCCCTGAAGCCGTATCTCAGGCGGCTATGCATGTGATGGGCTATGATCATATGATTACAATGGCCTGTTCTCTGGGGAATCTGGAGCTGAACGCCTTTATGCCCCTGATTGCAGAAGCCTTATTAAATAGTCTGGATCTCCTGCGACGAGCCTGCGATATTTTCTATCGCCACTGCGTTGTGGGAATTGAGCCGAATGAGACGCGATTAAAGGAACTGGTGGGGAGCGCCACAGCCACTGTCACGGCCCTTGTAGAGCGCATAGGCTATTATCAGGCACAGCAAATCGCGCTACAAGCGCATCAGACGGGCAAGCCTATCAGGCAAATTGTCTTGGAAACGGGGCTGCTTACGGCGGAGGAATTTGATGAGCTTACAAGCCCGGAGGCCGTAACGCGTTTAGGCAGTCCCGAGCCGCAGGATATGATAGATGTATAATCCTATATTAGCTTTCCTGCCCTCAAAACAGATTAAAATCTCTATTTAAAAGGAGAGTTGCAATGAGTCAGAATGCGGTGTGGGAACAATTATGGGAAAAATTAGCCTCTGAAATGCCCGAACAAACATGTGAGCGCACAGGCGCTGTGTATGACAAGGAGCACGGCTGCTTTCTTTTGTCTGTTCTGCATAAACAGCTTTGTTTGGATCCGAAAAATCAGCAATGTTTATGTATGGACACAGCGTTGACAGAGCATGATTTGTTGCTGGCCGCATTGTATATGAGCGGCGCACAGGCTGTGCCCCTAGCCCATCGCTGGATTAGCCCTTTAGAATTGCCCACAGGAGCGATGTTTTTCCGAGGCCAGCATGCTTTGCCCACAGGCCATCTGGAGGAGGCTTTTGGAACAGACAAAGAAAGTTTTCAGCATGCGGCTCAGGCGCTGGGCGGCTGCCCTCTCACATTTGCTGATAGCTCCTATGCCTTTTCCGTGTTTCCGCGCGTCCCTGTAGCTGTACTTCTGTGGCTGGCAGATGACGAATTTCCTGCGCGCGGGCGTTTTCTTGTTGACGAAACAATTCAGGCCCATTTATCTTTAGATGCTATTTTGGGCGTGTGCGAACTTGTGACGATGGCCTTGCTAAAAGAAGCTGGCTTGTGTGAAAAGCAAACGCCTGCTAAAGAATAACAAATGCTGCACAATTATTGAAAAAATAGTATATTGCAGCGGGAATCAGCCGAAGCTTCGTACAATTTTTATTTTTTCTTCTGGCCACTTTTCATAATGTAAAGCAGCCTTGTAGCAGCCATATTCTCGTTGATGAGGCGCCGCGACAACGGCAAATGAGATTTTATAAAGCTATAGACAAAGAACAGAGCGTTGCGCTTTGATGATTGAGGCTAATTTGCTCCCAAGGCCTCAATGCGTTTGCGTCTCCTTAGAGTTCATTGTCTGCCGTGTGCAGGACAATAAACTAAATTCCTTCGATGACAAAGACACGACGCTCGCCAAAATAGGCGCGGCCCTGGCTGTACATTTCACAGGAGATTGTGTGTTTGCCAGGCGTGACTTTGGAAATCAACACAAAGGCAGGAATTGTCGCATCTGCTAAATAAGGCGTGTCTGCCGCAATGGGCGCTGTAAATGGCAGCCCATATTTTTCTCGTCCCGCCAAAAACACGCCGCCTTCATTCAAGCCGGCTTTTGGCGCTAGCCATGTCGCTTCTCCCAAATTCCCCACAGAAGCTCGACACAATACACGAACGCCTACAGGGGCTTGTATTGTTTGCCCGTCTTGCACTGGCTGCCATTGTCCCTCCCCGATTTGGATTTCCAGGCTGTTGAATTCCGCATTTAAGAAAATGGGCGGATTGTGGCCATTATACGGCGTGCCTCCTACAGCCGTGAGAGGGCAATTTGCTGAATTCGTCCCCGTGCCAGCTGTGCGCACATAAGGCCGCTTGCCAGATTTTACTAATTCCAGATACTGTTGTGAATATAAGGGCCAGGAGTCAGGATAATGCGTGTCCAGATCTAACACGATATAATCCGTTGGCGGCAAATGCTGGACATGCTCAAAACGCGGCAGATATTGTCGCATTATCTCTGCCGCCGGACGCAATGTGCCATCTGGCTCCACAAGCCCAAAATCGCTGTTTTCGCCCAGGCGGAAGCCGCCCGGCCACCACCAGGGAGCAGCCCCGCGCGCTCCCGATTCCAAAAACATCTCATAGAAGTTTCGCAATTCCGTGGCCTGGCGCTGCAATTCCTCGGCCTTAATATGAACAAGCTCCGACTGCCACTCTGTGTGAATGCCGTTGACAGTATAGCCGAACTCCATCCATACAACGGGCTTCTCCCGGCCCAAAAAGCGATAGAACAATGTGACGAGTCCGCCTTTGCGAATATCGTCCGGAGGCGTAAGCGTGCCTATCCCGTTTGTTTGCAAATTGTAGCCCTCTGGATCGAGAAAATCCATGTGTTTGGCTGCCCCCGGGCTGTGAATATGTGCAAAATGGGCGCCATAAGGAATTCCACAGGCGCCGCCGCGAAAAGAAATCAAATGCTTCGGATCCCAGCGCCGCAAAGGCTCAGCGATATCGCGATAAGCCGCGGAGATGAGATCGGCATGCGCCCGCCTGAAGGCGGCTACATAGCGATCCCAGGGGCCGTGCTGCTGACATTGCTGCACTTCTGGAATCGGCACAAGGCCTTCGCTTGTCAACGCAGGCTTAAATTGCCAATCCGCAAAAGCATTCTCATAAGAGCCATAGCGCTGAATTATCCAGCGATTCCAATCCGCCAGCATAAAATTGAGCCGGCCCTGCCATGGCGTATCAATCGGCTCCCAGGCTAATTCCCAGCACATAATGGCCGGATGATCTTTTAAGCCTGCTTGTGTGATGTATTCTTTAATTTTTTCAAAGCTTCCGCCATAATATGGCCGGCCAAAAGGCAAAAAGAAAAAGACTTTCATCCCGTAACGCTGACAGCGCTCCAGGAAATCCAGCTGATCACGAAAGGCCAGGGGATCCTTCGGATTAGGCGGCACAAGGGCTTGTACAGCGCTAAGGGCATTTACGCCCAGTGCCTGCAATTGCTGCAAATCGCGCTCGATGATTTCGGGATCATAACAGCTGCGCTGATACACATTTAGTCCGGGATAGCCCCCGATCCAATTCGCCCAATAATTGACGCCTTTGAAATGCCATCGCTTGCTGCCCAGCATAAAATGGCTTCCTTCCACACGCACAAACTCTTCTGGCCTGGCGGGCGTAATCCGTATCTGCTCAATGCGATGGACAATGCGATCAATGAGGCGATTGCCCATAAGCAAGCTTGTCTCGACGATATAGGCGCCAGGGGGCGTAAATGTGAGCTTTACGGGCCAACAAGCTTCGGCTGTGGCTTGGGGCGCCACGCGGAAGGCCTTGCGGCTATTAAACACAATTCGTCCGTGCGCGTCTTTGAGCACGCTGGCGATTGTCAGCTCCTGTGCCTGACGACTCAAATTAATGGCTGTGCCGCCGAGGATAGCTGTCTCGCCTGGCTTATAGCTGAACAGCTCTGCGCCGCCTTCTAACAAAAAGCAGCCGCGGATCATCGCCTTAATTGTATCCTGCAAAACAGGCGCCAGTTCGCTTCGCACAGCCTGGGCAGGATCGCTTACAGCCACATTAACCCACATGGCATTGGGATATACAGCATCGCCAAGGAGCAACGACACGAGGCTCCCCCGCTTTCGCCCGGAAGCATCGTATGCGTCCAATATCGGCAGCCAGCGCCAGGCTCGTTTCCGATGAAGCCCGCGCCCTTTCTCTCGCCAGACGGGCGCATAGGCAGGCTGCGTCCAGGCCACAGGACGCATTTTTGTTATCTGCTGGACATCAGCCGCCTGCAATCTCGTAATTTCATTCATGGGATAGATTTTGTAAGAAGGGCACAAAATCTCTAGGCTGGGCACACTAAAATCTATAGGGGGAATTTGGCTGGCCTGTGCAGCGGCGATATTGCGAATCCAATATGTGTGGGGGCCTGGCCGCACTTTTTTCGTGTGGCTGCCGGCTAGGCCAAAAACAATGGCTTTCACATTTTGGGGTTGCAGCCGATCTCCCGGCCCGCCGCGATTTGGCGTCGGCGAATCAGGCCAATAGGAAAAATCCATCGGCTGCAACAAAAATGTCTGCCAATCCGGGCTCAATTCCACAACAGCAATCCAGCGTGAGCCATCCTGCTCGACACATTCTATGGAGAGCTGAGGCGTTTCTGGATCCCCCTTAGCCTCAAAAAGCAATCCGTAATATTGTTCATCAAAGAGGGGAGGAGCTATATCTGCTCGCCATGTATCCCAATTTTTAAGTTCCGAATGAAAGCGCCAGGCCGCCTCGCCTGAAGCAGGATCGCGCGCCACAGAGGAGGACAATTCCGGATGTGAGCTTTGCCGCTGCCACGCCTGGGGCGCGATGGCAATAGGGCGGCGAGGCAATGTCGCCGCCCACGCGTTCTGCCATTGCGCGCGTGGCAGCCAGCCTTGCGGCATAGCCCCGAGCAATGTCTGGAAGGCCGGCGCCCCCAAACATATCATCTTGCCTCCACATTGCGCTGCTTCCAGCACGCGATCACGGGCGCTCACAGGAACATTTCTGGCATCGGCTAAAATGAGCACATCCAGTTTGTCCCACGGCAGCGGCTGGGCAAGCTGTTCCCAGGGCAATATCGTCACGCCATAGCCATGCTCACGAAGCATTTGGGCTAAGCGGGGCGCCACATTCTGTGCCGCATCCGGAATAATGGCGATTGTGCCCTGGGGGCCCTTCGACAAAGCCACAGGCGGAGCCGCCGGGGGATATGCTGCTTTTACATTGAGCTTTTCAAATACGCCCTGCATGGAAGAACATGTCAAGGCTGGGCGCCCCTGACGAACGGCGACGCCGCGCGTCAGAGAATAGCTCTGCTCCCAGAGGGCATTTGTTTCTGCCTCTGTCACACGGCCTACAATGGTTTCCGCGCTGAGCGTCAATTGCAAATGATAGCGCTGGCCATATTTCCAGCTTTGCAAATCGCCCCGGCTACTTCCTGGCAAACGTGTTGTCGGAGAACGCAATCCGCTTTGCGCTTGATGTTCCCCCTCTAACATTTCCACAAGCTCAAAATAATGTTCTTCCCGCGGCCCCGCCACAAGCAACAGACGCCAATGATTGAGAGGATCAGCACATACGGCCAGGCCAGCCGTAGCATAGCCTCCCTCTTCCCGCCCTGAAATGATGATATCTGCTTCCATTGTGAGCTCTTGGGGGGAAAGCCCTGTCGCTACAATAAAAGCCGTGCCTTGTGCTATCTGAAAAATGGCTTTGCCTTCTTTAATTGTCCAGCAGTCTGGCCCCCAGCGCTCATAACGACGGGGCTGGAAAAAATCTAAGGCCCTTTGTTGTGCTCCCACAGATAGCGTCCACACTGAGGCCATGAAACAAAAGGCAAACAAATAAAGACGCCTTATCATTTCCTTTCGCCTCCACATAGTTCTTGCGTCCTTAAAAACGCATTAGGCTTTGTTTCAGCTTTTTCGAAAGGATTAGATAAAGTTTTTGTATGTCCGTATATGAGCGAGTGGCCCAATGGCGCCCCATAAGGAGCCGAACACATAATCTCCTAAAAGCAAGCCTAAAAAGAAGCGCAGGGCTTTTTGATGTCCATGGCGGCCCCCGTAGCGTAAAACTATCACTTTAATCAGCCAACCCATTAAAAACGAATGCCAAAAATAATTCATCGCAAAGCTATTGGCTAAGGCATAGCCAGCGGGATGCAAGGGCAAGGGCGTATTGAAATGCAGCCAGCGCAGGCCCCAAAATATGCCTCCGCCCGCAGCCAATGCAATGATAGAGGCCCTTTTGGGGCCTCCCATTGTGTTCAGCCAGTTCGCCAGACGTACATAGCTTTCATTGCCGACCCATGATTTAAAGGCCAGGCATTTGGCTTGGGCTCCTTCGCGAAATGTGATATGAGCATTTGCCCAATAAGATAGCACAATGCCGATAGCGGCTGCACACAGCAAAGTGCGCAGCAAAGGCCGCAGCTCCTGGCCTGTGACATCCCACATTTTCATACTTTCTAACTGAAAAGGCATGGGATGACTGCGATAGCCGCGATTAAACCAATACACAACAGAAATTGCTGTGAGCTGCTGGGGCCCCAAAAATCGCGCGCCGAATATAGACACGAGGAGCCGCTGGGGATTAATATAATAAATCTCATGCGGCGTCCCCAGCTCCGCCCGCACACGTGTGATCGCAATAGACAACAGGCCCCATAGGGAAACAAACGCTAACATCACAAGGCCATTCATCCCCACAAACAAAAAGAAGCCACACAAAACGAGGAGACAAATGGCTCCCCCGATGATTGCTTGGCGATACAAAAGAGCTTCCGCATCTTCTTGCGTCCAGGCTTTCTTCCAGACTCGCTGCAGATGCTGCTGGCTTGTGGCCAGCGCTCCCCAGGCCAGCGCCAGCCAGGCGCCAGCGGCCTGATCCGCCACATACGGGAAGCCCTCCGGCGGCGCTGTCCGCCATCCTAAATAGCCGGCAACAATAAATTGTAGCTGACTCAGCAGGAAGAACAGCCAGCAGGAAAAGGACAAATCCGCAGGCAAAAAGAAAGCTAAAGCCACGGCAAAAGGATACATTCCGTAAGCAAAACGATACAGCCACAGCCAGGGAATTTCACGAAAGGGCGGCCAGACAAGCTTAATGAGCGGCACAGCCGGAACGGCGTCGTTCAGCACATGCAGGCCGTTCAGAATGTCTATAAAGCCCGCCAGGCCAAAGCCAAGCCACATCAGGCGATCGGAAAAAAAGCTGCGGCCCGAGGCGCTCATCCTTGTCATTTCCACAGGCAAAACGACAAGAGGATATGTAAGTCTTTCATGATGGATCCATTGTCGGCGAATAAGCACATTGAAAGCCAGCATCAGGCCCATCATGGCCATTAACATCACGGCCCAGCCCGCCAGCGGCCGTAAAAAAGGCCCGATGGCTTGTGGCTCCCAAAAGCCGATGCCCCCCTCATAGAAATATCTAAGGGCTGTCGGATCAGAAACGACAAGCGCCCGCGGCAAATATTTGTGAAAAAGCAGCTCCCATTTATTTTCGGGCGTGGCCAGCCAATGGGCATGGCCGATCGCCCCAAAGAGATTTTGTACTAGATCATGAGCGGCCAGCGTTTCTGTAACGACAATAATGACATAAATTGTTAAAAGCTCTCTTTGAGAAAGTGCCAGCCGCGGAAAAAAACGCTGGACTGACAAATTCAGCAAGCTCAGCCCAAATAAAAAAAACACAGGCGTAATGAAAAGCGGCAGGCATGAGCCGTCCATTATCCCCCAGCGGACTTCCGCCAGCACAACCCAATAAGCATTAAGCGCCGCGCAAGCCAGGCCTAAACACAAGGAACGGGCTGTTATTGTTTGCTTTGAGGCTGGCATTTCATCACATGCAGCTGCGTTGCGGATTATTTTTCGTGTGCCTTCGGCCATTAGCTGTGTTTCTTTCAAAATCCCTTTATCGTCCAGGGCTGTGTACACGCTTTTTCAATAAGCGCAATCCATTGAGAAGCCTCTTGGGGCTGGCAAACGAGCAATAAGCATGTCATTGTGTCTTCATCCAAAACAAGGGGCTGTCTAATGTCGCGTTTTTCAAATGTGCGCCAGCGGCCATTGCGAATGTCGCCAATAAGCACAATTTTGGCGGCACTAACAGGCGCCTCAATTTGTAATCGCCCCGAGGATAACGGCGCAATAAGCAACGCTTGCGTGCGGCTCAGATCCTGCCGATCTAACGCAAGCGCCATAGCATGACAAAGCGAGGGCGCATGGCCGAAGCGGGGCAACGAAGCCGCTACAATCCTGCCCTCTCCATCTGTGGCCACAAAACGCGGATAGCGGATTTGTTCTCCCGGCAATGGCTGAAGCGGATAAGCTAAATGAAATTGCCCGCCTCCTCGTAAGGCCTGATGGAGAAAATGTGCAGGCACATCCGCTGGGAGCAGGGAGGCGCAATGTTCATCTCTTTTTGTTTCGCCTAAAAAATGCTGATAAAGCGCTTGCATCGTTTCGGATACATCGGCATAATTCCCTATTTCTAAGGGATCAGCGCAATAGATGACATCGCCCTGGCCCACATGATGTGCGTAAAGGCCCGGAGCGATTTGTTGGGCTGTTGTGGCTGTTAATTCAACACAGGGCTGCAAAAATATCTCTTTCCCCCCCAGATTGGCTCGTTGTTTTTGGGGGCCGCGTTCCGGCGCAGGCGCCAATTCTCTAACAAATCTTACGCCACACAAAGCCTCCAGACGCTCAAGCCGCGTCCGTTTGCGATCCGCAGCGAAGGAAATATCGCCTGTGACAAGCAGCTGGCCGCCTCCCTGGACATATTTTAGGACATGCTGAAATGTGGCCTCGTCGGGGCAGAACGGCGCAGGCCAAATCAGCCTTTTTGTCGCTTCCGGGAGGGCCTCTATATGCTGCTCATTCAGCACATTAAATTCCACGCCTAAAGCCAGCAATGTGCGGAAGCTGTTGAAGGCCGCTTGGATGGCAATATTTTCTTGATTGCCCAGGCGAAGGCTGTCAGGCTGCAACACTGTAACAGAAGCGGGGATATAGCGGGGACGCATAAAGCGCCAGATTATGCTCATATTCCGATGCCAATAAGCGACATCCTTAGGCACATGGCCATTGGGATAAAAAACGCCCCAGGGGAAAACATTTTCGGAAGCGTCTCGCAGGCACCAATTCTGTATTTTGCAAGCCCCCATCGCGAAAGCGTAATGCGCCACAGCCATGAAAAGTTCTTTTTGCTGCTCTTCTGTGCGAACAATATGATAGCCTCCAGCGCCGTTTTCTTTCGTCCAAGCCGGATGCGTCTTGACGCCATATTCTCCCAGAGACACAGATTTGCCAAATACGCGCAAATCATTCAGCCGCATATGGAGCGGCAAATAAGCAATATCCTCTTCCGGCGGCCGAAAATAGCCAATGTTGGACAAATCCTGCCCATCAATTGTGAGGCGCAAATCCAGCCCGCCATATGGCTGCTGATAATATTCGGATGTAATCGGATGTTCCGTGTCATGGGCGCGGATTGCCTGCACATGACGCTGGATCCAGCGCTGCGTCAGCCAGACCTCAAAACGCGCTAAATCCGCCGTGCGGGCGCTATCCCAGCGGCGAGAATGCGGCGGCGGATACGCCAGCTTCCCCCATTCTCCATACATCTCCTCTCCCCACGCCCGCAGCAAAGCCTCTGGCGTGCTATATTTTTTCGTCAGCCATTGATTCCATAGTGCTGCTAGGGCTTTCGTATCTTCGCGCTTAAATTGAAAATCGCCATTCAAATAATACAGAATGCCAGGATAAGGCTTCATTCGCTGTGCGTAAGCCTCGCATAAAGCAGCTTGTTTTTCTAGTGGCTCAGCCGAAATAGCGACATTATGTCCGCAGAGCTGACAGGGCATAAAAATAAGGCCTTCGCGCTGGCAGGATTGCGCCATCGCTTCAAATTGCCGCCATTCTGCCTCATTGTATGTCCAGCCTGGATTGACATATTGCAGATTTTCATACAGATTGAAGCCAAAATCGCGGGCTGCGACATGATCCAGATGCCATGTCCAGGGATTTTCGCACGCGCTATTATAGGCATTAGCGTAAGCATCGCTGCCGAAGATGAATAGAGGCTGGCCATTTACATGTAAATAATTGTCATGAAAGCGCAGCTGGGGGCCGCGTGCGATAATCGCGGGCGCATACGTCAAAAAGCCTGTGCGCATTTCATCCAGCGGCTGCGATCCGTCCATTAATGTGGCTTGCACAACATACAGGTCGCTAGAGAAACGCGGCGGCTTCCAGGAAGCTGTAACAGGCGTGCTTTCTCCGGCGGCAACATTCAATAATTTTGTTTCTTGCCAAACAATAGAGCCTTTGTCTGCTGGATATATGGCAAATTTTACACGGCAGTTTTGCGGCTGCAAATTTTGATTACGGACAAAAACACGACATTCTACAGCCTCGCCTGCCTTATAAAGGGCAAAATTTGTCTCCAGATTATGTAAATACAAGCCCCGCACAATGAAGCGCGCCGTATTCAGAAAGCCTCGTTCAAGCCAGGGCTGCTTTCCGTCAAACAAATCCCTGTTCTCGACGCCAAAGAACGCCCACATAGAGTTTGCAAAATAGCCGCGATAATGCAACATCAATGCTCCTGCAGCGCCCCGTGGGCGGCCAAAACGATCCTGAGCCTCCAGCAGCGCAATCCAGCGGGCATTGTTGTAGCCTTGCACGCCAGCAGCTGCCCAGCCGGCAAAAGAGCCCCGCAGCGAAGCGGCTTTAGGAAACAAAAATTGGGCCGGCGCAGGCAAAATTTGAGCTACACGGCGCAACGGGAAGGACGCATCAAAAACGCCAATTTGTGTCGGCAGGACTTGTAAGCCGTCGCCGGGCGTGCCCGTCGCTGTATTCATAGGCAGAGGCCGCCATTGCTCAATCGCAGAGAGCCGGATATTGTCAAAATACGCCGCTCCATGCGCCTGATACAAGCCCATTTTTACATGAAGCCGCGTTACGCCCGGCGACAAGCGCACATCGTAGCTGTATTCTGTCCAAGGCGTTGTGCCCCGCGCAATGCCATAATCCTTATGGGCAATAAGCTTGTCTCCGGCGTATTGATATAACGCCATATAAGCATATCCTGGGCCTGTGACATTTTCGGAACGCATCCAGCCGCGAATTCGGCACAGACGGCCTGTAGCGGGAGCGGGCAAATCCAGATAAAAGCGCTGTTCCTCTGGCCCATTCGGGGGGATAGCGACTCTGGCACAATGCTGGCCTTCTTGCGGCTCTTCCTGTACGATTGTACAATTGAGGCTATCGCGGCGCCATTGGCCGTCCAGCGCCATTCCGCCAATAGGAATGCTTTCCGCCGCCTCAAAGCCCCCATCAGCAATTAAAGAGCGCTTAAGCGCTTCTGCCATGCGTGCCGCGAAAAGCTCCTTTTCGTCTTTCCATTGCCCAGCGTGATATACAAATAAACGATTGAAGGCATAGCCGCCTATTGAGATAAAGCTCCCTCCGTGATGCAGATATTCAGTGAAGGCTCCACGCGCGGCGGCAGGAAAGGATTGGCCATAAGGCAACACAACAAAATGATAATGGGCGGGGCGAAGGCGCTGGCGATCCGCAAGCTCCTGCGCTGATAAATATTCCACACGAAAGCCGGCCTGTTGCAACAATTGGCCTAATCGTTCTGGCCGGGAGGCGGCGCCGATTACGGGCAGAGTCGGCTCGCGGAAAATGGCTGCCGTAGGCACAGGGGGCCTGCTGCCAGAAGAAGGCTGCCTCACATTGTCAATCCCCAACGGCTGATTTCCGGCCACAAGTGTCCAATTATCAAAATAAGCTTTCCCTGAAGCATTATAAATGCCGCAACGAAGGCTAATTGTAGCGACATTGGACTCCAGCCTAAATGTCCATGTGAAGCGACGCCATTGTGTTGTGCCTGTTAATTGTCCAAAATCATGAAAGGCAGCTAGTTCGCCCTGTGCGTCAAACTGATATACGGCCACATAGGCATAGCCCGGGCCTTCCACGGGAATGACATTTTCTGCCCGCATTTCACAGCTCACGGAAAATACGCCGCCAAGGCCATCGGCAAAAATGTCCTGAATGGCGCTGCCTCCGCCCCCGGCCTCCAAGCACATCCCGCCTTCAGTACGAGGCACACGCTTAATTGGGCCCGTGAATGTCCAAAAGCCCTCCTTCTCAAAATCGCCGTTAAGGATTAATGACTCCGGCTTTTCCTGCGCTAATATGAGGGGAATAAACAAGAAAAAGAAAAAAAAGAAAAGTCCATATTTCATCTTTTTCTCCTAAAGAGGGATATAAGAAAGATTATTCTTTTCCTGACGATAAACGCCTGCATTATTTATGGCGATAGAAAATGCCTAAAGCTTGTATGTATAGGGAATCAGAGCTAAAAAAGGCTAATGCGTAAACATCTTGTTTATGTATATGTCTTTGGACTCTTCATGAAAATTTAAATTATAAGGCTGCAGTATATAGGGCAGCTGGAGAAATCGCCTTCAGCTCTTAGGCTCTGAACATTTCGCAATAACATAAAAAGGGCCGCGTTCTTGCAATGTTTAACGCTTGTAGCATGTCCAAAAGGGCTGCATATCCAGCTATGGGGGAACAATTTCGTCAATTCATTGATTAAGACAACGAATGAGAATATGTGAAATAGCGCAATCTGGACAAAGCTCTGTCCCTTTACAGAAATACAAAACAAAGTGTCAGGGCTGTTTGAGATACGGCCGCGATACAGGCGGAAAGGCTTTCGGCAAAAGGGAATAATTCCGCATGGCCTTATCGCTTGCCATAAGGGACAATATCGCCGGAGATTTCTTTGCGTTTCTTATAATGCTCGCCAGGCGATTGCCCAATCATGCTCTGTAACGCCTAATTCCAGCACGCCATTGCCAGCTAGCTCGGCTTGCTTTTGTTCCCCTGTATCCAGATTCGTCAAAAAGACGCGGATGTTCTTTTCTGCTGGCAGCCGAAATGTCACTGTCAGCGGCGCAGGCTTGCGTTCACGCAAGAACATATCCGCTTTTTCGGGCACTGTCCATTGCCGTATGCCGGCGAAATTGCGGACATAGGCCAGGCCCTGCCCGGATAGATCCTGCATGCTGGCGGCTTGCCAGCCTGGGCTTACAGCGAGAGGCCCCCTGCTGGGCGGCGGCGCAAATGTCTTCAAATCCGCCACAGCTGCATATTTTTGTGGCTCCCATGTGAAATCAAATTCTTCGCCCCGGCTGCGATAATATTGGGCATAGCGCCCCATCATCCAATAATCGGCAATGCCTTCGGGCGTGCGAAAATATCTGTCATCATCTAGCGGATGGCGCACATCTATGCCTACAGGCGCTGGCAGGCGCTGCCAGTGCGTCAAATCCAGCGGAGCGAGCGCTGGGGCGACAAGCCGAAATTGCTCCACTTCAAAGCCCCGCGCATTCCAAAAGAAACAGCCAGGATTGCCGTTAACAAGGCTGAGCCAAATGATATCCCGCATAATATAACGCCGATCGTCATCCCGCTCCGGCGGATAATAATTGAATTCGTCGCCTGCCGCCTCGCCTAACATGCATACGCCCGCCATCCGGCCATATGCTGTGAGCACATCGACAGCAGCGCCGTAATCCACTTCCGCGGAAGTAGTGCGCCGATAGGGATACAGATGATATGTATAAAAATCAATGCCTGCCTGGCGCGTCCACCACATAGGATCCGCTGTATGCAGGCCCCCGCCGCCATGGCTGACACAAATCGGCGTTACAGGATCCACGGAACGAATGACAGAGATAGCGTGTCGCGCCCAGTTAAGGGGACAGGCGACCATTTCATTTTCTAATTCCCAGCCAAAAAGCTGCGGATTGTCCTTGAACAAGGGCACGAGCTGGCGCGTATATTGATCCTGACAGGCGATGACATCGGGATCTGTATATTTTTCTGCAATAGATGCAATCAGCTTTCGATCTCGAATAAAACGGCGCTGATGTGGCGGCAGCTTGTCTAAATCGTCCCCTTCATAATGAGGCAGACAAAATGTCTCCAGATAAGCCTCATTGTAATACGAAGGCTTTGTGTAATCTTCATGGATAACAAGGAGGAATTTGATGTCGTGGCGACGGGCTAAATCCATATAGCGCAGCACTTTCACGAATAAGGGCATATTGACACGCCCAATAATGTCCATCGGCTCCATGCCTTTGGGCCTGTGGGCACGCAGCATAAAGCGCATTGCCGTGACGCCCTGCGAGGCCAAGAAGTCCAGCCAATGAATGATTTGCTCTTCTGTAGCGTCAACAAAAGAGATTACACGACGGCCTTCTTCGCCCCGCTCGGGCAGGCCAATCCAATTGGCGTAAAAGCCGCCCAAGGGCAGCCATACAGGTCCATTGGGCCCCTTGCGGAAATAGCCATTTGGGCCCAATACAATCGGCTCTGTCCGGGGCTTGGCGGGCAAAATACAAATTGTGGCCTCGCCCCTCAACCCCTCCTGATCTTTCACAGAAATCTGATATGTCCAGCGCTGGCTTTCCACGCCCTGCCAATCGGCTGTTCCCTGCCCCTGCGCATCAAGCTGAGCGGCGGCGCGGACAAACTTGCCAGGCGCCTCTGTGCTCCATTCCAGCTTTCTCTGTTTATCTGGCTGTACAGGATTATTGTAAGCGTCTACGAGGCGAGCAATAATCTTGTGCGGGCCATCGCCTTTGAATACAGCCACATTCTCGTCAACAGGCTCCAGGCAATAATGATGCGGCGGCCCCGCAATCGTTTTAATTGCTTGCGAAATGACGGGGACATCTGTGAATGAAGCCTTGGCGAAAATCTGGGCTGTCGTGGCCGCTTTTCGGGCTGCTGTGAGACACACACGCAGCTTGCCCTCTTTATCTGTCAGCCCGCGCCGAGAATGTTCGGCGACGGCCCACGAACGCTGCGCCGGCGCTTCCTGCAATTTCCCCTCTTTCGGGGAAGCCAAAGATATTTCTACAGGCTGGCCCGCGACAGGCCTCCCCTGCACATCCTTCACAAGCACAACTATCTCCTGTGTCTGCCCTGCAGGAACTGTCGTATGGGGAATTTGTAAAGCGACACTTTTAGCCTCTCCGCTGGGCTGGCCGATTGTCTCGACGGCTTCATGAGCTACAGGCGTGATCGCCAAAAGCCGTATCCAATCAATCTCAATATGAGCCTCATCCAGGCCTTGCGTCGGATCAATGCGAAATGCTGACAGCACGCCGCTCCAGCGGGCTTGCTTGCGCAAATCTATTCTTATGCGTTGCCAGCCCGTGCCACTCACATAGAAGGAATAATAAAGCAATTCTGTGCTCTGGCCCACACGCCCGAAGAGCTCCCATTTAGCGTAAGGCACGCTCTGCCGTATCCTCATTTCCAAAACGGGATATTTTTCTAAATCAATCGCCACTTTCTGATTTGTAGCGGCCACTTGTCCCCACATATCGCCCCAGATAAAATAGGGATCCTTGCTTACATCCATATGCAGCACGCCATTTTCTACGCGCCTGTTGCGAATGTATTCTGGCTTATCGCCCCATTGATCAATTCCTGCGAAACTGCCGTCATCGAAATCCCAGCCGCGCCCGTAAGCCTGTGTGGCGTAATCCGGAATAGCCGGCAGAGACGGGCCCGGCTCTGTTTCGGGCTTTTGCAAAAAAGTAACGAGGGGCTGCGCAAACACATATTCTTGCGCTTTAAAATAAATCCAGAAACGGCGTTGTTGTCCTGCTGGGACAACGCCAGGCACAAGCCATTGCACAACATCTTCCTCTGTCTGCGCGGGCAAGAAGACAGCCTTTGTCGCTTGTGGCGCCGCAGGCGTTTCCGCCGCCTGGACGCGCACAGAGGCTACATCTATCTGGCCTGCTTTTCCCAGACTCGCTAAATCCAGCTTAAGCGGACATTCGACAAATATGTCCCGCCGTTCCGTGTTCTCCGCCTCCAAAATAGCCGACACGCGATAGGGCCAGGCAACTTCTGCCCAGCCTGGCAGATGACGCGGCTTTGCCGAGGAAGGGGCAGCTTGAATATAAGGCTGCTTTTGGAGCGTCTCCAGCCCCCGCGCAATTTCTTGAGCCGTAAGCGCCCGATTGTAAATAAAGAAATCGTCGCAATCCAGATCTCCGTAATCTGCCGAAGCATCTTGATCGCGCCCGATAGCCATGATTTCATCTGTGGGCCCCACTTCAATTTGTTTGTCTCGCAATGTTTCGGCTAATTGTCCGTCTAAATACAAACATAGTTCTGCATCTGGCCGGCCGGAATTGATATTCTTCCATGTGGCGGCCACATGATGCCATTGTTCTGGCTGCCATGTGTGAATGGATCCGCTCACGCCGAATGTTTGGCCCGGCTCGTTCGCAAAAATAACGAAACGACATCTGCCGCTGGCAAAATCCAGATGAAAACGATTGCGCGCCCAGGATTGCGGCAGCTCACGCTGGCCATAAATACAAAACAAATAATGCGCGTTTGCATCTGTGCCAGCCCAATGGGGACGTATCCAGGCGGCAATTGTTCCTGCTTCTACATGAAAATTGCCTGCTATCCGGAAAAGACAATCGCCATTGAGCAATACGGCCTCGCCGCGCAGGCCAGGAACAAAATGCAAAAGGCCGCCCTGTTGGCGAGCATCGCCGCGTGAAAAAGCAGCGGCGCTCGTGCCGTCAAAAGGCGCATAAAACAGCAAATCTTGCGTCTGAGCATAAGCAAATGCAGCTATGCCAAGAGCAACAAGAGAAAATATGCGTGGCATCGCTTTCCTCCTGACGAGGATTTAAATTATTATTTCCCTGGAGGCATAAAAAATCCCTGTCCGACTCCAGCCTAAGAAATGAGCCTATGAGATTCCGCAATATACAAGAAGCTGCAGGCAAGGAGCTGTTGAACATGTCCATTGAGCAGCCGGGCTATATCACAAAAGATGGCTCTTTTATTCGCGAAATTATTCGTCCAGAACGCCAGGGCAGCCGCAATATGAGTCTGGCAGAAGCCGTCATCCCGCCTGGAGAGGCCACATTTCGTCATTATCATTTGCAATCTGAAGAAATCTATTACATCTTGACAGGCGAGGGGATGATAGAATTGGAAGGCCAGCAGCAACATGTTCGTCCGGGCGACGCCGTGTTTATCCCGCCACGAACGGAACATGGGGCGAAATGTCTGGGCGACACGCCTTTGCGCCTCTTGTGTGTTTGCAGCCCTCCCTATCAACATGAAGATACAATTCTGACAAACGAACAAGAGGCCTGAGCTCTAAAGCACGCCTAATCAGGGCTCTATTTATTCCTGCTTCTTAATATCAAAATACATCAAGCGGCTTTGGGGCTTATCACTGGCTGGAATGTTAAGATTGTTCATGCGCGGATCACGGATGCTGCGGCCCTGATATGTCATTGTGACATAGCGCACTTCAAAGCCATCATAGCGTTCGTTGGCCAGCGGCGCGGATACGAATTCCACAACATTCAATCGTTTCAGCAAAGCAGCGGGGATGTTCACACGAAAAAGCTGCTGCTCCGTGGCATCGGCGGGCAGCCGCGCTAATTCCTGTCCATTGACTTTAATAATATGAGCGGCCTGGACGCCATACAAACGCATGCTTAATTGTGCGGGCTCTTCCGCCGTAAAGGGCTCTTCTTTGCCTGTCAAAACAACAAAAGGCTGGCGTTCAATCATTGGCTCGCCCACGCCATGCAAAATCATTGTGAGCTCATAAACGCCATCTGCTATGTCGGGAAATTGCAAAACGCAGGAAAAAGCACGCGCAAGGCCAGAGGGCTGAAATTGTGTGATTGTTCTTTTGGCACTGCCCAGGCTTATCTCCACAGCGTTCACTTCATTTTTAAGATCAAGAAAGCGAATCTCGCAGGCTGCTTCGCCTCTTAAAATCTGTGTCCGCGCCGGAGAAGCGACTGTCACAGGATATTTTTCCGCCCAATCCCCCATTGCATCTTCAAAGCTATCCTCTGTAATCTTCACAAGATGATATGCTATAGCGTTGGGCCCATAGCCGCTGCCATGCCAGGCATAGCCTACAATGCCTCCTTCCGTTTCCCAGCCCCCGGCGAAAGGCTCCCGGCGCAAGCTGTGTCCATGGCCAGAAATAGCGAGAAGAATTTTGCGCCCAACGAGAAGCTGTTCAATTTCGGCTTTCTGCTCCGGCAGGCTAAAAAGAGGCTCATGAATAGCAAAAACAAGCGGGACAGAGGGCGAAAGATGCGAAAGATAGGCGCGCAGCCAATTCATACATTCCTGCGGGATGCGATAAACAATGCGTCCGGAACTGATATCCGTGCCGTCCAGCGCAATAAAGCCCACGCCCGCATAATTAAAAGCATAATAGCAAGGGCCCAAGAGCCGTCGATACAGGCTTTTGCCGCGATCAGGATCTGTGGGCGGAACATCGGGATTAGCCATCCCTGCGTGCTCATGATTGCCAGGCAGATTAAAAAGCGGCGCTTTGATTCCTGCCGTCATTTGCTGATACAGTTTGAGCAAACGCTCGCCTTCCGCGATTGTTGTACGAGCGGCGTCACGAACTAAATCCCCTGTATGAATGACAAAAGCCAGCGGCACAGGCAGCTCATTCAGCGTCTTGACATATTGCGCCATTTGCGCCGCGCATGTGTCGTAAATATGCAAATCCGTCCCATGAACAAAATAAAAAGGACGTTTCTGCTCTTCTTTGCGTAAGGGGAAATCAGCCTGTCCTTCCCCTGTGGGCAAAATACGATAGAAGCCAGCTGTGGGCCATCTGCCTGAGGGATTAATGAGAAAAACAACTTGTAAGCCCTCAGGGGCTTGTAATTGATAGGCGCCATTGTTTTGTGGAGCCACAATCGTCAGGCCATCGCTCACGAGCGCCTCTGGCACAGGCGCCTCGCCAGGCTGATATTGCCCATCCCCATTGGCATCTATGAAAACATGTCCAGAAATAAGGCCCGCCCATATGAAAGCAGGCAAAAACATTAATCCCAGCGAAATGAAACACACAAGCCGACGCATTTTTACGCTCCCAAATCTTTTCTTTTTTGTTCTTCAATGTGTGTTAGGATTCCTTTGGCTTCTATCGTCAATGATATTTTCAAAATAAAAAATGAAGATGACTCTTGAGGAACGCATACGAATTTTAGAGCGAAGCCTGAACAAAAGGATTATTTTGCGTGGGCAACATCCTGCAGAGCCTATGTGGCGCGGCAGGATTACAGAACGCCCTTATTATTTTTTGCTGGAATATCGCGATGACACGGCAGGCTTCTTTTGGGATGTGGACATAATCTGCGAGCTTTTACATTTGCTTGAAGAAGGATTCACAGAAATTGAATTGTACGAAGAAGCCTGAAACTCATAACATTAGACACTAGACAGGCCCTCATCAGTCGAGGCTAATTTGTGTAATCCATAAATCTATGAAATCTTTTTCGCCCGCAAGCGGCTAAACTTTTATTTTTTATTCGCCTCTTAGTTGGCCAAATTAAGAGGGTGTCGAGAATGTGGCGATTTCTGTGGGCAGCAGCTTTAATAAGCCTGTGTGCAGGGACAAGCGCGGATGTGAAAATTTTCTATGATTTTGAACAGGGAAGGGATACAAAGCTTTATCCGGCGTTGAGCGTTTCCTCTGATGTCCAAATGGAAATTGTTCCTGGCGGCGCGGATGGCACAGGCCATTGCGTAAAAATCACAAATAAAACGCCACAGCGATATTGTGCCCTGACAATAAAGCTCAATTGCCAGATGGAGAAAAATCTCGCGATTTCTTTTGATCATCGGGAAATGATTGAAGAAGGCAAGCAAGCGCTTTATTTTGGCATTTTGTTTTTTGCTCCAGATAATAGTCAATGGTTCGGCAGCGACATCTTCAGCTCGCAATGGCGGCATGTGGACATCTCCCCTGCCGAGCTAACATCCCCAAATCAAGCTACATTAACATTGAACACGTCATTGAGCCATATCAATCTTTATGGCCGAGCCGATAACGAGACGCCAGCTGTAATGACTGTCTGGCTGGATAATATTCGCATCCATACGGATCCGCAGCCGCCGAAAATGTCCGAGCGCGTACGGATTTCTTATTCAGCGGCGCCTTTTTTCCATTGGGCGCGTAATCTGGGCATGGCTCAGCTTCAATATTCGTCTGATCCTTCTTTTCCGCCAGAACGCACAACGCGCGTGACAACAGCGCGCAATTGGCATGTTCCGGAAAAATTGTTGCCGCCAGGGGAATATTATTGGTGCGTACGCTATGAGACGCCCCTTCGCTCGGGCTATACGTCCATTGAAAAAATTATCATCCCCCAGGAGGCTCATCGCTTTCTGGGGGCGCCTATCTCCTGGGAGAAGCTGCGCCAGCGCCCCTATCCCCGGCTTATTCCCGCGCAGCTTTGTACGAATGAAAAGGAACGGCAAAATTTAATTGCTCGCGCCGAAACTTTATATCAGCAGGGCGTGCCTGATGATCCGCCGGCGTATGCTCCCGGCCATCCAGAATGGCCTACATGGATTGAATGGTACGGCAAGGTCCATGGGGGCATCACATCTCGCACAGGCGTGCGGCTGCAGCAAATGGCAGAACTCTATGTGCAGACAAAAGAGGCGCGCGTGCGGAATTGGCTGAAGGAAATGGCTTTAAAGGCAGCCAGCTGGGATCCTCTGGGCGGCAGTTCGCTTCGGGGCGGAGATATCGGCTTTCATCATCTGCTGCGGGGCTTGAATTGGAGCTACGATGCCCTGCATGAGGAATTGACGCCTGCAGAAAGAGAAAAGTTGCGGGGAATGATTATCCGGCGGGCGGAGCTATTTTGGGATTATATGAATCCCTTCCGCTTTGGGCGCGAATATAACAATCATGCGTGGCTCTGTGCTCTTGCTCTGGGGGAAAGCGGCTTACTGTTATATGGCGAATATGACGCCGCGCAGGATTGGGCGCAATTTGCATATGATTTGTATTGCAGCCTTTTTTTATGCGGCTTGGGCTATCAGGGCGACAATAATGAAGGGATTGCTTATTGGGGCTATGGGCTGGGCTTCATTATCCAATATGCGGATATGATGAAACATGTCTGTCAGATTGATTTATTCCAGCATCCCTGGCTGTATCAGACAGGCCGCTTTCCGCTGTACACATGCCCGCTTGGGGCCTGGGCTGTTTCCTTTGCAGATACAGGAATGCCGAATCATGGCGTGCGGGGGCCGGCCATGACGCGGCAAGTCAAGGAATTAGCCCTGCGCACAAAGGATCCCTATGCCTTATGGTATGCCGGCGGCACAGCAGAGGAGGCAGGCTTTGCCCCCAAGCCTCCTCTGGATTTGCCCCAATCCATTCATTATCGTTTCATCGGCTGGGGCCTGTTTAACACGAATTTGCTCAATGGCCTGGAAGGCGTTACAGTAGCCATGCGCAGCGGGCCCTTCTGGGCGGGGCATCAACACGAGGATCAGAATGCGTTTGTGATTCACGCATACGGCGAGAAGCTGGCCATTGACTCAGGCTATTATGATTGGTACGGCAGCGAACATTTCACAAAATATTCCACGCTCACACGTGCCCATAATGCGATTCTTGTCAATGGACGGGATCAAAATTCGCGGCGGGAAGGATGCGATGGCGCGATATTAAAGTGGTTCGACAGCCCCGGCTTCGGCTATATGATTGGCGACGCCTCGGATCCGGATATGTATGAGGGGCAATTGAAAAAATGGGAGCGCCATATTCTCTTCATCAAGCCAGATTTTGTGCTTGTGCATGATGTGTTGGCTGCGGCCGCAGGCCCCGCTCAATATGATTGGCTTTTGCACGCTGTGGCGCCGATCGAAACATCTGCCCGGGAACAATCTTTTGCCCTGACATCTGGCCAAGCGCGCCTTTATGGCCAATTTCTGCAGCCGCAAGACATTCGGATGAAGGCCGTCGAGGGCTTTCCTGTGGAGCCTGTAGACGGCTACAGCACAAGGCCCGTGCCGCCGGAACGATATGTCAAAGAATGGACGCTATGGGCAACGCCTGCCCAGAAGCGGCAAAGAGAAGATTTTCTGACAGCAATGCATATTCAAAAGCTTTCCGAGGAGCCCAGGGCACAGGCATCTTTTTCGGCTTTGCCCGCGCAAAATGCCTGGGGCCTGCGCATAAAAACACAAACAGAAACAACAGAAGCGCTTTTCCGCAAACGTGATAGCGCAGGGCTGCTTGAAAGCGCAGGCCTCACAACAGATGGCAATGTTGCGGCGCTCACGCGCACAGGCCCGCGTCTTGTGCGGGCCCTGTGTATCCAGGGCAAATTGTTGAAAAATGGCCGACGCGATATCCTGCAGGCGAGCGAGCCTGTGGATTTTGCCTGGACAGCCAATGAAATAGGCGATTTTGTCACAATTCACGCCCAAAAGCCTGCGCGTCTCGTCCTGCGCTTGAGCTTCAAGGGCGAGCCAGATGTGGCTAAAGCTCCGCACGCAAAAATCCATTACGGCAAAGAGCGCTGGGAAGTCAATGTTCCGCCAGGCGAACATGAAATCGTCTGGCGTGCCCGCCGCCCCAGGCTTCCCGCCGCGCCAGCTGATGCCGTAAGGCTTAGATATTATCCCATGCCTGTGGGCACAAAAGCTTTTCATTATTGGTGG
The DNA here is from genome assembly GCA_964622325.1 of uncultured Armatimonadia bacterium. Lineage (GTDB taxonomy): Bacteria > Armatimonadota > Zipacnadia > Zipacnadales > UBA11051 > JAJFUB01. Next base: position 60,228 of record CAZUOJ010000010.1, read on the forward strand.
GGCGAATGGGAGGCGCCGGCGGCAGGACATTTCACAATTGAACTCGGAAATGCTGCTTCCGTAAAAAGCCTCCTTATGGACAATCAGCCTGTAGATTTATCAGGAGCAGGACGATTGTGGCTGAAGGCGGGCCTCCACACAATGCTTGCGCAAGGGGCCCAGGATTATCCCATCATCAGGCTGAAAAAGCTGGATATCCCGACAAGCCAGACAACGCTTTTGCCAAAGGATTATCAGCCAAGCCCCAGGGCAATAGTCGTGGAAGCCGAGCATGTGGCCGCTGAGGGCGCCATAAAGGGCAAAATTATGGAAAAAGTGGGCGCCAGCGGCAAACTGGCGCACTGCGTGTGGGATACAGATGGCCAATGGGCATTATGGCGCTTTACAATTCCCCAAACAGGCCCTTATCGGCTGCTCATTCGGGGCTGCAGCGAACAGGAAGATATTGTGCGCTTGCTGGAAATAGATCCTGAACAGGGAAAAGCCCTGTGTACAATTCGGCTGGGCAACACAGGCGGCTGGGCGCGTACGACAGATGATTGGCGCTATTTTGCTGTGCCGATAATTTTTTCGCTGGCCGCGGGCGAGCATATGTTACGCCTGGAGCGTCTGGCTGGCTCTATGAATCTGGATTGTTTTGTTCTCGAGCCTGTGCCTTAATCATCCAAAATGCCTGAGCCAAAGCTAAATAATAGCGCAGGAATAGCATAGACAATGCCGAATAGTTGCGTATCTGAATATTTATAGGCATATTTAGCCTGAAGGAGAACACACATGGCTTCTCATCTTTTCGCGGCGGAAGCGCCCGATTTTGCTGTTTTAGCTTATGTGACACGAAGCGATCGTGTGGAAAGCTTTCATGTAGGCGATGCTGTTATTGCCGATGCCGCAGGAAAAATCTTGTTCGCTGCCGGCAATCCCGAACGCCGCGCGTATTTCCGTTCCTCTCAAAAGCCTTTGCAGGCGCTGGCCGTTGTGCAATCGGGCGCGGCAGAACAATTCCAGCTTACACAGACGGAATTAGCCATTTGTTGTGCTTCCCACAGCGGCTCTCGTATGCATGTGCTCACAGTGCAAGGCATTCTGGAAAAGCTGGGGCTGGACGAAAACGCTCTCCAATGCGGGATTCATGAGCCCAGCGATCCGGAAGAACGAGCACGGCTGATTCGCGAGCGGCAGGAGCCTTCGCCGCTACATAATAATTGTTCGGGAAAGCACGCCGGGATGCTGGCCACAGCCCTGGCGCTGGGAGCTTCTATTCATAATTATTTGGACGCCGCACATCCCGTCCAACAGCTCATCCGACGGAACATGGCTTTTTTGACAGACATTCCGGAAAGCGAACAAGGCCTAGGGATAGATGGCTGTGGGGCGCCTGTGATGGCGGCGCCGCTGCGGGCGATGGCGCTGGCTTATGCACGTTTAGCCAATCCGGAAGATTTGCCAGCTGATTTGTCCGAAGCAGCGCGTCGGATTGTCGCCGCGATGGCTATTGCGCCCGATATGATTGCGGCGCCTGGCGCTTTTAACAGTGAACTCTTGACGGCAGGCGAAGGACGCCTTGTGGCCAAAGGAGGCGCGGAAGGCCTGATGCTTATTGGCCTGCAAGATCCGCGCCGCCTGGGGATTGCTGTTAAAGTGGCGGACGGCTCCAGCCGGGCTATTCCTCCTGTCACTATTTCCGCAATAGAAAAAGTGGGCGGCTTGTCCGCCGGCGCACGCGCGCGTTTGGCAGCTTTCAGCCAGCCTCCTGTAACGAATTGTCATGGCAATGTTGTCGGGCATATCATTGCGGCCTTACAGCTCAATGAGGCATAAAAAGATGAAAGAGCAAATCGTTCTGGGGATTATTGGAACACAGCCAAGCCTCTGGCGTTATCTCGCGGGCTGTGTCCATAGCGGATTTGTGCGCAAGGCTATGCTTGTGGCCTCCGATGAGCAGGAAGCCGCACGTGTTCAAAAACGCTTTGGCTTAATACGGAAAATTTATGGGGATGTGGCTTCCCTGTGGGCTGAAACGGACGTGGAGGCTGTGCTCATTGGCGGCCCGCTTGAAGAGCGTTTTCCTGTGGCCAAGCAGGCTTTGCTGGCGGGCAAAGATGTGATTCTGATGGCGCCGCCCGCACAATCTGTAGCGCAATGGGATGAATTATCCGCTCTGGCCCGAAAACAGGACTGTCAGTTGCTGTGTGCTCTGGATCGGCTGCATATTCCGGCGCATCAACAATGGGAAAAAATGCGCCACGATAAAGATTGGACGGCGCCGCAGCTGGCGATAGGCCTGCTGGCTGTGCCCTGCCAGGAGGACGAAACTTTAAATAAAATGCTGCTTGCCGAAGCGGCATTTCATGCTGTGTGGGGATTACAACATCTTGTGGCGCCAGCTCAAGCTGTATGGGGAGCTGTGGATATCGCCTCAGCCCAGGGAGCGTTGTTGAAACTACAAGACAAAGTCGCAGCCCAATTGAGCATTGTGGGAGAAAAATTTCTGCCGCACGCCTGGGGAGAATTTCGCGTATTTTATGAAAAAGGATTCGTGCTTTTGCGAGACAATCCAGAAGATGAGATGCCTTTAATTGTGGGCAGCGGCGCCGAAGCCTATCCAGTGCGCGTTAAAACGCCGCCAGATGTCTATGAATACGCCGCCCAACATCATATGGAGCATCTGCTCCGTTGTCTTTTGCAAAAGAAGACAGATGAAGCAATTGTGAGGCACACGCGCACGACATTGGCGACATGGGAAGCAATGCAGCAAGCTTTCAGTGCTTCTGGGCCTATTATTATCGTTCCTGCAGCTTCCGCCGCAATTGATTGATTGTTTGTTCATCCCATTTGTACAGGGGCAGCGCCTCTACTTTAACTTTATAGCCGAGCTTTTTTTCCACACGCTGCATTATGTTTTCTGCCACAGCGCGTCCCCGATCCGGATATTGATACAAGGCGCGGGCGTAGGCTGTATAATCCTCCACGCTGATGCCGTGCCGCTTCAACGCCTTCTCCATATATGCCATCACATTAAGCGTCCAATCTTGATCCTGTTTCAAGCCCACAGCCGCGATAACGATTTCCGCCGAAATCTGTGCAAAGAGCTCATCATTAAGCGGGCTGCCAGGGACAAGCTCTGGCAGAGGAGCGGCTTTTTGGGGCGCACGCTTTTCTTCTGGCGTTGCAGGAGAAGACGCTTTTTGCGGCAAAGAAGCGGCAGAGGACGCTGTCGGAGCTGGCGCAGGGGCTTCTGAAGCGCCCACAGGCACAGGAGCGATTTCTTTTGCTGCAGGCTGCGAAGAAATCCTCCATTGGGCTAGCAAAAGCCCGCCCGCTATCAGCGTCACACAGGCGAATGCCAGCCCATAAACAAGCCTTTTTCGTGAAAGCTGAGAGGCAAAAGGAGGCTTCTCTTCTTTATCGGATAGCGTCAGATTTGTTTTTGCCATATTTAGGGGAACGCAGAAAAAATTAAGACAATTTATTCTGGAGTCGTAACATTTACATCCAGCGTTGTAATTTCTCCTTGTGTAAGGCGGCGCTCAGATTGGCCACAATCTGGCGCGCCCAATCTTCAGGAGAGGCTCCACTTTTAACGGCGGCCTCAGACGCTATGCTCAGCCATTCCTGTTGTCCCAGGAAAATACGGGGCGGGGCGTCTTTTTTTATTTCGACTCGAATTTGATACGCTTCCAGGCCCTCTGCCAAGGCCGTCCGCAATTGTTCGGCGAGGCTTTCCAGCCATTGTTTAGGCGTTTGGCCTTCCGGAGCATATTCCGTTTGAATAATTTCCACGCCCCATAAGCTGAGCACAGCGTATTTGCGGCCTTCAATTTCTTTTTCTTCCACTTTAGGCGGCTCCCATTTCGTGACAGCGCGCCGATTTATTTCAATTCCGGCCGCTTCTAAAAGCTCCATAATCTGACGCACACGTATATCCGTATCCGGATGATCTGCGTACACGCCCAGCTCAATTTGGGGCTTCCGCCGCTCCCGCGCCGCCAAACGTTCCATAAATGTGAGCATTCCGACGGGATTGTAGCGCTTAGAGGCAATAAGATATTTGAGGGCATGTGTGTCTGCCCGCGTCTCCACTTGCATGGAATAATGGCTGAGCACGCCAAGACGGATGTATTCTCCCGCCGTCAAAACAGCTGAGACATCTTCGCCGCGGGCGCCCACAATCATCGCCACAATTGTCGCTGCCAAGCTGCCCATAAACAGCTTCTGGCTTTTTTCAGCTCGCTCCAGAGCATCATAATGAGCATTATGAGCGATTTCATGCGCTAATACAGCTGCCAATTCGTGCTCGGATTGCACATCCTCTAATAAGCCCTTTGTGATATAAATATAGCCGCCGGGCAAGCTAAAAGCATTGATTTCCTTTTCATCTATAATTTTTATTGTGTATTTTACATCTGGACGCGCGCTGACAGCCGCAATCGCTGCCGCTATTTCTTCTATTTGCTTTTGGCGCGCCTCATCGGCAATGACTTTCCATTTTTTTTCTACTTCTGCGGCTGCTTCTTTGCCGATGCGGGCTTCATAGTCAGCGGGCCATTGCTTCCCCCATGCCCCGCTAAAAAGCCCAGCCCAAAGCACAATGAAAATAATGAAAATTTTATATATCTTTTTCATACAATTCTCTCTCAGAAGCCGAAGGCCTCTCGGCTCTCCTGTTCTCCTATTCTATCAGACGCCTCTAACAAGAATATGTTTCCTATGGAGCAGCCTGTTCCCAGATTAAATCAGGATGCAGCTGCCATTGCATATCAAAAAATCCGGCACATAGAGCCTGATTGGCATTATCGCGGCCAAATTCCTTTGTTGTGAAGATGATAAAATCTGGCAATAGATCATGCTTATGATTGATGGATAAACGCTCCCCATAACGCTCGCCAGAATATATGAGCACATAGCGAGCAGGATTAAGCGGATTGGGATAACACATCACAAGCCCTAGATCCGGACCCGTAAAGACTTTGCCGTTAATTTCATAGCGATGATCGCCAATCCGAATAGGCAAGGCGTTCGCCAGCCGCGCTAAAATAGCATTCGTTTGCGGCGTGCCAAAAAGCACGAGATTACATTTCTGGATATCCTCCTCTGTGATTTCCACATCTGTTTTGATAGGGGGATAGCCATCTGCAAATTCATCCCATTCTTTGGCCCACACGCTGACATGTTGAGCTAAAATTGTATCTGCGGCTTCGTCTCCAGCTGTGCCCTGCACAACTAAAAAGCGCGTATCAAAAACTTCCTCACAGGGGCCGCATAATCCGCGACGCTTGCGCAAAAGGCGGGGCGCTTGAGCTGTATCTCCGGCAGGAACATTAATAGATAAGGGCAGAGGCAGCTTCCCCTCTTTGTCCGGACTCAGCTCCCCCAGGCTTTGGCCATTCCAAATCACACGGCATACAGGCGGCAAGCCGGCTTGTCGCGCGTCAATTGTCAAAGCCGCGACATTCTCTGAGCGTATTGTCAGCGTCTTATCCGCCAGGCTGGCTTCCGCCGATATAAAGCCCGGCCGTCCCCATTGTTCGAGGGCCTCTACTGTCAGCCAAAAAGCGCGATTGTATTCCAGACTATATAGCTTAAAATCCACACGCTGCGGGCTCCGCGTCAGCCGAAATTGCTTTTGCCAGCTCCAGGCTCGCTCATATGTCTCTGTATTGAAATAAATAAAATGCGATTGCCCAGAATGTTCGTAATATTTAATGGGCGTGCCCTGTTTTTCGGCGGCCTGCACAAGCAAACGCGATTGCTCTGCGGGAATCAGATTATCCAGCTCGCCGTGTTGCACAAAAAAATTTTGATTGCGCAAATTGGGCGTTTGATCGATAGCATTGTCCCATTCAATGAGCCAGCGCTTCCACCAATATGTTTCCTCGCGGGGCCAGCCCCACCACAAAAACATATCTGTATGCCCACAAATAGGCGTCACAGCCGCAAACATCCCCGGATGCCGCAGAGCAAGATTCCAGGCGCCCATGCCTCCCATTGAAACGCCGCTCAAATAAATGCGTTCTGCGTCCACATTAAACGCCTGTTTGACAAGCTCGATTGTTGTCAGCACATCTATTTCGCCGACGCCCTGGAAATCCGTATTGCGGCGGCCATAGGGCACTAACAATAAACAGCCATGTTTGCCCGCCACAGCGCAATGTTCGGGAGCCGGAAGCCACGGATCCAAAACTGTAATTGTAGGCACATAGCCATGCAGAAACACAATAAGAGGCCAAGCACGCTGGGGCTGATAATTTTCCGGCACATACACATAGTACGGCTGCGCTGTCAAATCGTTTTCCGTAATATAAGCGAATTCATTCAAGGCGCCGGCTTGAACAACAGGCGGCTGGCCTTTTTCTAAACGCTGCAGCGCCCGCAAGCCGCTGGCCACAATTTTTTGCAATGCTGTTTCCGTGTCTCCCCAAAAGCCCCCCTGTTGCAGCAATTTGGCTTTCTTCAACGCTAAAGCAGCCAGCGCATAATTTGTATGCTGTTTCCATTCCCCCCGAAATTGTTCAATCGT
>CAZUOJ010000011.1:0-53927 GCA_964622325.1 uncultured Armatimonadia bacterium
TCTTCCGGCGCTTTTGCTTTTTTGTGCGTTTTCGCCATCTGCCGATTTTGCTGACGCCCCAAATCACTCCCGAGAGTCGGATTTTGTTCAATCGCGCTCTGCCCGAGCGTTTGCTGGCCCTGGCGCCGATTATGGTCTATGATCCGGACCCGTACATCGTATTGGATGAAGCGGGGCATTTGAAATGGATTAACGATGCCTACACGGCGACCAATATGTATCCCTATTCGGCGCGGGTGCCGTGGTTCGGGGCCAATTACATCCGCAATTCCGTCAAAGTCGTCGTGGACGCCTACGAAGGCCTGCCCATTTTCTATGTAATGCCGCCTTTAGCGGGCCAGCGACAGGATCCAATGGTGGAATGCTGGCGGAAAGTGTTTCCGACGCTGTTTCAGGATTTTGCGCAGATGCCGCGGGATCTGCAGGCGCATATCCGCTATCCGCAATTGTTGTTCCGCATACAGGCGGAGATTTACGCCAAATATCATATGTTTGATCCGCAGACCTTTTTCCAAAAGGAAGATTTGTGGTCCATTCCGACAGAGGTGTATTCGCGCAGCCAGCGGGAAGTAGAAGCCTACTATGTGAATATGAAGCTGCCCAGCGAGCCGGGGCAGGACACAGAATTTCTGTTGATGCTGCCCTTCACGCTAAAGGGGCGCGAGGATCGGAATATGGTGGCGTGGATGGCGGCGCGCTGCGACATGCCGCATTATGGGGAAATCGTTGTGTATGAATTTCCCAAGAGCATTTTAGTGCCCGGGCCGGGCCAAGTGGAGAGCATGATCTCCCAGGATGCGGAAATATCGCAGCTGATTACCTTATGGGGTCAGCAACAATCCCGCATTATCCGCGGGAATCTGCTTGTCATCCCCATCAACAATTCGTTGCTCTATGTGGAGCCGTTTTATCTGGTGGCGCCGACGACGCCGCTGCCGCAATTGAAGCTAGTCGTGCTGGTCTATGGCGAGCGCGTTGTGAATGCGCCGACCTTAGAAGAGGCGCTGGCGAAGCTGTTTGGCCAGGAGGCGGGGCGTGTGATCAAGCCCACAGCGCCCAGCGCTCCTGCGCCGCCAGCCGGTCCTCCCGCAGCTGGCCTGGGGGGAGTCAAACAATTGTTGCAACGAGCCCTGGAGCTGGAACAGGAGGCCCAAAAAGCCCTCGGGCAAGGCGATTTGGCCGGCTATCAAGCCAAACAACGCGAGCAACAACAGCTCATTCAAAAAGCCCTCCAGCAAATGCCCTAAGAGGCAATTCGGAAAATCAGGGGCGACACAGGACATTGTGTCGCCCCCTCGGCTTTGAGGCCAGAAGCGATGCCGGATTGGAAAGATTGTGAGGCCATTGTTTTTGATTTTGACGGGACTTTGGCGGAGACAAATATTGATTTCGCCAAAATGCGGCGCCGGATATATGAGCTGATACAGAGCTGGGGGCTATGGGAGGAGGGGATGGGGGATAATCGCTTTGTGCTGGAAGTCATTGCGGCCGCGGAGGCGAAAATCGCGGATCCGACAAAGCAGCGAGAATTTGCTCAGCAAGCCGCCCGGACGCTTGTGGAAGTGGAGATGGAGACATGCGCCCTGGCAGCGCTTTATCCCGGCGTTGCCGAAGCTTTACAGCAGCTGAGGGCAGCGGGCGTGAAAATCGGCATCATCACGCGCAATTGCCGGGCCTGTGTGGAAAATGTCCTGCAACGGCATCCGCTGCCGTATGATGTGCTTTTGACGCGCGATGATGTGGCCCGCGTCAAGCCTGATCCGGCACACCTTTGGCAGGCGCTGGAGGCGCTGGCCGTGCCGGCTGACAGGGCTTTAATGGTCGGGGATCATCGCAGCGATATTGAATGCGCTGTAGCGGCGGGCTGCCGGGGCGTAGGGCTGCAGCAAACCGGCACAACTGCAGAGACATTCGCCGCCGTCGGAGCCGTAGCCTGCTTTGCCGATGTGGCTTCCTTTGTTCAGGAATTGCTGGGAGATCACAAGGATGCGGAAGCTGCCTGCCGGGAAGCTTGATGCCGCCTTGCTTGCCGAATTGCTGGCCTGCCTGCCGCAGCCGCCAGAACTTATTGTGGGGCCCCACATTGGCCACGATGTGGCTGTGCTGGATTGCGGGGGGGAAGAGCTGCTTCTCGCCAAAACAGATCCCATTACATTCGCCACCGACGCCATCGGCTATTATCTTGTCGCTGTCAATAGCAATGATATCGCCACAGCCGGCGGACGGCCACGCTGGCTGCTTGTGACGGCTCTTCTGCCCGAAGAAGAAACAACGGAAGCGCTAGTCCGGGACATTTTTAGCCAGCTGCAGGAAGCCTGTGCGCAAATCGATGTGACGCTCATTGGGGGCCATACGGAAATCACTGTAGGACTGAATCGGCCCATTTTAGTCGGCCAGATGCTGGGGACAGTGCCCCGTACAAAGCTTGTGCGTCCGGATGGGATTCAGCCGGGGGATGCTATTTTGCTGACAAAAGGCATTCCGCTGGAGGGCACAGCACTGATTGCGCGCGAAAAACGCGAGGCCTTGCTAGCCCGAGGCTATACGGCTGAATTTTTAGATCGCTGTGCACAATTGCTTTACGAGCCGGGAATTATGATTTTGCCAGAAGCGCGTGCCCTCTGTGAGGCGATACAGCCGCATGCTCTGCATGATCCCACAGAGGGGGGGCTGGCGACGGGATTATGGGAGATGGCGGAGGCGTCAGGCGTAGGGCTGTGCATTGAAGCAGAACGGATTGCTCTATTGCCAGAGGGAAAAAAGTTGTGTGCGGAATTCGGGCTGGATCCTTTAGGCGTCATTGCTTCGGGATCGCTTTTGGCGGCCGTGGCGCCTGCAGAGGAGGAAGCGGCAATCAGGGCCTGTGCCGCCATAGATGTTTTTTGCGTAAAAATTGGATCAGCCATTGAGGGGCCGCCGAATGTTATTATAAAAGATAATGGACAAATACAGCCGCTGCCTCGTTACGATCAGGATGAAATCACACGGATTTTCTGAAAAGAAGCGCCTTGCGGCCGCCGCGGGGAGCTCTTTTAGGGGAATAGACATTTGGGGGCTTGTGGGGGGGCTGCTTTTTCTTTGGGCGGGCCTGCTTTATGCGCAAAGCTTTCCTTCAGCCTTAAATAATCACAATTCACAAAAGCTTTCTTCCTCTTCGCCAGAGCTGATATTCTGTGTATTTGGCGATTGTCGGCCGGCGGGCGATGTGAAACGACTGAACATCACAACGAATATTGCCCGCGCGATGGCTCTGGAGCAGCCGCAATTTGTGATTGGCACGGGCGATTATATTGATGGGGCCCGAAGCCTGCCTCAAGGACGCCGACAATGGCAGGCCTTCTTTCGGGCGCTGTCGCCTTTGCGAATGCCCCGGCCCATTCCCCTGGCTTTAGCCGTAGGCAATCACGATGTGGGAGGGGGGATGGGGGGACTATTCGTGCAATACTTTGGGCGTCGTTATTTTTCCTTTGATGTGGGCAGCGTCCATATAATCATCCTGGATACAGAGGAAGGAGAAAACAGCGGGCGCATCGTGGGCGCACAATGGGAATGGCTGAGTCAGGATTTAGCCGCGGCCGCACAGGCGCGGCTCATTTTTGTGGCGTTGCATCGGCCGCTGTTTCCCGTGGGGCCCCATCGGGGCAGCTCGCTAGATCGCTATCCGCCCTATCGCGATCGGCTCCATTTACTTTTTGCCCGCTATAAAGTGAGCGCTGTGTTTTGTGGCCATGAGCATCTGTATAATCATCAGGAGCGCGATGGCGTCCATTATTTCATCACAGGCGGAGGCGGCGCGCCGCTTTACGCCAGCCCCGCCCAAGGGGGCTTTTATCATTATCTTGTTGTACATTGCACGCAAAATAGTTTTACCGTGCAAGTGAAACGCCTGAATTTATAAAACAAAAAATCCTTTTGCCTCGGCAAATATCTTCGGGCCCCAGATTATTTTGGGCCCATATTTTTCCCGAAAAATAGCTTTGTGCAATTTAAGAGAGCTTAATATCTCCGTGATAAATAGAAAACGATGGCGCCAAGCAAGGGCAAAGTTTTTGTGGCGATGAGCGGGGGCGTAGACAGCTCTGTAGCGGCTTTGCTTCTTCAGCAGCAGGGCTATGAAGTGGCAGGCGTGACCTTTAAGCTTTTTCGGATGCCAGAAGAGGCAGAACATGCGCGCGCCTGTTGCTCGCTGGACAGCATAGCCCGGGCGCGCGCCGTGTGTGCGCTGTTGGAAATTCCCCATTATGTGATGGATTTTACGGCGGATTTTGAGGAATGCGTTATTACGCCCTTTGTGCGGGAATACGCGGCCGGCCGCACGCCTAATCCCTGTGTGGCGTGCAATCGCTTCATTAAATTTGAGCGTTTTTTACGGAAAGCCAGAGCCATTGGAGCGGATTACATAGCGACAGGACATTATGCCCGCCTTGTCGTCAATCATTTGTATCGGCTGCTGCCCGCCTGCGATCCGCAGAAAGATCAATCGTATGCTTTGTGTCATCTCAATCAAACGAATATGCCCTATATCCTGTTGCCTCTGGGGGAATACACGAAGCGCGCAGTGCGCGCAATAGCCCGTGCCGCGTGCTTGCCCACAGCCGAGACAGGCGAAAGCCAGGATATATGCTTTATTCGGCAGGGCCATTATACGGAATTTTTGGCACGATATCATATTCAACAGGCTCCCGGGCCTATTGTGGATAAAGCAGGGCATGTTTTGGGCCAGCATCAGGGGCTGGCCTGTTATACAGTGGGGCAACGCAAGAATTTGGGCCTCAGCGGGCAGAAACGGCTGTATGTCATAGAAAAGCGCGTGACGGATAATGCGCTTGTCGTTGGCGATTATGCGGATGTTTGTCGCTCGCATGTAACGATAGAGGATGTTAATTGGTGTGATTGTCCGGCAGGGGGCTGGCTGGAGAATGCCGCGGGACGGCCTGTGCTGGCCATGCTTCGCTATCGGCAAAAGCCCATCGCGGCTGTGATTGAGAACGCAGATATCTGCAAGCGAATGATTACATTGCGCTTGAAGCGCCCGGGCGTCGCTGCGCCAGGCCAGATATTGACAATGTATGATCCGGAAGATGGACATGTTCTGGGGGGCGGCACAATCACATAACTTTTTACAATTTTCTTTTTGCAGGAGATTGTTGGGGGGAGCTGAAATATAGACGCATATCCAAAGCGTCGGGAGCAGGCAGCATGATCCGCGTTCTTGTCTGGAATGAAAATCGCCATGAGCAGCAGGATGAGCGTGTGGCCGCGATATATCCCGAGGGCATACACGGCGCTATCGCCAGCTATTTGCGGCAATTTCCTGAATTTCAAGTCGCTACAGCCACACAGCAGGAGCCCGAACATGGGCTGCCGGAAGCGCGCCTTAAGCAAACAGATGTCCTCGTATTCTGGAGCCATATAGCGCAGGGAGAATTTTCTGATGTTGTGGCGGAACGCGTCTGCCGTCGGATCTGGGACGGAATGGGCGCAATTTTTTTACATTCTGCCTGTTTGAGCAAAATATTTACACGCCTGACGGGCACAACGGGCCAAATCAAATGGCGAGAGGCGGGGGAGAAGCAAAGGCTGTGGATTGTATCCCCAAGCCATCCCATTGCTTCTGGATTGCCTGAACACTGGGAAATCGAGCAGGACGAAATGTACGGCGAATATTTTGATATTCCGCCGCCCGAGGAATTAATTTTTATTAGCTGGTTTCCCGGCGGAGAAGTGCTGCGCAGCGGCTGCTGCTTTACACGGGGCTGTGGAAAGATTTTTTATTTTCAGCCGGGCCACGAAACATATCCCGTTTATCATAACGAAAAAGTCCTGCTTGTCATCGCCAATGCTATTCGTTGGGCCGCGCCTGCCCAGCTGCCCCATATCACGCGGGGGAATGTAGCGCCTTTAGAAAAAATGTAAGCTGAAATGGATTGTGTCAACGGGCGAGAGCAGCTGTGAGACAGGCCTGAAAAAACATTGTGAATAATGGCGCTTATTTTGTCAGAGCGTTGGCAGCGTGTTTTAGCGCTTGTTCAATATTAAGACTGCAAACAATACATTTTGGGAGGAATCATTATGTGCCGCTTACGCCTGATCGTGCTGCTCTGTTCCTTTCTGGGCGCTGTCTGGACGGCTTCTTTGTCGAGCGCGCAGCGCCCCGATATCTTTCGCTCCAACATCGTCCCTAATGCTTTGTCTTACACGCTGCCTGTAAATCTGAAAAATGTAACAAATCCTGAAGCCGTAAAAAAGCTTTCGGCCGCGCAGAAACAACAGCTAGGGCGCCTGGGCTTTGTTGTTGTGCCCGATCAAGCGGAGCAGATGTTTTATCTCTATGAGGAATATGGCGAGGAAAGCCTGCAGCCCGTGCCTAATTTTGTGACCATTGATTCTGTGCTGCATGCCTATCATCTGTTTTATGATTTTACATTGCGCGTGATTGAAACCCGTCATTTAATTGCTGCAGCGCAGAAGCTGACAGATATCGGGCTCTTTCACAGTGCGAAATTTTTCCGGCAATTGCCTGCAGGGCCGTGGCGTGAGGCCGCTGCGACAGATGCTGCCTATTTTGCCATCGCCAAGAGTCTGCTTTCCGGCAAGACGGTTGCAACAGGGCTGGGGCAGCCCTGGGATAAGCTTGTGGCTCAGGAATTAACGCTTATTAAGGCACATGAGGGGCGACGGGAATCGCCGCTTCTGGGCACAACTGTGCATTATGATCAATTTATTCCCCGGGGGCATTACACGCGCAGCGAAGCGTTGAAGAAATATTTTATGGGCATGATGTGGTACGGCCAGATTGGCTTGCTCTTGGAATGGCCCCAGAACGAAGCGTTAGCTCGCAAACATACGCGCATGGCCCTGCTCATAACGCGTATGCTGGCGAACGATGATTTGATGCGGGGCCTGTGGGGCAAGATTTATGAGCCGACAAGCTTTTATGTGGGCTTTAGCGATGATTTGGGCTTTGGACAATATGTTGGCTTGGCGCGGAGCGTATATGGCCCGACATTGCCTTTAGAAGCTCTGGCCAATGAGACAAAGCTGACGGCATTTTTGCAACAGGCGCGCCTGAAGCTGCCCCGGCCGCAAATTGCCCCGTATTTTCGGCCTGCAGACGCGGCGGGGAACATCGCTCCCCAAGCGGATACAGCTTTTGTGCAGCCCCGCCAATTTCGTTTGATGGGCCAGCGTTTTATCCCCGATTCGTACATTTTGCAGCAGCTTGTATCGCCGCTCGTGAAGCCGGCAGCGCCAGATGACGCCCGCGATGTGCCTATGGGCCTGGATGTAATGGCAGCTTTGGGGTCCGAACGCGCGCTACATATTTTGACTGCCCTGTATAAACAGAATCGCTTTCCGGGCTATTTAGAACAGATGGAAAAGCTGCGTCGAGAATTTTCCACAAAAACAGAGCGCGAGTGGTGGCAGAATCTCTATTGGGGCTGGCTATACACGCTCAAGGCGCTGCTGGGGGAATTTGGCGCTGGCTATCCGGCGTTTATGCAGCAGGACGTGTGGCAGGACAAGGAACTGCAGACGAGTCTGGGCAGCTGGGCGCAATTGCGTCATGATACAATTCTTTATGCCAAGCCTTCGGGGGCCGAGATGGGCGGGATGGAAGAAATGCAGATGCCCCAGGGCTATGTGGAGCCTGTGCCGGAAGCCTTCGCGCGCTTAGCCTATCTCACGCAAATTTCGTATGACGGCCTGAAAAGACGGGGCTTAATGGATGCTGCCCTGGAAAAGGGCTTTAGCCAATTTAAAGATTTGCTTTTGTTTTTGAAAGGCTGCGCCGAAAAACAGCTCACGCGGCAGCCACTGACGCCCCGAGAATATCAGCGTATATGGTGGATTGGGGGCGAGCTGGAACGACTGCAGCTTTCTGTTGTCCAGGCTTCCGGGGAATTTGCGCCTGTGCGCTGGGGCGAGCTAATCAGCACAACGGATCGGCACATGGCCACGATTGCCGACATACATACAGCTTTTGCGCAAGCCTTAGAAGTGGGCGTGGGGCCTGCCTATCGGATTTATGTGATAGTGCCCCGGGCTGACGGCAAGCTGCAAATTGCTAAAGGCGGCGTATTTTCATATTTTGAATTCCTGTGGCCTGTAAGCGATCGGCTGACAGACGAAAAATGGCAGCAGATGCTGAAAACAGGCCAGCATCCGCCCCAGCCCGAATGGACGCGCTCCTTTATTGTGGGGCCCCCATATCCGTATGAATAGCGATGCGGAGAACGAACGAACTTCCTCGCTTTTGCGCAAAATCGGCGGGAATTGCTAGCTCATATCATCAGAAATAAATTTCCAGTCCGCCGTAGCTAATCTGTGAGGCAGAAACATAATTTGGGAAGCAGCCTGTGATCAGGAGGGAAAGAATTAGCCTTTGGGCCAATAGCCAAAAATCCGTATGAAAGAAGTAAGGCCCCGGCAAATTTATGCCGGGGCCCCTGTGTGCATAAGGGATATTATCCCGGAGGAGCGGGAGGGGGCCCGCCTGCCGGCGGCGCGCCCTGTCCGCCGCGGCCCCACGGCATCATGGGCATCGGGAGCGGCACTGTTTTCAGACATTCCAATGTGTTCGCATCAAAAACAGAGAGCTGCCCCATAAAAATGATATAGATTTTGCCTTCCGCCACGACCATTACAGGCGGCGCGGACATCATCATGCCCATACGTGCGCGCATGGCTTCGCCTGCGCCTCTTCCTTGTCCGCCTTGATCCCCGCCTGCTCCCGGCACCTGAGCCAAAGCCGGCAGAGCCACGAGCACCAGCAAAACAACGGCCATTAACAATAGGCTGCGGCTCATATAAACATCCTCCTTTCGGACTGTGCTGTGTTTCAGCCGTCACAGAACGGCTTTATTTATAGATTTAGACGCATTTGCCCCCCAGAAATTCCCTTTTTTAAAGCCTGTTGGGGAAAATTTCACCTTTAAAAAATATCTTATCGTCCGACAATCCCAATATGGCGCTTCTCCACCCTGTATGCAGAAAGATGTTGGCTTAGCTAATTTGATTAGCTTCCCATTCTTCTGCCACTTCCACAGTGCGTTTTTCCCGCACGGCGCGTTTCATCGCCAAACAACAGGCGATACTGCGTGCGGCGTCATATCCTGCCACAAGAGGCGTTTGTCCTGTACGAACACATTCCGCAAAATGGCGTATTTCGGCGACAAAATCCTGCAGGGCGTTATCGCCCGAATAATCGACTGTAAAACATTGAGGCTCTGTTTCATTTCGCAACAAATGCACAATTTCTTGGGGGCGATCAAAAAGCCCCCGGCAACGCACGACTGCTTTTTCGCAGGCGATAAACAATTCTTCATCAGCGATAGGCCATTCGGAGGCTGTCCCCAGCTCCACAGCCCCGATACAGCCATTTTCAAATTCCAGCAGGCCCAAAGCCACATCAATTTGCGGGCGTCGTTCGGGATTGAAAAGATTGCCGCCCAGGCCCTGTATGCTTTTAATTTCGCCCACAAGGAAACGCAAGGCGTCAAAGGCGTGCACAGAGTTTTCTAAAATGGGGCCTCCGCCATCCTCTTCCGCCCAGAACCAATCACGCGGCACTTGTCCCAGATGATAGCGATAATTCAAACAAAGGGGCTTTCCCCATTCGCCCTGCAGGCGCTCTTTGATGAAGCGAAAAGCCGGCGCAAAGCGCTTTTTGTGGCCAATCATCAGCACAACGCCTGCCCGGGCGCAGCCGTCTGCCAGCTCCAGGCATTCTTTTACAGAAGGTGCCATCGGCTTTTCGCACAGAATATGCACGCCCCGTTCAGCTAAAGCCAGGCCGAGCGGCAAATGCGTCTTCGGATTTGTGCACAGGCAAACGGCTTCCGGATGTGTAGACTGCCACAATTCGTGCCAATCTGTAAAAGCCGGAACAGCATATTGTGCGCCAACATTTTGGGCCAGCTCCGCCTGCAAATCACAGACGCCCACAAGCTCCAGATCCGGCTGCGAAGCGATGGCCTGTGCATGCACTTTTCCGATGCCCAATCCAATGACAGCCCAACGCATAAAAAGCTCCTTTTTGTGAGAAAATGGAAAAACAAGGCAATTTTCGCTGTCCCCCAAACATTTTCCTGTTAAAAGGATTAAATGAAACTGAATGGACAAACAAGAGCTGCTTGAGCCTCCCCACTGTCAATGCTATAATATATTGTTAAGAAAAGCTACGCGATGTGGAGGCTACGCAGTTATGGCTGGACATTCTAAATGGGCCAATCGCGTCCATCGCAAGACGCGTCAGGACGCCAAGCGCTCCAAAATTTTTGCGAAATTGTCGCGCCTGATCACGATTGCTGCCCGTGATGGCGGCGGCAATCCGGAGCTGAATCCGCGCTTGCGTCTGATTATTGATAAAGCTCGCGACGCGGAAATGCCCATGGAGAACATCGAGCATGCCATCAAACGCGGCACAGGCGAGATCCAGGGCGTTAATTATGAAAGCGCCATTTATGAGGGCTATGGGCCGGCGGGCGTGGCGTTAATGATTGAAGTGTTGACAGATAATAAGATGCGCACTGTCTCCGATTTGCGCCGCATATTGAAAAATGCGGGCGGAAGCCTCAGCGAAGCAGGCGCTGTGGCCTGGATGTTCGAACAAAAGGGCGTCATTACGATTCCGCGGGATAAAGTCGATTATGAGGAGTTGTTTATGACGGCGGTGGATGCGGGCGCGGAGGATGTTATTGAAGAGGATGAAATGCTGGAAGTGCGCACAGCGCCCAAAGCCTTCCAGGCCGTGTATGAAGCTTTGAAAGAAAAAGGCATGCCGATCGAACGTGCGGAAGTAACAATGATTCCCATCACAACTAAGGAAGTCTCCGACGAAGATGCCCCGAAAGTGCTCAAGCTCTTAGACGAAATCCAGGACAATGATGATGTCCAGCAAGTTTACAGCAATTTTGAGATTTCGGATGAGATCTTAGAGAAGATTGAAGGCTAAGCCGCGGCGAAAAGCGTTAGCGGCATAAAAAATTGAATGGACATGCTGTCGGGCCGGCTCTCCACTTGCCGGCTCGTTTGTATCAGGATAATGACATCAAAAAGCCCGCGGCTTAAAAAATTGTGCTTGCGGAGCGAAACTTTTTGGCGCACAAGCGAGGAAGCTATGCCAGATTTATCAGTACAAGCTTTGGGCCTGACTTTTCGCAATCCTATCGTGGCCGCGGCCGCGGGCATTACGGAAACAGCGGATCGGCTGAAGCGTTGCGAAGATGCGGGCTGTGGGGCGGCGATTATCAAATCGTATTTCGAATACGAGCTGGCGCGCCATTCGCCCACGCCGCGCTTCACGATTATCCGGGATCGGCTGGGCGCGGAGCAATCCTTTTGCTTATATTCCTTTGAACAGGCGAATGTGTATGGCCTGGAGGAATTTGCCGCCCAAATTCAAAAAGCCAAAGAAAGCTGCGAGATCCCGATTTTTGCGAGTCTGAATTGTCTGACGGAGGAGCGCTGGCAGGAGGGGGCACAGCTTGTCCAGCAGGCCGGAGCGGATGCTATTGAGTTGAATGTCTCCTGTCCGCATGGCGTGCATATGATGTCGCAGGCGGATATGATGGCCGAAATGACACGGGCGTTGCGCGTCGTGAAAGAATGTGTCTCCCTGCCTGTGATTCCCAAAATGAGTCCGCAGCTTTCGCAGCCCAGCGCAGTGGCGCTGGCCCTGGCGGAAGCGGGCGCTGATGCCGTGACGATGTTTAATCGCTTCACGGGCCTGGATATTGATCTGGAGACGGAGCAGCCCATCATGCATGGCGGCTATGCGGGCTTTGGCGGGCCATGGGCGCTGTATTATGTGTTGCGCTGGATTTCCGATGTTTCGCCCCGTCTGCCCATTCCTATTATGTCCAGTGGCGGCGTGAGCGATGGCGGCGATGTGGCCAAACTCATTTTGGCGGGCGCGACGCTCGTGCAAACATGCACGGCGATTGTGATGCAGGGCTATAAAGTCGTGGGGCAATTATTAAGCGGCCTGACGGCTTTTATGGAAAGAAAAGGCTATCAGCGGCTGGAAGAGTTTCGGGGCGCTGTTTGCAGCCGCATTAAGAGCAATGAGGAGATTGATCGCGTCAAGCGACTTGTAGCGGAGATTATTCCGGAGCGCTGTATTCATTGCGGCCTGTGTGCGCGTATCTGCATTTATGAGGCGCCGGAAGAGGCGAAAAAAGTCTATCGAATTGTCGAGGAAGCCTGTGACGGCTGCGGGCTGTGTGAGCAGCTGTGCCCGGCGAAAGCCATCCGCCTGCGCCCCCTGGCACAGCCCCGCCCCTTGACGCTCGGGATTAAATAGCGTGATAGGGCGATTTTGCGCCCGCTATTTTCGCAAAATACAGTCTGTGTTCCCCCTTGTCGGGCTGAATTATTTCCTCGCCGTATGCGGATTGTCTCTGGGCCCCCTCTGATACTCAGAACAGGGTTTTTTGAGACAAGCCTCTCATTTATAGTTATGTATTTATAGTTATGTCTTTTTCTTCCTCTTCTGGATGAGATTATCCCATATAACATCTCCCAGATATTATTTTTCTTTGGGAAAAAAGGGGAAAAAAGGCTTTTTGGGGCGGATTTCAGCGAGGGCCAAATTTTGCGGTGTTTCAAAATGCCTTCGAAATTGTAACAAGCTTGCAGCCGCTTGTTAAGCGAGGCGAGGCGGCTGCCAATAAAGCCATTGAGAAATGAGCCCGAAGGAGAGCAAGCATGCGTATCGTTTTGGACAATCGGGGTCTTTATTTTCCCCAGCAAAACGATTTGCCGACTTTAGCCCGACAGCTGGATCATGATCTGCGTTCCCCGTTGACGACTATTTGCAGTTATGCGCAGTGCCTGGCGATGGCGTCTGATTTGCCCCCGGAAAAGCACCAATATTATTGTCGCATTGTGGAGGCGGAGGCGCGGCGCATTGGACGCCTGGCGAGCTATCATCTCACGATTATTGCGCCGCCGCTCTTCAATCTCGTAGAGGAAATTTCTTTTGCCCAGGCTTTTGCTGAGGCGTGGGAGGAAGTGCGGGATATATTTGAGCTTTACGAAATTACAGTACAGTGTCCGCCTGCTCCTGACATCACTTTCACATGGGCGCCACTTGTATTGCAGCAGCTTTTGTGGGCAAAGCTGGATGTGGGGCTTCAGGCCGCGATGACGCAGCGCTTTTTGGCGCTTCACTGGGAGCCGAATGACACTGCGCTGGATATTTGCCTGCAGGGTGCGGCGCCGCCTGAAAAGCCCTTAGCAGAAAGCTTTGCTTTTCGGGCGCTGCAGGTTTTGTTACAACAGCGCGGTGGGGAGGCCATTTTGCGACAGGATAAGGTATGGCTGACTATGCGGCTGCCTGTGACCGGGGAAGTATGTTCTCCCCAACAGCGATCTATCCTGGAAAAGAGCGCGTAAGATGAAAGCATGGAAGAGGCCTCAGCCCAAGGGAACTGAAGAAGCGTGTGTAGGAGCGTTCAGCTGGCCGGCAGAGGCGGATTCGTCCACGGCGGGCAGTCCGGAGTATGCGACGTTTTTGCCGTTTGTGCCGCAGGCGGAAGAAGCGCGCCCGATGATGAAAGTGCTTATTGTGGATGATGAGACTTTTATGCGTCAGGCAGTGGCGGCGATGCTGCTCCAACTGCGGCCCGTCCGCATTTACGGGGCGCGCAATGGCGAGGAAGCGTTGCAGATTTGTGAGGCGGTGCAGCCGGAAGTGATGATTCTGGATTTAAAGATGCCCGGACTGCCCGCCGTGGAAGTATGCCGGCGGGTGCGGGAGCAGCCCCAGCTGGCTTCTTTGCGCATTTGTGTGCTGACCGGGATTTTGGCCGATCCGGAGCTGATGCGCGCCCTGCAGCCGTATATTAATGATGTGCTCACGAAGCCGCCTGATCCGCGGCGGTTGGCCCAGCTGCTGGAAAAATATGAAAGAGAAGCGCAGGATGGCGATGTTGTGGGATGCTGAAGAACAAAATGCCGTGGCCGCGCTCGCACACTTGACGCGCTTGATGGGAATTTACTGGACGGTATACGCCTGCAGCGGCCACCCGGTGTATACTTCCGCTCCGGTGCCGGCGCCGGCCTGCCTGGGGCGAAAGAGCTGTCGGTTACTGCATGAACAGGGGACTTGTGCGGGCGCGCTTACTCTGGAGACGGCCACGCCGGATCCCTCTTTTCTTGTGGTATGCCAGGCCGATCCTCAGCAGCCGCCAGATGAGGCGCTTGTGCAGAGCCTGAATCAAACCTTGCAAATTATGTGTGCCCGGGAAACCGATGCCCAAGCCACTCTACGGGAGCTGACGGCGACCTATCAAGAACTGGCGATTGCCTATGGAATGATGGAAGCCCTCAATCAGCCGGGCACGCAGGAGATGATTGCTCAGGAGGCTTTAGCGTTTGTGAAGGCCTCGGTTATGGCGGAGGGCAGTTGCTTAATCCACTGCGATGAACAGAATGAGCCCCAGGCATTGGCGCAGGAGGGGATGACGGAGGAGGAGATTGCGGCCATCTGGACGCGCCTGGCCAACTATCCAGCTAATTTGCCCGAGCCGGAACAATTTTTAGTTTTTTCGTGGCAGGATAAACAAATTTTAGTGTGTGGCCTTTCGGAGCATAATCACTGGACCAGCGCCCTTGCCATTGCCCGTCCCACCTCCCAGTCATTTTCCTCGCGGGAAGCCAAATTGTTGCAGGCGGTAGTGCGGCAAGCGTCTCTGGCCATTCACAATCGCCAACTGATGGAGGATTTGCGGGAACTGTTTTACAACACGATAGAGGCTTTAGTGGCCGCCATAGAAGTGAAAGATCCGTACACCTGTGGCCATTCGCGGCGGGTGGCGCATTGGGCGGCCGACACAGCGCGCCGGTTTGGGCTGCCCGAAAAAGACATTTCCGACATTTACATTGCGGGGATAGTGCATGATGTGGGCAAGATAGCGGTGGAGAAAACGATATTGTGCAAGCCGGGCAAACTGACGCCGGAAGAGTGGGCGGCCATACGGGTGCATCCGGATTGCGGCGCTGAAATCATTAATCGCATTCCCCAGCTAAGGCACATTGTGCCGGGCATCCGGCATCATCATGAGCGTTATGATGGCCGCGGCTATCCCTTAGGGCTGAGCGGCGAGGCTGTGCCGTTGTCCTCGCAAATTATTGCGGTGTGTGACAGTTATGACGCCATGACCAGCGAGCGACCCTATCGTCCTCCGCTTTCGTCAGCGGCGGCGGTGGATGAGCTGTGGCGCAATGCCGGGGCGCAATGGCCGCCGGCGATCGTGGAAGCCTTTGTCAGCGCCCTGGAAAAGCCGGCCGAGGAGGGCATGCCTTGAAAAATTTTTGCATAATAATTGTGTATTTTTAAATTGACAAGGCTTCCTGCTGAATTGTAAATAATGCTACAGAGGGCGTAAGCCATTGGGCTCACAATTCAGGGGGAAGCCAGTGCCACGACGCAGCGGCCC
The DNA here is from genome assembly GCA_964622325.1 of uncultured Armatimonadia bacterium. Classification (GTDB taxonomy): domain Bacteria; phylum Armatimonadota; class Zipacnadia; order Zipacnadales; family UBA11051; genus JAJFUB01. The sequence continues at coordinate 15,447 of CAZUOJ010000011.1, forward strand.
GGGGAGGCCACCAGCCAGGCCAGGGAGCCACGCGCTCCGGGTATTTTTGGCCGTCTTTGGGGTATGTTGTTGGGCGCCCCTTGCTTGGGCGGCAGAGCCTGCTGCCTCCCCTGCACAGCCGGCCCAAGATATTTCCCTGCCGGCGCCATTTAGCTTCGCTCCCTCCCCCTTTGTTTTTCCGGATCACAAAGCCAGTGTGGAAAAGCGGTTGCAGACGCTGATAAAAAGTTTTCGCTTTGTTCAGCAAGCTAAAGTCATTCTCAGCCCCACGTCCGCAGGTCAGTTTCAGGCTTACATTATAATGCAGACGCGGCGGAGTGAGCCGCTGAGCCAAGAAGCATTGCACACTCTCACGGCTGCGCTTGCCGAGGCCACGCCCGAGTTGCCGCCCCAGGGCCTCAATATCCTGACGCCTCAGGGGCAGTTTCTGGTCCGGCAGGGCCAAATTCAAGAATACGCCGCGCCCCCCGTGCCGCGCCCTGCCCCCTGGCCCTGGGCGAGCGGGATTTTGCTGGGAGGAGGCGGCTTAGGACTGTGGGGCTTTTTATGGTGGCGCCGCAAGAACAAGGCCCAAAGAGCTCTCTTGGACATCGTGATTTGGGATTACAGATACAGGTTAATCCAGGAGTTGCGGCAGGAGCGGCCAGAAGTCTGTGGCGTGCTTATTGCCGCCGCCAGTCCGCGTGCGGCCCGCTGGCTGAAGCGAGAGTGCCAAAAAGCGCAAGTGCCCTATGTTTTGCCACAAAAGCCAGTGACGCCTGCCATTGTTGCTCTTATCACAGAAGCCTTGTACGAGCGGCTCTCAAATCTGCCGGGAAGAAGCTAATGCGGAGGACAAACACCCGCGATGAAAAAAATCATTAAGGGGTCTGCGGCACCGACTCAACCGGCAATTTTTAATCCGGCCCGGGAAAAAGCGCCCGCGGCAGAAAGACAAACGCCTCCGGTCGCTTTGCCCACCGAACAAAGACATATTCAGCTTTTAGAGCGTATTGCGGAAGAATTCGTGCGGGAGCGGGAGCAGTTGCTTAACGCATTGCGCCCAGAGCTGTTGCGTCTGGCTTTAGCCATTGCCCGGGAAATTATTGGCTATGAAGTCTCCTGCCGGCCGGAAATTATTGAAAACACTTTAGCGCAGGCTTTGCAGAATCTGCATTTTGCCACACATGTAGTGGTGCGGTTGCATCCGGAGGATTTAGCGCATTTGCAGGCCCACAGCCGCTTGCCGCAGCTTTCGCCTTCGTTGCAACTGGAATTAGTGGCTGATGAGAGCATTGAACGCGGGGGCTGTGTTTTGGCCAGCGATTACGGGGGCTTTGAGGCGACCTTAGAAGGCCAGCTGCAAGCTTTGCGCGAGGCTTTGGCCGCATCCTATTTAGGATCCACACCGACGGACGATGCTTCTTCCATCTGCTGAGGATTATCTGGAACGAGAAAAGCGACGTTTGCGCGCTTTAAGCGACTCCGTGGCCCGGCTGCCGCGTCTGCGGGCGACCGGCACAGTGATAGAGTTAGTGGGCTTGACCGTAATTGCCCAGGGGCCGGCGGCCCGGATCGGCGAGCTTTGTTTCATTTACCCCAAAACGACGCCGGAGGCGATCCGGGCGCAAGTAGTGGGTTTCCGGCGCGGGCATACATTGCTTTTGCCATTGGGGCCGACGCGGGGCTTGGAGGCGGGCTGTAAAGTTTTAGCGACGGGGCGCTCCCTGAGTGTGCGCGTAGGGGCGGGAATGTTAGGCCGGATTGTGGACGCTTTTGGGCGGCCTCTGGACAGCCCCCGGCCGCTGGGCGACACGGAACTGCGGCCTGTGGAAAATGCGCCGCCGCCTCCCTTAGCACGCGAACGCATCAGCAGGCGGCTGGGCTTGGGCATACGGGCGATTGACAGCCTGCTCATGTGCGGCCGGGGGCAACGGGTGGGCATCTTTGCGGGGGCGGGCCTGGGCAAAAGCACGCTGCTGGGGATGATGGCGCGCTTTCATCGGGCTGATGTAGCCGTGATTGCCTTAATTGGCGAGCGGGGCTGTGAAGTGCGGGATTTTCTGGAAACACATCTGGATGCGGCTGGATTGGCACGCTCTGTCGTTGTCGTCGCCACTTCCGATGAGCCGGCGCTTGTGCGCATCACGGCAGGACTGACGGCGGCTACGATTGCAGAATATTTTCGCGATAACGGCTGTGATGTGCTTTTGCTGATGGATTCGCTCACCCGCTTAGCCCGCGCCCAGCGCGAAGTGGGCCTGGCGGTGGGAGAAACGCCTACCAGCCGCGGCTATCCACCGTCTTTATATGAATTTTTGGCCCGTTTGCTGGAGCGGGCCGGCGCCACGGCGAACGGCAGCATCACGGGCATATATTCTGTGCTCGTGGAAGGGGATGATATGCAGGAGCCTGTTTCGGATGCCGTCAATGCGATTCTGGATGGCCAAATCCGCCTGTCCCGGACGCTGGCGGAACAGGGGCATTATCCGGCGATTGATATTCTGGGCAGCATTTCGCGCGTGATGCCGCGGCTGGCTAACGATAAGGAGCGTCAGGCGGCGGGGATGTTTCGGGAATTGTTAGCCGCGTACCGCGAAGTGGAAGATCTGATCGCCATCGGCGCCTATCGTCCGGGCTTACGGCCGGCGGCGGATCGGGCGTTGCGCCTGTGGCCACAAATGATGGATTTTTTGCGCCAGCGGCCTCAAGAGTATGCGGATCCGGAAGCCTCCTGCCAAAGGCTTATTGCCATGCTGGCGCAGGCATAATGTGCCGTCGCTTTGCAGGCAGGGGCTTTATTAACTGAGGGAGAGACAATCTTTGGAAGCAACTGCGCTGACTGAGCGCTGGAGGCGCCTCCAGCGGCTGTGGCAAATGGCCTCCCGCCAGGAAGAGAGTCTGCGGCGCGAGGTCCAGCAGCTTTTGCGCCGGGCGAACAGTCTGCAGCAGGAATGCGACCGTTTGCCCTGGCCCCACGCGCATCTGCGCGTCGTCTCCGCAGCTCATTGTTGCACCGAGGAAAACTATCGGCAATTTTTGCGGCATAAACAAGAGATGTTGCGCCATCAACTGCGAGAGGCCCAGGAGGAATTAGCCCAGATGCGCGCCCATTGGCAAAAGGGGGCGCAAACAGTCCGAATTTTGCAGCGACTGCTGGGGCGCCTGGAGGCTGCACAGCAGAAGAATCAACAGCGACAACAACAAGAATTTTTGGATGCGCTTGTCCTGCACAAGAACAATCCAGCTCACTGAGGATGGCATACGAATGGAGCGCTACCTTCCAGCGGATTGTCATGAGCTTTCATATTCCCAGCGCCAAGCCCTGGATAAAATGCAGGCGCAAATCCAGCAGGGATGGCGAGCGGGCTGGGCAAAGGCGGGCGTACAGGGGAGCGACTTAGAGGCGGCCGAATTGTGGGCCCAGCCGCCGTGGCAAGCGCAGCCCTCTTCAGGAGTTTTCGCCCAATGGCAACAAGAGCTGCTGTGGCATATTTATCTTAGCCCGGAAGCCGTGCAGGCATTATTAAGTGCGCAATTGGGCCAGGAGGAGCTAAGCGCGCATGAAGTTACAGAGCTGGATTTGCGGCTGTTACAGATTCCATTGCGCCAGTTCGCCGTGCATTGGGCGGAGGGCTTGTCTTTACGGCGCGCGCCTGGCGAAATTTTGTTGAAACGAAGCGGCTTTTTGTCTTCGCCGCCGCTTCTTTTAGGCTGGACAGGCGTGTTAGCGTATGGGAGACATCAGGGGCCTGTGTGGCTGGCCACGGCGTGGGAGGCGTTTGCGGTCTGGCTGCAGCCGCCTGCCGCAGCGCACAAGCTCACAATGGAGGCGCTTGCCCACTTGCCGCTGGAAGCAGAAGTTGTGCTAACGGGGCCTGTTCTTTCCGCCCGTGAACTTCTGGATATGCAACCGCAAGATATATTATTGCTGGGGCAGGCCGACAAGAATGCTTTTCTGAGCGTCCACCAGCGGCTCATTGGCTGGGGCCATTTGGGCGCGAAGGGCAATTATCTGGCGCTCCATATACATCATATGGGCGCCAAAGATAAGCTCTCTACAATAAGTTCTTAAAAAGTTTATAGATATTATCAGCATTAGCATATAAATTAAATGAATATCCGGGAGGGAGGTAAATAGAATTGTCTGAGGCGCACACTTCTGCTCGAGATTCTTCTGCTGCTCCTAATCAACAAACGCCATCCCTATCGGCATTAACAGAAGTGCCAGTGCAGTTGACGGTGCGGGTGGGCACCGTTGCCATGACTTTAGGCGAACTGCTTGCTTTAGAGCCAGGCTCCGTTGTAATGCTCGAAAAGAAGATAGGGGAGCCTGTGGAAATTCTCGCCGGGGATCGCGTTGTGGCCAGGGGGGAGCTTGTGCGAGTGGAGGAGGAACTGGGGGTGCGCATTCTGGCGATTGCAGAGGCAGGGAGATAAAGTGCCAGGCAGGGCCCAGAAAGGAAGTTATATGCTGTCCGGGATAGGGATTGCTATCGCTGCCACAGGCTGGGCGCAGCCCTCTCATATGCCGGAGATGCCGCCTTATGAGCCCGCTCGTTATTTGTGGCAAACTTTGATCAGTTTGCTCTTTGTGTGCGCCTTAATTGTAGGCACATACTGGCTGTTGCGGCGCTTAAGCGTAAGCCGATCTTTCCGTGCGGCGGGGCCCGCGGAGCTGCTCCAATCCCTGTCTTTGTCGGGAGGATATTTTTTGCATATCGTTCGTGCGGGCGACAAATTGACGGGAATAGTTTGCGGGCCTGGGGGCGCTGCCATGATGGAATTGACTCTCGCGCAAAGCGAGGCTCATGAGGGCAAAACATCGCTCGAGCCCCAGGAAGGAACGGAACGATAATGCGGCAGAGCCGGCGGCGCATCACCTTCAGGATGGGAATGAGCACTGGGGGGCTGCTCATCGGCGCGGCGACAGGCTATGCGCAAAGCGCGGCCGCCGTTCGCATCGATTGGGGGCCAGGAGGAGAAACCGCCTATCTGCGGCTTTTGTTGCTTTTTGCTTCCGTGTCGCTGGTGCCGGCTTTATTGGCTGTGCTCACTTCTTTTGCCCGGATCGTGATTGTGTTGTTTTTTCTGCGCGCGGGCTTAGGCTCGGCCCAAATCATTCCGAATCCAGTTGTCATCGGCCTGGCGTTGCTGTTAACCATCTTCACTCTGTCAGGCCCCATAACGCCTGTGTATCAGCAGGCGGTGCAGCCGCTGTTAGCAGGCCGTATTTCGGCTGCCCAGGCCTGGCAGACTATCCAGCCCGCTGTCCGGGCTTATTTAGCGGCGCGCACAAGGCCAGAAGATATCCAGCTTTTGCAGCAATTTGCGCAAGCGACAACGCCAGGCCCCCCGCCGGCGGCCTCTTCGCCGCCGCTGGCTGTGCTGGCTGCGGCCTATGCTCTGTCCGAGCTGCGCGCGGCTTTTATCATTGGCTTCGTCATTTTTTTGCCTTTCGTTGTCATTGATTTAATCGTGGCGGGGACAATTGCTTCTTTAGGATTAAGCGCGCTTCCGCACACTGTGATTGCTTTGCCCTTCAAAGTGCTGCTATTTGTCTTAGTGGACGGCTGGCGATTGCTCGCCTATGCCTTATTAAATAGTTTGCAATGAGAGAAAAAACGGCTTTTTCGTTTGCCCGGATGAATATGTAAAAAGCCGGCCGCGTCTTTAAGCCTGTGCGCAAAGAGGAGCCGAAAATGTATTGGCCAGCGGGCGTGATGCTTTTGCAAAATGCCCTTTTGTTAGCGCTGTGGATTTTGCTGCCTTTGCTGATTGCGCTGGCAGTTTCTGGCGCCGCCGGAGCATATGCGCAAAACTATTTGGGCTGGACGGATCCGGGCGCACTTTTAGCGCCCAAAATAATCGCGGCGGGCTTTACGCTGGCTATTTTGGGCCCCTGGATGTTAGGCCTGCTCGTCAACTATTGGGGCTCCCTATGGCTCGCCGTGTCTGCTTTTTTGCATGCTAAATGATGTATATAGGGCCGATATGGGGATTAGTCTGGGCACGATTGGCGGGGGCCTTGCTTTTAGCGCCGCCGCTCAGCTGGCGGCATTTTCCTGTTTTGTTGCGGCTGGGCGTCAGCGTTGTGCTGGCGTTTCCTTTAACGATGGCCGTGAGTCCAGCGCAGCCGTTATCTTTGAGCGTGTGGGCTTATATTCTTGCTCTGGCGCGGGAAGCGACGATAGGGCTGTTTTTGGGCTTTACGCTGTGGCTGTTTTTATGGGCGGCATTTGCGGCCGGCCATCTTCAGGATGTGCTGGGCGGCTGGGCCCTGGGCGAGGAAGAAGATGGGCCCCTAGCGGAGCTGTTTCACGCCCTGGCGGCTGTTTTTTTCGTGCAGCTTAATGGCTTGCCCTGGCTTTTGCTGTTTTTCAAACATTCTTATATGCTAGTGCCTATTGGCCAGCCAGTCCAGCTTTGGGCCAGCCGGGATTGGCTGGCGGGGCCCAGCTTGTTTTTCAGCACGCTCTTGCAAGTGGCGCTGCCCATGCTTTTGGCGATCTTGCTCGCCAGCCTCATTTTAAGCAGCTTGCAGCGGACCTTGCCTCAAATGCGGGCTGCCGAGATTTTGCCGGCAAGCCGAGCGATAGTGGGCTTGCTTGTAATTGTGCTTAGCGCGCCTTATTTAGGCGGGCTGTTTTTAGCCCAAATTAATCATATTGCCCATTGGCTGGCGGGCATTCTGACTAGCTTGTGAGGGGAATATGGCAGAGGAATTGAAACGATATCCGCCGACGCCGCGGCGACTGCAAAAGCTTAAAGAAGCGGGCTGGACGCCAGCGAGCGCGGCGTTGACGGCTGTTGTCATCCTCGTGGGCGCCACTGTCGGCTTGGCACTGGGGGGGCCTCGCTTGCTGGCCTGGCTGTGTCAGCTGCTCTGCGCCGATTTCCAAAACGCCCTCCCTTCGCCCGAAGCTTTGCTATATCTTTTCAGCCGGCATTTAATCCTTGCCGGCGCATTTGTGTTCCTCATAGCTACAGGGGCTGGCGGCCTCGCCATTTTGGCGCACAAGCTGCAAGATAATTTTTTGTTACATTTAAGTAACAATGTGTATTTGCCGATGAGTCTTGAGATTAAAAAAATTCCGCGTACTCCCCGGGATAGAATTGCGCTGACAGCTTTGCTGATTGTTTCAGGATTAGTCTTAGGGGGGCTCATTTTGGCACAGGGGTTGCAGGAAATTCAGCGGGGATTGGGGAGCGCAACAGGCGGAATGCCGTTGCAATTTTTAACACAGAAATTAGGCCTATTATGGTTGCGTTGGCTGGCGATATTATCAGGGCTGGCAATGTTCCACGCACTATTAGTGCGAATACAATACAGCCGCCACGCCTGGATGACACATCAGGAATTGGTGGAGGAGCAACGAGAGACAGAGGGCGCTTCGCGTGGCTATGGCGGAAGGCCAGGGGCTATTCGCGCAGAGAGGAATTTCTGAAAATGAGGGGATGGAGACGCATAAGCTACAGCATAAACACTGATTATCTCAAAGCCATAGCTATCTTCTTGGCTTTGGCACTTCTTGTGCTGCCCCTGCCAACATGGCTTTTGGATATACTTTTAGCCTTTAATTTTGCTTTCGGCATTGCGGCCTTTCTGTGGGCGCTTCGGCGCGACGAAATATTTGCATTTGCGCCATTGCCGAGCTTGTTAGTGATGGGCAGCCTTTTGCGCGTCGGCATAGCTTTGGCAGCGGGACGGAGCGCAATGGCAGCGGGGAGCGGAGGCTCTTTAGCTTACACAATGGGCCTGCTTTTGACGCATGAAGGGACGAATTGGATTAGCGGCGCGGCTACGTGCGGGATATTGCTCTTAGCCCTGCATCTTATGCTCACAAGCGGCCTGACGAGATTGGCTGAAGTTGCCGCTCGCTTTGCTTTGGATGCCTTGCCGGGCCGACAAATGGCGCTGGATACAGCGCTCCGTCAGGGCTGGCTGCCTCCGGAGCAAGGCCCTGCGCAGGCGCAACAGCTCCAAGCAGAGAATGCTTTTTACGGCGCCATGGATGGGGCAGTGCGCTTTATGCGCGGCGAAACAGCGCTTATTGCTGTGATTGTTGTGCTTATTCCGGCTTTGGGCTGGCTGCAAGCTGGGCTGGGAATGGGGAGTCCTGAGGAGCTCGCCAATATAGCTATCGGGCTGTGTGTGGCCGTGCTGACGCCGGGATTTTTAATGGGCCTGGCGACAGCGATTGTATTATCCCGTCCCGCCTGTGGCCTGCCTGCTTCTTATGGGACAGAAAGCTTCCTGCAGCCCAGCCTTTTGTTTGCGCTGGCATTGGCCTTGCTTGCGTTAGGCGCTGTGCCAGGGCTGTCCAAAGCGCCCTTTGTTCTGCTGGCCCTTGCGGCAGCGTTGTGGGCGTGGCACAAAAGGCAACACAGAATACATCCGCCGCCACAACAAGAGCCGGCAGAAGCGATTTATATCCGTTTAGGCTCAGGATTGCTTTCTTTGCTCGCTTCCCAGGATATGCCGCACAGGATCAGCCGTTGGCGCGCTAATCTTTCCGATGCTTTAGGCTTTGCGTTGCCTCCATTTTATGTGACAGATGAGGCGGATTTGCCCCCTCATGATTTCAGAATTACGAGAGACGGAACAAGCCTTCAGCAAGCCTCCTTGTATCCGGGACGGCGCTTAGCCATAGCGCCAGGAAAAGGGCGTTGGGAAGGCTTTTGGAGCTCCGCGTATTCTGAGGACTTCATTGTGCAGTTGCCGGCTGGCAAACAGGGGCTGTGGCTGCGTCCCGAAGAAGAGCCAGGGGAATGGCTGCAAGAGGGCTGTCAATTGCTGGGGCCATTAGATGTGCTGGAGCTTTATGTGCGAGACTGTGTAACGCGACAGGCGGCGGAATTGTTTAATCTGCAGCACGCCCGAGAAATTTTAGAGGCTGTCCGCGTGAGCGCGCCAGCTATTGTCCAAGCGTATAAAGCGGCTGGACTGAGCGAGGCGGATTTGCGAGATGTGGGCCGTTACTTGCTCGCGGAGGGCATTCCTTTGCTGGAGCGCATTACACTATTGGAAGCCATGACATCAGCTCAAGCCTCTTTAGCGCGGGAGTCCCGAAGCGCCTGTGCGGCGGAACTGGCAGAACACGTGCGTCCCTCGTTACGCCGCACCATTACACAGCTTGTGGCTCCAGAAGGCCTGCTGGAGGCGATGGAGCTGAGCGAAAGTTTGCGGGAGGAATTGCAGGAGGCAATCACACAAGCGCAAGAGATTCAGAGGGGAATGCTGGACGAAGTTCCCCTTGCGCCAGAAAGAGCGGAACGATGGCGGCAGAGGCTGCGTTGGGCCGCTGCGTGGGAGGGATGGACTGGGCAAGCTGTGCTTCTTTGTCCGCGGCCGTGGCGCAGGATGTTAGCGAAATTGGCGCAGGAAGCCGAAGCGGATGTGCAGATAATTGCCCCCGATGAGCTTTTGCCAATGACACAAATCGCCATTATTTATGTTTTGCAAGGGCAGGAAGGCGAAATCATCCCCGCATCAGCGAAATTGGGGAGGGGAGAATGAACGCAGCGGCCCGCTCGCAAGCAACAAATTGGTGTCTTACGCCAGCCATGAGAGAACAGATAATTTGTGAGCATGTGCACATCGTGAAGCACATTGTGGGCCGTATTATTGCTCAATTGCCGAGTCATGTGGATCGCGAAGATCTCATTTCGGCAGGGATAGTGGGCTTAATCAAAGCAGTGGATCGCTTTGATCCCAGCCGGGGCGTGAAATTTGAAACATACGCCACAACAGTCGTACGGGGCGAGATTATGGAGTCGTTGCGAGCCAAGGATTGGGCGCCGCGGAGCGTACGACGGAAGCTACGGCAATTAGCAGAAGTGGTGGCGGGACTGGAAGCACAGCTGATGCGTGCGCCGGAAGAGGAAGAAGTTGCCGAAGCAATGGGAATGTCGCTGGAAGAATATCATCGTTTCTTATCAGAAGCCAGCGCCGCCTCACTGGCCTCGTTGGAAGAAATTCTGCTGGGCCAGGAGCCGGCCGATGACACAGAACATATGAACAACGAAAGCTCGACGGATTTTGCCGATCCGCTGGCTATTATTGAGCAAGCTGAAATGCGGCGGCTTGTGGCGAAAGCTGTGGCGGCGTTGCCGGAGCGCGAGCGCACGATATTGAGCCTGTATTACGAACAGGAATTGACGCTGGAAGAAATCGGGCAAATTATGGGCGTGACCGAATCGCGTATCTGTCAGATCCACACGCAAGCCTGTGCTCGCATTCGCGCATTCATTCAGCGGGAATTGCGTATTTAAGGCGCTTCATTTGGCCTGACATTTTTATCGCTCCAGCCCTTTATCGAAGGCTTGCTTGCGCCCCAAGAGATTTCCTGTACGGGCATTTTGCCAGATGTGCTTCTTTCAGGATATTCCCCTAAAGCCACAAGCGACGGATTAGCGGCGTCGCGGAGGCCAAACGAAACCCCGAAAGAAAGAAGCAAGCTAGATTTTGTCTGTATTAGAGGGAAGAATTTTGAGGCCAGCAGGAACTTTTGTTGATTCCGAAAAAGTTCTTTTAATGTGTGGGCATTTTTGTTATAATAGCGGCAGTTTCTGGCCGCGTTGGCATCCCCAACAATCACAAAAGAAAGAGGCGATTATTTTGTGGACGAAGCCGCAATCGTTGTCAGCGGGGCTGGCAACGATTGTCCTGTTTTTCCTTGTTTTCCTCACAGGCTGTTCCAATCAGCCCATCGCCATTGTCAATGGCAGCCGGATTACGCGCAAGGAATTTTATGATCGTTTAGAGCAGGCCGCCGGGCAGCGCGTTCTGGCGGATCTTATTGCTCGCCGCATGCTGGCCGATGCTTTCAACAAATCGGGCCTGACGCTGACAGAGCAAGAGATTAATGCCGAAATGGAGAAAATCAAAAAGCAGGCTCCCAGCGAAGCCGAATGGCTGCGTTATTTGCAATCGCAGGGGATGACAGAGCAAGATTTCCGCGATTTTGTGGCGTTTAATTTGAAAGTCAAGAAATTAGCGGAAAAGGATGTAAAAGTTACAGAGGAAGCCCTGCGCAAGCATTTTGAGAAATATCGGGAGCTGTTCAATCAGCCCGAGACGGTGCGGCTGGCGGAGATTGTTGTCAATGACAAGGCGCGGGCGGAGCAGATATACGCGCAGCTGCAAAATCCCAAGGCCAACTTCGAGAATTTGGCGCGTCAGTATTCCATTTCCACTTTTACACGAGAGCGCGGCGGACTCCGGGGCGAGGAAATGCTGGCCAATCTGCAGCCGGAGGCCTTGCGAAAAGCGGTGCAGGGCCTGAAGGAAGGGCAAATCACACGCCCGATTGCCGCTGATAATGTGTATTACATTCTGAAGCTCGTGTCCCGCAAGCCAGCCCAAAAGGCCGTGTATGAGAAAGTGAAGGATAAAGTGCGCGAGCATTATATGTTTACGCACGCCAAGGATGTCAATGAAATGATCGAAGAGCTGCGGAAGCAGGCCATCGTGCGGATTCTGGATCCGAAATATCAGGAAATGAATCGACTCTTTGGGCCGCCGCAGGCGTTGCCCACCTTTGGGCCCACAGAGTCCAAAACATCGTCAGCGCCCGGAGGCGCCAAGGCTGCGCCGAGCGGAGAAAAGACAGTGCCTGCTCCGCAATCAACAGGCGGTGGGGCCCAAGGGGCTCCGGCGGGCAAATAAAATTTCGCTGTTCTGGGAATGCTCTGGGCATTGGCAAATCACAGACGCAAAAAGTCTGTGGCTTGCTGCGCTGCGAGCAAGATATTTCGCCGCATATTAGAAAGCCCAAAAAATTGGGGCGGAAATCTGGCCTTGCGGCGTTACAAGTGTTGTGATATGATAAAGATACGGCCGCCCTGCCCGGGGCGGTCGTTACTAGTGCTTAAGCACAAGCAATGGAACAATTCAAGCGCTTAGTGGAAATTATGGCGAAGCTGCGTGGCCCGGGGGGCTGCCCCTGGGATGCGCAGCAGACGCATAAATCGCTGCGGCCCTATCTATTAGAAGAAGCCTACGAAGTGTTAGAAGCGATTGATGCGGAGGATGGGCAACGATTAGCAAGCGAACTGGGCGATTTGTTGTTGCAGATTGTTTTTCATGCGCAACTGGCTGCCGAGCGCGGGGATTTCGACATAGAGGAAGTCTGCCGCAGAATCTGCGATAAGCTGGAATATCGGCATCCGCATGTATTCGGGACGGCAACGGTGCGGGGGCCTGAGGAAGTGCTGGCGAATTGGGAGCAGCTCAAACATCGGGAAGAGGAACATTCAGAGCGCGCTTCCGTACTGGATGGCGTGCCGAAGACCTTGCCCGCGTTGCAACAAGCAGAAGAGCTGCAAAAACGCGCGGCACGCGTCGGCTTTGATTGGCCGGATTCTCAAGGGCCCTGGCAAAAAATTGCCGAAGAGCTGCAAGAAATTCAAGATGCCTTCAATTCCCAGCAAGCGGAGCATGAACTGGGGGATTTGCTCTTTGCCGTGTGCAATTATGCGCGCTTTTTGAAAGTGGATGCGGAAAGCGCCCTGCGCGCCGCCAATCAGCGTTTTGCCAGGCGATTTCGGCGGATGGAAGCCATTGCCGCGGCCCGGGGACGGCGCTTAGCGGATATGAGCCTGGAGGAAATGGAGGAGTTGTGGGCTCACGCCAAAAGCGAAGAGGCGCCTGAAGCATAAAATAAAAGGCACAAACGAGGCGAGTTCCGCTGCCGCCCCCATTTTGGCAGGTCACGCAAATATTATTTTGGGGCTCTATGCGAATTGATAAATGGCTATATACGACAGGCCTTGTTCCCAGCCGTGCGCGCGCCCAGAAAGCCTGCGAGGCGGGATTAGTGGAAATTGACGGCAAAATCGCAAAGCCAAGCACGCCGGTGCGGATAGGGCAGAAAGTTACTGTGAAGCTGGGAATGAAAATTAGCGTATATGAAGTTTTGCAGCTGGCCGAAAGGCCAGTGCCGCGCTCGCAAAGAGAACAATATCGCCGGCTTTTGCAGGAAGAACGGATTGAGTGGGAATTGTAGCGCTGAGCCCAAAACATTCTAAAGGCAGGACGCCGTTGGGCGCTCTCGGGAGCCGGGAGTGGCAAACGGAGGCTATATACGAGTCTAATCCTATAGCCCAAGAGCCAGAACACAGGAGCAAAACAGGCGTTTTTGGGAACGCCAAGCGTGTTTGCATCGCCACTAATCCTGACGCTTGAGGCGCAGGAGCAGATGATGGGAGGATGTCGATGGGAAAGTTCAAGCCAATTTACATGTTTACGGATGATGCCAATGCTTTGGCCGCGGAGCTGAAAAAAGAGGACCGAGCCCTGAAGGATTTGCTGGGCGGCAAGGGGGCGAATCTCAACATTATGACAACCTTAGGCATTCCCGTGCCGCCGGGATTTACTATTACGACAGAGATGTGCATTGCCTATCTTCGGGGCGGCAAGAAATTCCCGCCGGGCCTGGAGGAGGAAATTGAGCGCAGCATTCAAGAGCTGGAGAAGCAAACAGGCAAGAAGTTTGGCGATCCGAACAATCCCTTGCTCGTGTCGGTGCGTTCGGGCGCGCGGGAATCTATGCCCGGGATGATGGACACGGTGCTCAACATCGGGATGAATGATGAAGTGGCCGAAGGCCTAGTCAAGCTGACAGGCAATGAGCGTTTTGTCTATGATGCCTATCGGCGCCTGATTATGATGTTCGGCGATGTCGTGATGGGCATTGAGCGCCATTTGTTTGAGGAATGCTTTGACAAAGTTAAAGCGGAAGAAGGCGTGACAGAGGATACAGCCGTTTCGGCGGCGGGGCTGCGCAAAGTTGTGGAATTGGAGAAAGCGGTATATAAGAAAGCTATTGGCAAGGATTTCCCGCAGGATCCTCGCGAGCAGCTGTTGGCCGGCGTGCGCGCCGTGTTTGAATCCTGGAACAATGATCGGGCGGTCGCCTATCGGAACATGAACAAGATCCCCCATGATTGGGGCACGGCCGTCAATGTGCAGACAATGGTGTTTGGCAATATGGGAGACGATTCGGGCACAGGCGTGGCGTTCACGCGCGATCCGGCGACGGGCGAAAAAGTGATTTACGGCGAATATTTGCAGAATGCGCAGGGCGAGGATGTCGTGGCTGGCATCCGCACGCCTGTTCCGATCAGTGAGCTGGAGAAAATCAATCCGCAGGTGTATAGGGAGTTTTTGGAGATTTGCGAGAAGCTGGAAAAGCATTACAAGAATATGCAGGATGTAGAGTTTACGGTAGAGCGCGGCAAACTCTTCATGCTGCAAACGCGCAACGGCAAGCGCACGGCGCAAGCGGCGTTAAAGATTGCGGTGGATATGCACGACGAGGGGCTCATCACGCCGCAAGAGGCCGTGATGCTGGTGCCGCCCGAGCAGCTGGATCAGATTTTGCATCCGCAATTTGATCCGAAGGCGAAGCCGAAGCCTGTGGCCAAAGGCGTAGCGGCTTCGCCGGGCGCGGCGGCGGGCGAAGTCGTGTTCTTTGCGGCAGAGGCAGTTAAAGAAGCCGAACAGGGCAAGCGCGTTGTGCTGGTGCGACATGAGACTTCGCCTGAGGACATCCGGGGGATGGCGGCGGCGCAAGGCATTCTGACGCAATTCGGCGGCAAGACCTCGCATGCGGCTGTCGTGGGCCGGCAGATGGGCAAGCCGTGTGTTGTCGGCTGCAGCGCCATTGAAATTGATTATAAGAAGCGGCAATTTGTAGTGAATGGACAAGTTGTCAAGCAAGGGGATTATATCTCCATTGACGGCGCGACGGGAGAAGTGATGCTGGGCGATGTGCCCACAACGGACAGCCCCATTATTCTGGCGTTGAAGGGCAACAAGAAAGCTCAGCAGGAGCCGCTGTATCAATATTTCCTGCGGATTATGCAGTGGGCGGACGAATTCCGGCGGCTGGGCGTACGGACGAATGCGGATACGCCCGAGGATGCGGCGCTCGCGCTGACTTTGGGCGCCGAAGGCATTGGCCTGACACGCACCGAGCATATGTTCTTTGGCGAGGATCGGATTTTGAGCTTCCAGAAGATGATCCTGGCGGAGACAAAGGAAGAGCGCGAAGCGGCCGCGAAAGAATTGCTGCCCCATCAGCGCAAAGACTTCAAAGGCCTTCTGAAAGTGATGGACGGCAAGCCCGTGATTATCCGCTTGCTGGATCCGCCGTTGCATGAATTTTTGCCCAAGACGAAGGAAGCCATCGAGGCCTGCGCCCAGGCGACAGGCAAATCGCCGCGGCAAATTAAGGAATTGGCCGAAAGCCTGCATGAGCTCAATCCGATGCTGGGCCATCGCGGCTGTCGGCTGGGCGTGACCTTCCCCGAAATTTATGAGATGCAAGTGCGCGCTATCTTTGAGGCGGCCTGCGATTTGAAGAAACAGGGCTACAATCCCATTCCAGAAGTGATGATTCCGCTAGTGGGCCTCAAGGGCGAGCTGGAAATCTGCTTTGAGTACATCAATCGCGTGGCCAAGGAAGTAATGGCGAAAAAGAAAGTGGAAGTCCAATATATGATCGGGACGATGATAGAATTGCCGCGCGCCTGTTTGATCGCGGATGAAATCGGGGAGATTGCCCATTTCTTCTCGTTTGGGACGAACGATTTGACGCAGACCACCTTTGGCTTTTCGCGCGATGATGTGGAAGGCAAATTCTTCCCCGCCTATGTGGACAAGCGCATTTTCCAGGTGAGCCCGTTTGAGACGCTGGATACGCGCGGCGTGGGCGAGCTCATCCAGATTGGCACGGAACGCGGCCGGAAAGCCAATCCGAAGCTGGAAGTGGGCATCTGCGGCGAACATGGCGGAGATCCGAAATCCATTGAATTCTGCCACAAGGTGGGGATGGATTATGTCAGCTGCAGCCCGCTGCGCGTGCCCATTGCCCGCTTGGCCGCTGCGCAAGCCAATATCGGCGGGCCGGGCGCCATCGGGGAATAGAATAAGCCGCGGCAAAGAAACATGCTGTCCGGGGCGGAAGAGGCGGCTGTGCAGTCAGCCAGCTTCCGCCCCAATAAAATAAAGCCTGGCCGCCCAGGCCGGCCCAATTCTTCCGCAGGAAAAGGGCGGCGGCCGCTTTTATAAGGAAAATCATCAAGCGGAGGTGGCTTTCGTGACTACAATTGTGGAAGTGCTTGCCCGAGAGATTCTGGATTCACGCGGCAATCCGACTATTGAAGTGGATGTGACCTTAGAATGTGGTGCAATGGGCCGCGCCGCTGTGCCCTCCGGCGCCTCGACAGGGGAGCGCGAAGCGCTGGAGCTTGTGGATGGCGATAAAAGCCGCTATAACGGCAAGGGCCGGCAAAAAGCCGTGACCAATGTGAATGAAATTATCGCTCCCGAGATTGTGGGCTTGGACGCCACCGAGCAGATTTACATTGATGAATTGATGATTAATCTGGATGGCACGGAAAATAAGAGCAAATTGGGCGCCAATGCGATTTTGGGCGTATCGCTGGCCGTGGCGAAGGCCGCGGCCATGGCTGTGGGCTTGCCGCTGTATCAATACATTGGCGGAGTTTCGGCGCGGCAATTGCCCGTGCCCATGATGAACATCATCAATGGCGGCAAGCATGCCGACAACAATGTGGATTTGCAGGAATGGATGATCATGCCCGTAGGCGCGCCGAATTTCCAGGAGGCGCTGCGGATGTGTGCAGAGATTTATCACGCCTTAGCCAGCATTCTTAAGGAGCGGGGCCTGTCCACTTCCGTGGGCGATGAGGGCGGCTTTGCGCCCAATCTGCAAAGCAATGAAGAGGCTTTGCAAGTGATGATGCAGGCGATTGAGAAGGCCGGCTACGCGCCCGGCGAGGAGATAATGATTGCTCTGGATCCGGCCGCCAGTTCGTTTTACGATGCGGAAAAGGGAAAATATGTTCTGGCCGGCGAGGGCCGCGAACTGAGCAGCGCGGAGTTAATTGATTTTTACAAGGATTTGTGTGCGCGCTATCCCATTATTTCTATTGAGGACGGCCTGGACGAAAACGATTGGGAGAATTGGCCCAAGCTGACAGCGGCGCTGGGGGAAAAAGTGCAAATTGTGGGCGATGATCTGACTGTCACTAATGTGAAATATCTCCAGCAAGCCATTGAATTGAAGGCCATCAATTCCATTTTGATTAAAGTGAATCAAATTGGGACGCTGACAGAAACGCTGGCAGCGATTGAGACCGCCAAGCGTGCCGGAATGACCGCCGTAATATCGCATCGCAGCGGGGAGACGGATGACGCCACCATCGCTGATGTTGCCGTGGCGACCAATGCCGGCCAAATCAAGACCGGCGCTCCGTGTCGCATCGATCGCATTGCCAAATACAATCAGCTATTGCGGATCGAGGAGCAGCTGGGCCAGGCGGCATGTTATCTGGGGCGGAATGTGTTTTATAATCTGCGCTAGACAAAAGACAACATCTTCAGGCCAAACAAAGAGAAGCACGCTCCACAGGGGACAGCCAGGGCTGTCCCCTGTTTTTTAACATAGCCCTGCTGTAATGGATTACGGCGCAATCAGGAGTGCTCCAGCGTCACTGAAAAGGCTTGACAAGGCGGGAAAAAGGATATAGATTAAAGAAAGTTTGATATTCCTAACTTTATGCGAGGCCATAAATATGCCGGATTTAGCCGCCGCGGGCCTTAGCGCCACGATGGAGGATTATCTGGAAGCCATTTATCGGCTGCAGGAAACGCAGCGTGTGGCGCGCGTGCGCGACATTGCGCAGCAACTGGGCGTCAAGATGCCCAGCGTGAGCAGCGCACTCAAGGCGCTCGCTGGCCGCCAGCTGATTGAGCATGAGGCGTATGGCTATGTGACATTGACGGAACAGGGGCGTCAACTGGCGGAACAGGTGCATCAGCGGCATGTGGCCATCGTGGAATTGCTGCAGCGCGTGATGGGCCTGCCTGCGGAACAAGCGGAATTAGAAGCCTGCAGGCTGGAGCATGCCTTAAGCCGCGAGGCTTTGGAACGCTTGCAAGTGTTGACGCAATTTATTTTACATAATCCTCACATTCAAGAGGATTGGCGCAAGCACATCGAACAAGCGCGCTTATGTGAAGGCGTAGCCCCGCCCGCTTTAGAGGGAGTGGCGAAAGCGCCCGAAGCGACCTTAGATTGTGTGCCGCCAGGCTGTCTGGCTGTGATCGTGCGCATATGCGGCGAGGGGCCCATCCGACGCCGGCTGCTGGATATGGGCCTGCGGCCGGGCGTGTCTGTACGCGTGGAGAGATTGGCGCCGCTGGGCGATCCAATTGAGCTGTATGTGATGGATTATCATCTGACTTTGCGGCGCAGCGAAGCGGCCAATATCACTGTGCGGCTTATTGAATTCCCTTTGTCCCAGGCTTTGCCGGGCAGCCGCGTTCGTGTGGAGGCCATTCATGGGGGAATAGGGCGGAAGCGCCGGCTGGCTGAATTGGGCTTACAGCCAGGCCAGCAAGCGCTCGTGTTGCCGTCTTCAATCCGCGCCGGACACATCGCCCTGGAAATTAATGGGCAATATGTGGAAATTGGCGCTCGAATGGCGGAAGATGTCTTTGTGCGATTAATGGAAGAATAAGGGCGGATAAGAGCGATCAACTGGCAAAGCTAAAATGAGACAAGAAGACGCGGCGGCCTATTCGAAACAGCAGAAATTAAAAGCGATGTCTGCCCCGGAAATTTCCCCTGATGTCATTACAGTTGCTTTAGCCGGCAATCCGAATTCCGGCAAGACTACTGTGTTTAATGAATTGACGGGGGCGCGCCAGCATGTGGCGAATTATCCGGGCGTGACCGTAGAAAAAAAAGAAGGCGAAAGAGAATATGCAGGCCGCCTGTTGCATTTTGTTGATTTGCCTGGCACCTACAGCCTCAGCGCTTATTCTATAGAAGAGCTCATTGCCCGGGATTTTGTTTTAAACGAAAATCCGGATGTCATTGTAGATGTCGTGGACGCGTCCAATCTGGAACGCAATCTGTATTTAACGACAATGCTTTTGGAATTAGAGCGTCCTGTTGTTGTGGCGCTGAATATGATGGACGAGGCGGAGGCGCAGGGAAAACAGATCGATGTGGGGCTTTTGGAACAATTTTTGGGCGTGCCAGTCGTGCCGCTAGTGGCTCGTCGGGGCGAAGGCATTGAGGAGCTTTTGCGGCGCATTGTGCACACAGCCGAACAGGGGCAGCCCCGACGCGTGCAGATTAGCCTGGGCCCGGAATTAGAGCCGCATATTGCGCAGCTTACAGAAGCTATTCAGACAGCAGGCCTGGATAAGGAAGCTCCGGCGCGCTGGCTGGCCATCAAGCTGCTGGAAGATGATCAGCAAGTTCGTCAGCGTTTTGCCCAAGCCGGTGCGGCCGGACAAGCTATTTTATCCCAGGCCGAGGCCGCCCGACGACATCTGCGCGAGATGATTGGGGATGACGCCGAAATTGCCATCGCCGATCGCCGTTACGGATTTGTCAGCGGAGCCTGTCGTGAGGCCGTGCGGATTGTGCCCCTGGAACGCATTGATTGGTCGGCCCGCGTCGATGCCATCGTCACGCATCGCCTGCTCGGCTTGCCCATCTTATTTTTCTTTATGTGGGCAATGTTTGAGCTTGTGTTTCGCCTGGGCAATCCTTTAATGCAGGGGCTGGAAAAATTGTTTAGCTGGCTTGCCTGGCTTGTGCAAAGCGTTTTGCCCGCAGGCATTCTGCAATCCCTGATTGCGGACGGCATAATTGGCGGCGTGGGCGGCGTGCTAGTGTTTTTGCCCAATATTCTGCTTTTGTTTTTGGCGATTTCCTTTTTCGAAGACAGCGGCTATATGGCGCGTGCGGCCTTTGTCATCGATCGGATTATGCATCAAGTCGGCTTGCACGGCAAAAGCTTCATCTCCATGCTTTTGGGCTTTGGCTGCACTGTGCCGGCCGTGATGTCCACGCGCATGCTCGAAAGCCCCCGGGAACGACTTTTAACGATCTTAGTGCTGCCCTTGATGAGCTGTGGGGCGCGGCTGCCTGTCTATGTGCTTCTGGCAGGGGCTTTCTTCCCGCCAGCCTTAGCCGGCAAAATCATATTGCTTGTGTATTTGATTGGCGTCGGGCTTGCCTTGGGGCTGGCGCGTCTTTTCAGCCAGACGCTCCTCAGGGGGCAGGATCGTCCCTTTGTGATGGAGCTGCCGCCCTATCGCTGGCCCACGCTCAAAGGCACGCTTGTGCATATGTGGGAGCGAGGCTGGCTATATCTGAAAAAGGCCGGCACGACTATTCTGGCGATGTCCATTTGTATGTGGATGCTGTTGAGCTTTCCCCGGCTGCCCCGCGATCCGAGCTGGACTGAGCCACAATACGCCCAGGCCGCGATCGCATATAGTTATGCCGGGCGCCTGGGGCAGACATTGGAGCCGCTTTTGCGTCCTCTCGGCTTTGATTATCGCATCGCCACGGCGCTTGTCGCCGGCCTGGCAGCAAAAGAAATTGTTGTCTCCACATTGGGCACTATTTATAGCCTTGGGGAACAGGAAGGCGCGCCCACGCAATTGCAGGAAGCCTTGCGGCGGGATCCGCTCTTCAGCCCGCTGACGGCCTTCAGCTTGATGCTGTTTGTGCTTATTTATCCTCCCTGTATCTCCAGCACGGCCGTGATTTATCGGGAAACGGGATCCTGGAAATGGACAGGCTTTGCCGTTGGCTACACCATAGCTTTAGCCTGGATTGTTTGCTTTGTCGTTTATCAGTGCGGCAGAATTTTTGTCTAGACATTGGCTGCTAATCCTAAGAGGCGAAAATGTGGCAGGAAATCATCGTCGCGGGATTCGTGTTGGGCGCTGTGTATTTTCTTCTGCGTCAGTTCAAGCACACGCTTGGCCATATCAAAAGAGACGAAAGCCTTTCATGTGCAAGCTGCCCTTTTTCCAGCGACTGTCCGGAGGCGCATAAAGCTTGCCCAGCGAACGATGTGCGTTGAAGAAGCTAAATACACACAAAACGCTTACACAGGGGCCAGCTTGAGCTTATAAAAAAGACGCTTATATTGAGAGCGCCGCTTATATTATAGCTTTTGGCCCTTGGCTTCGCGTCGAGGCTGCTGCTTTGGCATGAGGCCTATTTCCGCCAGGCCCAATGATTATATATCACGAACTCATCTCCTGGCTTGATGTCATAATAATACACGCGCATTCCCTGACGGAAGCCCTCCACACTATCCACCGTAATTTTGAACGGCTGGCCAAATAGCGTGGCGTGGATTGTTGTTTTGATTTTTTGATCTTCCGTAGCGAGCATTTTGCCATGGAAGAAATGGCTATCAGGACGCCCCAGGGCGCGGCTATATTCATGTGGCGTAAGCGTTGTCAATGTATGAGAATCCAGCGGCTCATCATCCAGTTCCGCAAAGCCCAGCAAGAGCGATGTGCGCCCTAAATCCAGGACAGTCTGGCCGCCCTGCCGCGTGACATCCTGTAGGCGATAGACAGTGTTGCGAGAATAATCAGGATGCGAAAAATAAATCGGCAGCCCCCGTAAATGGCCATCCGTGGGCAACGAGGCCGTCGTGTACACTTTATTTCTCTTATAATCAATCTGGGAAATAGTGCCGCGCCAGTTGGAGCCGATTGTGAATTTTTGGCTCCCGGCCTGGACATACGAAGCCCCCACAGCATTCGCCTGCAACAATGTCTGCCCGCGAAAGCGCAACTGTGTGAAATAGCCATCTGTAACAATTTCGCCTTTTTGGACAGAAATGCGCCGGCCAACGGGGCGATTGTAAATGAGATAATCAATCAAGCCATTCAAATGCTCCACACGAATAACAACGGCTTCTGCGGGCGCTTCCAGCCGTTCGACGCGCTTGATGAAGGGCTGAGCAGGAGCATCAATAGCAACGGCTTGCGCTGCGGGCGTGAGCGAAATATATTGCAAGCCAATCCAATAATTTTCGCCCTGAGGCTTGAGAACTTTAATCACAAAACTGTGTTCTCCGGCCCGCAAATTTTTCTTGCCAAAATTAAAATGTCCCGTGCTGTTAAGGGGCACTGTGCCCGGCTCATTCAGCAGGGGCTGCAATGCTTCGCCATCCAGGCTGAGCTGCGCCACCCCATAATTGGGCGAGCCATATACGCCCGCTCCGAGCACATAATCTCCTGTTTGCGGCACTTTCAGACGCAAACGCAGCTCATCCTGAGGCCCTGTGGCTTTGAAGAGCAAGAGACGATATTGCGGAATGGGCTTGATTTCGCCGCCTGTGGCTTGGGCGGCGGCAAGCAGCTCTTCCAGCTCCCGTTTGCCCTCCACGGGAGGCTTTGTATAGGGCTCATATAGGGCCACGAATGTGCTTTTCAGGGGCGCTTGTTCGCTTTTGCGGCGCAAATACACATAGCGAGAACGCGGAAAGCCTGAGGGCGCGCTATAGGCGCCTGTCGTTTCGGGATAAATGCCTGGCGCCCAGGCTGTGATGAGCTCTGTGGGCAGCTCAGGCAAGCCTGTCATTCGCAGATGGCAATCATCGCTTGCAGCGCCGATATGCCATGTGGCTGTGAAAGGCCCGCTTAGAGGGGCGCGTTGGGGCTCCATCAAAAAGCCCAGGCCATTGCCAGGGGGAGGATTCCAATAGGGCTTATTAGGAAAGCCAATTATATCCCCGTCATTGCCCTGCAGCGCCCCCCAGCGTATATCTGGGCCGGCAAGAGAGCCCGACTCCGGCGCCCCCAGCGTCACGCCGGCGAAATCCACTGTCTTGGACAGCGCATGGAAAATATAATCATGTTGTTTCCCGCCTGTGACATTGAAAATATCCACAAGATAAGTGTCGGGCCCCTCCCCTACGAGAGCACATAAACGCCGATATTCTGTGACGCCCAGGCTCTTATATGTGGGCTCTGCCGAACATTCTGTCACTTGCAGCCCCGGCAGCGAGGCCACAAGATGCAGGCTGCCGCCGCTTCCATCCACTTTGTTGTCGGGCCCCTGAGGCTTTTCATCCACAAGCACAAGATTATGCGAAGCTGTCTGGCGAGCCCAGCCCACCTGTGTATGTGTGGAGCCAAAAGAATAGCCCAGATCGTATGTCAGCTCGTAGCCCAGCGCATAATAATTTAAATTGAGATCATCCAGATGGCCGTGATTGAGGCTGGGGCCAAAACGAATTAAAGCGGCTTGCGCCAGCGGCCCTATGGGCGTGCGCAAAAACACGAGCCCCTTCTGGCCAAAAAATCCCGTAGCATGAATGCGCTGCAAGAGCCAGTCAGGAGGACGCAGCTCACTGATTGTACGGCTGTCTTTTGTATCAGCGGCAGCGCTTATTTTTTCTGCTGGCACGGCATGGAATAGCAGCCATTCCTGATTGATGGCGTTTGCACGTGCCTGTGCCACATTGCCCTGTGTCAGATAGTTCAGCAGCGCGCCAAAATCATCTTGAGCCTGGCCTGTCGAACGGGCATACAATACTTCCGCAAAATATTGATCCAGCGGATAGTTCGGCACTTTGGGCGGCGCGATCCGACTTACATCTGGCGCAGAATCGCCAAAGCGAGGCGAATGTCCGAGCTGAGCAATAGAGGCGGCGGGAATGAGATAAAAGGATTGGAACACAGGATCTGTGTATATATTAATTCCCTGGGGATATTTGGGGCTGCGATAATTCCAGAGCGGCTCCGCAAAGGACAGATACAGCTCCCGCGTATGATCGGCGTACATTACGGATGTTTCGTAATAACGGCCATCGCGGCAAACATTATTATGCACAAGCGCCAGAATGCCGTAAGGGCCCGTGTACGCCCATTCCACATACGATTCGATGCCCAGCAAACAGCCGACGGCAAGGGCGCCCCGAATATAATCCGCTGTCCCATTATTCAGTCCGCCAGCCAACGAATGCTCATAACAATACGCCGCGCCATTTTTGAGCATATTTTGTTCAATGTTTTGGCGCCGTGTCAGCCCTGCTACAATGGAGGGCTGATCCAGACTTGAGCTAGGATAAATCTGATCATAAAAATCGACAAGACGCACGAGCACGCGGGCGACTTGATACCAGGGACGCGTTAAGCGCCCGCTGGGCGGATCAGAAGGATAATCCCAGGAGCCCTTATCACAATACGGATAAATGCTGGCAATAGCATCTAAAATGAAGCCCGCTTTTTCCGCGTATTTTTCTTCGCCTGTTAGGGAATAGGCAATGGCGCAGGGGCCAGCCATCTCGTGGATGTATTTTTCCGTGACCCACGCATTCCACGAACCGATAAAATAATGAATGCGGCCATCAGGCCCTTTGTAGCCTGTGCCCGGATCCGGATGCTCCGCATCCGGCAGCTCATGCCCGTTGGCGCATGTGACTTTCCGTGGCTTATCCCAGGAGCAGCGCGCCCCGCCCCATGTGCCCCAGCTCGCCCGACAAATGGGACAGCCTGTGATGCCATAAGCAAAACAGGCGCCTTTTTCGGGCAAATGCTGCAAATACCAGTCATTAGAGCGCGCCAGCGCGGCGTCCGCCAAACTGATTATTCGCCTGGCGTAATCCGCTGCCCACGGCTCCTTTTTGATTCGTTCCCGGGCACGCTGCACATCCTCCCGCGTCAGATACACACAGGGATGCTCTGCCCGGCCTTGTTCTGTGAGATCAATGTTCTTCCACATCTGTTGGGGCGACACTTTTATCCGCACCTGTTTTTGAGGATCATGATACACGCCGATTGTGGCTAAGCCCACATAAACTTTCTCGGCTTCATAAGCCTGTGTAATCGTAAGACGGATCGTATCCGTCGCGCGAGCGGGAAAGCGAATAATAAAGGGGCCCCGCTCATTGGGCAATTCCTCTTCCTGCTGTGTCCCATCGCCAAAGCTGATGACGAGGCGCTTTATATGACTGTAAAGCGCGGGATTATTGGCATTGACGAGCACAATCGTATCAAATGTCTGTGCTTGGGGAAAACGCAGCTCATATGTTACAGGCAATTTGTTGTACGCGGCCCACCATGTATCCGGATTATTATCCAGAGCATCCTGGGGCCCGTATTTGGCGCCAGGCGCCCCTGCGGAAGCAGAGGCGCTTGCCTGGGCCTGGGCCGTAATGTCCTTTGCTGTCCCGATGGCGAATTGTGCCGCCGCCGGATCCTCCCCCACAATAAAAATCAGGCCCCCAAAAACGACTATAAGACTAAAAAAGCGCATCGAGAGATTCCTCCCTATATCTTGTATCTTGTTAGCGTTCAATTGCCCAGCGAGCTTCAATCTGTGCTACGCCGCGCAGCATTGCGGAGACAGAACAATATTTCTCATCCGAAAGCTGTACCGCATGCGCCAATTTCTCCTCCTCTATATCCCCTTTCACGATATGTTCGATCACAATTTTTGTAAAAATTCGGGGATGTTCTTCTCGCCGTTCGCCCGTAATGCGCAGCCGATAGCCCTCCACTGGCTGGCGCATTTTTTGCAAAATGCTAATCACATCCATTCCCGTGCAGGCCGCATTAGCAATAAGCAACAATTCGACGGGGCGGGGGCCGGCGTTGCTGCCGCCGTGGCTCGCATCCGCGTCCAGGATTATTTCATGTCCTGAAGCTGTTTGCCCCCGAAAGCGCAGGCCTTCTTCCCAAATTATTTCAGCCTGTAAAGCCTTCTGTGCCATCTTCATGCCCTCGAAAATTTTTTGTTTTGCTTTGCCTGAAATTTTTACGTGTATCTGTGACGACTTTAAGACAATTGTCTGTATATTAAATGCGTTCTTCAGGCTGTCAATCCTTCTATTGCTCACAGCTTATAATATAGCGCTGCGCATATTTCAGTGTCGGCTGGATTTGTATTGGGCCCTTACATTAAGCTTCGCCCTCACCTTGACACATTAATGAACGCAGCCTAGAATAAGACTGGAAAGCGATGACTTGCAAATACTGTCGAAGGCCGATGAAGCTTTTACGGGGCGTACATCATAAAGCGCGCAAATGGCAATGCCCCGCCTGTCGGCGTGTCCGCATGCAATCTCATAAACCGAAGCCGTAACGACTATGCGTATTCTTCTACTTCTAGCCGGGCTTTTGATTATTTTTGGCTTGTGGCATTCTGTCTTTTTAATGACAGGCGTTTTATGGTGGAATGCGCCAACGCCCACACACCGGCTGCCCCCCCTGGAGCCGATTGTCATTGCCCGTCCAGATATCCAGTTCGTGGATTTAGAGGGATATTTAGCTGCTCATCCTCATTGGCGTCCGGATTAATATACCTCAGTATGGCAAATACATAATCTTCCATTGTACTTTCTTGTTGTTAACAATTTTTTTCAATAATAGAATAATAATCTGTACTTGTAAGGAGGCTTAATTGGCAGAACAATATGTTGTAGTTGTAGGCGCAGGGCTGGCTGGCTCGGAAGCCGCCTGGCAAATTGCCCAGCGCGGCGTGCGCGTGCGTTTGTTTGAAATGCGCCCAAATGTGCAAACGCCCGCCCACAAAACAGGGCTATTTGCGGAGCTTGTCTGCAGCAATTCTTTGAAATCCGACAATCCAGAAACAGCTCATGGCCTGCTCAAAACAGAATTGCGCCGGCTGGGCTCGCTGATTTTGCGCTGCGCAGATGAAGCACGCGTGCCCGCCGGCAGCGCTTTGGCTGTGGATCGGGAAATCTTTGCCCGAAAAGTCACGGAAGCGCTTGAAAGCCATCCCTTAATAGAAATTGTCCGCGAAGAAGTGCGCGCTTTGCCCAAAGAGCGTCCAGCAATCATCGCCACAGGGCCGCTGACCTCTCCGGCATTAGCCAAAGCCCTTTTCGCTCTCACAGGGGAGAAATATTTATTTTTTTACGACGCCATTAGCCCCATCGTCGCCGCAGATAGCATAAATTATGATGTTGTTTTTAAAGCCTCGCGTTATGGAAAAGGCGAGGATGATTATATTAATTGCCCGATGACAAAAGAACAATATGAAGCTTTTTATGAGGCCTTAATTAATGCAGAAATTTCTTTGCATGCGGATGTAGATCCCCGGGAATTATTTGAAGGCTGTTTGCCCATTGAAGTCATTGCGCGCCGCGGCAAAGACGCTTTGCGCTATGGCCCTATGAAGCCTGTAGGCTTAAAGGATCCTCGCACGGGGCGTGTTCCGTATGCCGTCGTGCAGCTCCGCCCTGAAAACAACGAGCTGACAATGTACAATATTGTGGGCTTCCAGACGTCTTTGAAGTGGGGCGAACAGGCACGCGTCTTTCGGATGATCCCCGGGCTGGAAAATGCCGAATTTTTGCGCTATGGCGCTGTGCATCGCAACACATTTATCAATGCCCCCACACTTCTTTTGGCAACATTTCAATCGCGCGCTGACGAGGGGCTCTTTTTTGCCGGCCAGCTAACGGGCGTGGAGGGCTATGTGGAATCCACAGGCTCAGGCCTTGTGGCTGGCTGGAACGCTGTGCGCCTGTTGCGAGGGCAGAAGCCGCTCGTATTGCCGCGTGAAACAATGTTGGGCGCCCTCGCGCATCACATCACAACAGCCAATCCGGAGACATTTCAGCCCATGAATGCTAATTATGGGATTTTGCCGCCTTTGCCCGATGAAAATCGCATTCCCAAAGAAAAGCGCAAAGCAGCGCGCAGCCAACGCGCTTTGCAAGCCTTAGAAGAATGGCTTCAAGCTCTCCAAGAAGAGCAATGAATTAGCTTATCATTTAGCATGTTTGTCTTATGGAAAAGGGGCACTTTTTGCAATAAAGGCCCATATCTGGGGCAATTTAATAATCCATAGCATTTAGCTTATGTCAGCAGCCTACATTGATGCCTATTTGGAATATCTTACAAACGCCCGCGCTGTTTCGCCGCGCACGGCAGAAGCCTATGCGCAGGATGCCGTGCAATTTATGAATTTTTTAGCGGAAATATGGGGAGAAGCACGTGCCGCGGATTTCGGCGCTGTTACCTATAGTCTCTTGCGACATTATTTGGCCAAGCTCCATCAACAACATTATCAGCGCCGCTCTATTGCTCGCAAGCTTTCGGCGCTGCGTTCGTTTTTTGGCTATTTAGCGGCTCGGGGCTTCATCGCGCACAATCCCGCAGCGCTTTTGCGTTCTCCTAAACTGGAAAAAGGGCTGCCAGAATTTTTATATCCCGCAGAAATTGAAGCTCTATTGTCTGAGCCGGATGCCACGACAGCCTTAGGAGCGCGCGATCGGGCCATTCTGGAATTTCTATATGCCACAGGCTGCCGTCGGGCGGAATTAATTGGGCTGGATTTAGATCGCCTGGATTTGCCCTCTCGCACAGCCCGTCTCATTGGCAAAAGAAACAAAGAGCGGATTGTTTATTTTGGGGAGCCCTGTCGGCAGGCTTTAGAGGCCTATATTCATGGCCCTCGGGAGGAATTGCTGGCGAAAGCGCGCCGGCTAAAAAATCAGCCGGCTGTTTTTTTGAATCGTTTTGGCGGCCGCCTCAGCCCCAAGGCTGTGAACGATATTGTGGAGAAATACATCTTGCGGGCTGGCGCAAGCCGCCGAATTACGCCGCATAAAATAAGGCATACATTCGCCACACATATGCTGGACGCCGGCGCGGATTTGCGAACAATCCAGGAATTGCTGGGCCATGAGAGCCTGACAAGCACAGAAATTTATACACATGTAAGCGCCAGCACTTTAAAACGAATTTACGAAAAAGCCCATCCCCTGATGGGCCGTCGTTGAAAAAGAGATTATTAGAAGGATTCATATAAAAGGAGAAAATAATGATGACATCATGGCTGCTATTATCTCTTATATTGTTGATAGCGGCCATACAAGAAGTTATAAGCGCCGTTCCTCTGGCTTTACATCCGGATAATCCGCATTATTTTTTGTTTCGTGGACGCCCGCTTGTGATTATCGGCTCGGGCGAACATTACGGCGCTGTGCTAAATCTGGATTTTGATTATCAGAAATATCTGGATACGCTGCATAAAGAGGGCCTGAATCATACAAGAACATTTGTGGGCGCCTATTGTGAACAGGACGGCGCCTTTAAAATTACGCGGAATACATTAGCTCCTGCGCCGGGACGATTTATCTGCCCCTGGGCGCGCAGCGATCAGCCCGGCTACGCCAATGGGGGCAACAAATTTGATTTATCACGCTGGGATGAGGCTTATTTTGCGCGGCTGAAAGACTTTGTGGCGCGTGCTGGCGAACGAGACATTATTGTGGAAATTAATCTTTTCTGTCCCTTTTATGAGGAAGCTCAATGGGCGCTCAGCCCAATGAATGCCCGAAATAATATCAACAATGTCGGGAATGTCGGCAAAGATACAGTCTATACGCTGGATGCTCACGGAGGGCTGCTTTCTTTCCAGGAGGCGATGACGCGGAAAATTGTAACAGAGCTGAATAGCTTTGAAAACATCTATTATGAAGTGATGAATGAGCCTTATGCACGGAAAGTGTCCCGCGAATGGGAACATCATATTGTCGATGTGATTGTGGAAACAGAAAAGACATTGCCACACAAGCATCTGATATCCCTGAATATCGCCAATCATAAAGCGAAAATTGAAAATCCACATCCGGCTGTGAGCATCTTCAATTTTCATTATGCATTCCCGCCGGAGACAGTGGCGATGAATTACGGCCTGCAGCGTGTGATTGGCGATAATGAAACAGGCTTTGCCGGGCAAAGCGACACGCGCTATCGAATGGAGGCGTGGGCTTTCATTTTAGCGGGCGGAGCTTTATTTAGCCATCTGGATTATTCCTTTGCCGTTGGCTATGAAGACGGAAGCTTTGTCTATCCGCCGACACAGCCGGGGGGAGGCAGCGCCACGCTCCGGCGGCAGCTTCGTTTTTTGAAGGATTTCATTCACAGCCTGGATTTTGTGCGTATGCGGCCGGAAGCTAGCGCAATCCAAAAGCTGCCCGCTGGCGTTTTTGCCCAAGCTCTCGTGGAGCCGGGAAAACAATATGCCGTCTATTTTTATCGAGAAAAGACGCCTGCGGAGCCACAAGCCGTTTCTTTCTCTATTAATCTGCCGGCAGGAACATATCAGGGGCGCTGGCTGCATTGTGCAACGGGAGAGATGGCGGCATTCCGACACAAGCATGAGGGCGGAGAAACTGTCCTCGCTTCGCCCCATTTTGAGGAAGATATTGCGTTGTGTCTCATTCGCGAAAAATAGCTTCCTCGTGTGTGTATACGAAAGCCATCTTAATCTGATAGCGGGAGCTGCTGATTTTTTTCAGGCGCAGGAAGAGACATTATGGGATATGCTCAGCCCGCGCCTGTAAAACGGAAATGACAATTCGCGGCGAAGATTTTTACATAAATGCGGCATTAAATAGGCGGCCAACATATGCGGGACATTGTAGGCGAGCAGAAAGGCTATAAAATAGAAGGCCTTCTTTTTATTGCGCGGCTGAGGCAGGGGATATTAGGATACGAATCTCCCCACACATAAGCGCTGAGCATAGCCAGGCACAGGCGCTTAAATTCGGAACGCAAGCAAGCGATTTTTGCGTTGTTATATTAAGATATTACGAGATTTCAATAAATAAATAAGCCAACGCCTGTACGAAAAATAATATGTTAGAAACATATGCAATACGCCTTGCCGCCGTGATGGCGGCAAGGAGGCTTTTGGATAAGGGCGTTGACAAGTCTGACGCGCGGCGGGAAAGGATTTTAAGCAAGCTCAGAGAAATTTGAGATATTCAAGCAAATTAAAATATAAGCGATTGGAGCTAGAATATGCGGCCTAATGAGGAGATTCATGGCACGACAGTGCTTGCCCTGAAAAAAGACGGCAAAGTTGTATTTGCCGCGGACGGACAAGTGACAATCGGCGATGTGGCTTTCAAGCATACAGCCAACAAGCTGCGCCGGATGCGCGACGGGAAGATTTTAGCCGGCTATGCAGGCGCGGCCGCCGATGCGCTGGCCTTATTTGAGCGGCTGGAGGGGAAATTGGACGAATATTCGGGCAATTTGGAGCGCGCGTGTGTGGAGCTCGTCAAAATGTGGCGCACGGATCGCGTATTGCGCCAGCTGGAGGCGATTTTGATTGTTGCCGATAAAGAGAAGATGCTGCTTGTCACAGGGACAGGGGATTTGATGTTTCCGGATTCTAATGTGATAGCTATCGGCTCAGGCGGAGGATTTGCCCGCGCGGCCGCCGAAGCTCTGTTGCGGCATACGGATTTGCCGGCGGAAGAAATTGCCCGCGAAGCGTTGCGTATTGCGGCAGAACTCTGCATCTTTACAAATGATCACATCACAATCGAAGTGTTAGAGTGAATACGAAAAATACGAAAAAAGCAACGGAAAAAGCTTCCACATTAAAAATATAGCCGAGATGGAGAGATTTGTAACGAATTTCTATTTTTCACAGGTGGGAGGTGGCGTGTGAAATGTTTGAGCTTGAAGATGAATTGACGCCGCGCCAAATTGTTGCTGAGCTGGACAAATATATTATCGGGCAGGAACAAGCCAAACGGGCTGTGGCAATTGCGTTGCGTAATCGGATCCGACGCCAGCGTGTCCCGGATGAATTGCGGGATGAAATTATTCCCAAAAACATTTTAATGATTGGGCCTACAGGCGTCGGGAAAACGGAAATTGCCCGCCGTCTGGCGAATTTGGCCAATGCCCCGTTCATTAAAGTCGAGGCCACAAAATATACGGAAGTGGGCTATGTAGGGCGCGATGTGGAGTCAATGATTCGTGATCTTGTCGATGTGGCTTATCGTATGGTGGAGAATGAAGCGTTTGATGAAGTGTGGGAGGAATCCGAACGCCGTGCCGAGGAGAAGCTGCTGGATTTGCTCGCCCCGGAGCCGCCGGAGCCTTCTGCCAGCCCCCTGGCCTCGCTGTTTTCGGGCGGCGCGCCGGGCGAACAAGATGCCGAAGCACAACGCGCCCGGGCCGAAGCGGAAGAGCGGCGCCGCCGCCGCGCCTCGCGCATTCGGGAATTTACACGCGCCCGGCTCGAGGCAGGCGAGCTGGAGGATGAAATAGTTGAGATTGAAGTCGAAGAGCCAATGCTGCAAAGCATGCAGATTTTTACTTCCGCCGGGATGGAAGAGATGGGCTTTAATATGCAGGATTTGCTGGGCAATCTGTTTCCTGCCAAAAAGACGAAAAAGAAAACAACAGTTCGCGAAGCCCGGCGGATTTTGACTTATCAGGAGGCGGAAAATCTTGTCGATGCCCAGGAGGTGGCGCGGGAAGCCATTGAGCGGGTGGAAGAGAGCGGGATTGTATTTATTGACGAATTGGACAAAATTGCCGGGCGCGAGGGCGGCCATGGCCCGGATGTGTCCCGAGAAGGCGTGCAGCGCGATATTCTGCCCATTATTGAGGGCTGCACCGTGATGACTAAATACGGGCCTGTGCAGACGAATCATATTCTGTTTATCGCCGCGGGCGCCTTTCATGTCACGAAACCCTCAGATCTCATTCCCGAATTGCAGGGGCGTTTTCCGCTGCGAGTGGAATTGCATAGCCTCACGGAAGAGCATTTCCGGCGGATTCTGGTGGAGCCGCAAAATTCGCTGACAAAACAATATACTGCCTTATTAGCCACGGAAGGCGTGCATCTGGAGTTTCGGGAGGACGGGCTGGCCGAAATAGCGCGGCTGGCGCAGCTTGTTAATGAGCGGACCGAGAATATCGGCGCCCGGCGCCTGTATACGCTGATGGAAAGGCTCTTAGAAGATGTTTCTTTTGAGGCGCCTGAAGTGAAAGAAAAACATGTCGTGATTGATGTGCATTATGTGCGCGAAAAGCTCAAGGATGTTGTGGAAGATGTCGATTTGTCGCGTTATATGCTGTGACAGGCACTGTACTGACGGCTGCCTGGCTTTGTCGCCCGAGAAGCGATGAGCACAACAGCGTCCTGTCATGGCTGTGTAAAGCGCTGAAACAGGATCCATGAAAGATGGCTTGTCAAACAGCCGGAGCTCGGCCCAATGTTCTTTTAATTATTGTGCATGATCTGGGGCAATATCTGAGCTGCTATGGCGCGCCTGTAGAGACGCCCCACCTGCGGGCTCTGGCGCAGGAGGGCATTGTTTTTGAAAATCATTTTTGTACGGCCGCCCAATGTTCGCCCAGCCGCGGCAGCCTGATGACAGGACGAATGCCCCATAATAACGGGCTGATTGGCCTGGCGCATTTGGGCTGGCAGCTTGGGGCGCAGGAAGTGACTTTGCCGATGTACCTTAATGCCGCCGGCTATGATACATATCTTCTGGGCCTGCAGCACGAGCATCCCGAGCCGCGGCGTTTGGGCTATCAGCACCTTGAAATCAAACATAAAGCACGCGAGGCGGCGCCTCTTGTGATTGATTTTTTGCAGCATGCGGCCGCTCATCCCCCGGCGCGTCCTTTTTTTATCAATACGGGTTGGTTTGAGCCCCATCGTCCCTACGAGGCCGAGGGCTATGAGAAAGATAATCCGGAAGAGGTGACGCCGCTGCCGTGGCTGCCAGATCGCCCGGGCATTCGCCGGGACATCGCCGGGCTTAATGGGCTCGTGCGGGAAGTGGATTACTGGCTGGGCCAGATTCGGCAGACACTTTATGAGACGGGCCTGGCGGAAAAAACCTTGCTAATTTTTACAACGGATCATGGCCTGGCTATGCCGCGAGCCAAGGGCACCTGTTATGATCCCGGGCTGAAAATTGCTTTTGTGGCGCATTGGCCGGGCCATTTCGAGGGCGGCCAGCGTTATGCGGAAATGACCAGCAATATGGATGTTTTGCCGACGCTGCTGGAATTGGCCGGGGCGCCCATTCCAGCGCAAATTGAAGGCAAAAGCTTCTTGCCCCTGCTGGAGGGAAAGCCTTATCAACCCCACGAATTTCTCTTCGCAGAAATGACCTGGCATGACAAATATAATCCCATGCGCGCAATTCGCACGGGGCGTTATAAATATATCCGCAATTTTGGCGACCGGCCCCTTGTGTATTTGCCGCTGGACATCTGGCAAGGAGCCGCTGGCCGAGAAATGCGCGAAGAATTTTACAGGGAACGACGGCCCACGCATGAGCTTTATGATCTGGAAAAGGATCCCTGGGAGCAAAAGAATGTTTTTGGAGAGGCCGATTACGCCGAGATAGGCGCGCAATTGCAGCAGCGTGTGGAGCAATACATGATCCAGACCAATGATCCGCTGCTGTATGGGGACATTCCGCCGACGACAGAGCAAGCCGCACGCATTGCGGAATGGCGCGCGGATAATTAATTTTGCCTCTTGCCGGGAAGAGAAAAATGTTTTATTATGGAGGATAGTAATAGGAACTTCCTCTGCAATGAGGGCCACACATATATGAACGGCCAGCGCTCGAGCAAAAAGGACACAGGCGGCGCTTCCGCAGCGCCGACTTCTGTGGGAATATTAGCGCGCATGTCCTGGCCCCGGACACAGGATGCTCCTGCTGTTCCGAAGTTTGCCGAGACTGCGCGTCAATATCTCAGTGAAGCAGATGCGGCTCTTATTGCTGGCTGTTTAGCCGGCGAGCAGACGGCCTGGGAAGCATTTGTGAGTCGCTATCAAAGCCGCGTCTATAATGTCACCTATTATATGACGCAAGATGCGGAGCGAGCGGCGGATCTGGCGCAGGAAGCGCTAGTGCAGATTTTACGCTCTTTGCCTCAATTTCGGGGCGAGTCGTCTTTGACAACCTGGATCCATGGGCTCACGATCCGCGTGTGCCTGCATCAGCTGCGGCGGGAACGAAGGCGGCAAGCGGATTCGTGGGAAGAAGTTAAAGGCGGACAGGCGGAGCCGGCCAGTCTGGAAGAGGGGCCCTGGGAAACGCTGCATCGGCGGCAAATCCAGCAGCTTGTCCGCCAGGGGATTGCCCAATTGCCCTTGCCGTTTCGGGCTGTGATTGTCTTACACGGCCTTTTGGGCTTAACTTATGAAGAAACGGCGCGCGCCTTAAAGTTGCCTGTGAACACAGTGAAGACACGCGTGCACCGCGCCAAGGCGAAATTAAAGGCGTGGCTAGAAAAACACGAGGGAGACGGACTTGAGGCGTTGTAAATGGGCCGCGCACTTAGCGGCATATGTGGATAACGAATTAGCGTTGCCCCAACGAGAGGCGTTGCGGCAGCATCTGGAAAACTGTGCGTACTGCGCGCAGGAGCTGGCAAAGCTGCAGCACCTGGAGGCGCTGCTGGCGCAGTTGGAAACGCCTGCGGCGCCGCCCTATTTGTTCCCCGCTACCCTGCAGCGGCTTCGCCAGAGTGCGCAAGCCTCTCCGTCTTTTCGTTTTCGTTATGCTTCCGTAGGGACAGTGCTGTTGGCGGCGGCAGCCTGCTTTGTGCTCGCTTTGCGGATCAGCTATTGGACGCCGCCGGGGCCCTCGCAGGCGCTGGAGCCGCCCGTCATCGCCCAGGCGGAGCGTGTTTTGCCGGCTGCCGTGGCTCCGCCTACTGTAGAGCGCCTGACGGAACAGCGTCTGCCTTCCGTCGCAAAGCCCCGTAGCCCAAAGCTTGCATCTTTGCCCCACTTAAAAGGCGGCCGCGTTACGGCCGGGAGCAGGACGCTCCCTCAGCCCATGCCGCAGAGGGGCGAAAGAAAAGCGCTTAAGATGGCGCAGCGCCCGCGCCCAGTGGCGACGAGCTCTACGCCAAATGTGGAAAAGGCGGAGAGCTTGGCGGAAAAAGCCTTGGACACTATCCAGCGCCAATATAGTGATCGGGATCCGGAGCTGTATATTGCGGCCTTGGAAAATATCGCCGTGAAATATCCTGCCACAACACAGGCAGCGAAAGCCTTATTGACAGCCGCCAATCTGCAGCGCCAGCGAGGCCTGATCAGCGAGGCCGATCATAGCTATCAGCAGATATTGCGCTTGCCGAGCCGTGATTCGCTTTCCAAGGCGTTAGCCCACAAGGCGCTGGCTGAAATCCGCACTCAAACAGTGGGGGAAGATGAGCTGGCTCGCTATCATTATCAGCAGGCGGTGCAAACATTAGATAAGGAGGCTGCTCCGGGAGCCGCCAGCCGACAAGCACTGCTGGCAAAAGCAGATCTGGCCCAGAAGATAGGCTTGCGCCGTGAGGCTATTGCCGATTACGCCTTCCTCGCCAATCAGAGCGCCAATGAGCCTGCGGTCGCCCGCCTGGCCGATGTGCTGTAAGCTGCATGGAGTTATTGCGGCAAACTACGCATGAGAGACGAATGCCTAGTTTTGGGCGAGAACTGATTTATGCTTGCTCCTCTGGAAAAAGCCCATGAGATTGATGCAGCTTTGGCGAGTGTTTTTATTTTTGTCCGTCCTGTTCTCCTCTAGCTTCTGTTCGGCAGACGACAAGCCTTCCCCTGACAGTCCTGTTGCGCCCTCTCAAGTTGTGTGGTCCTGCGATTTTGAGGATCCGCAGTCTCTGCAGATGTGGTATCCGCTGAATGGCCAGTGGAGTCTAGCTTCGGATGAAAGTATGGTGGTGCGGCAAACACAGCCGGCATTTCGGGGCCAGGCGCGCCTGGTGCATATGCCGGGGAATTATGAAGTGAGTGCGATTGTGCGGCCCATCAATTTTAGCGGGAGCGCCTGGGGGGTGGGGCTCATCGCCTTCTGGCAGCCCCGGGGCGGCTGTTATCGGCTGAGCAATTATGGCAACATTCTGGCCCTGTGGCGCGAGAGTGCCGAGGAGGTCAAAGTGCTGGCAGCGGCGCCGTGGGAGATAAAGCCTCAGGCCTATCGGATGCGTTTAGCGGTGGAAAAAGATATGCAGATGACGAGCCTGCGGGCGAAGGTGTGGGCGATAGGGGAAAAGGAGCCGGACAGCTGGCTGCTTAGCGCCCAGGATTATGATTGGCCGCTGCGTTATGGCCGGCCGGGCGTGTTTACAGGGCGTGCGGCCGCCGCGTTTTCGGATTTTGCCGTATCGCTTTTATCGGCGGCCAGCGGGAAGTCGGAAGCCGCTGCGCCCGCCGCCTGGCCCCTGGGTAATTACTGGCATTTTGTGGGCGGCGAGTGGCAAAGCACTGCTACGGGGCTGCGGCAAAATGTAGTGGGTAGCACACTGGGCTTCCGTTCGGCCAGCTATGCGATTGCGGCCGGATGGAGCAATTATACGGTCCGGGTCGCGGTGAAGGCCGACAGCGGGAGTCAGTCCCAGGGTTTTGGCTTAAGCGCCTACTGGCTGGAGGAGGAGCAGCAATATCAGCTGGGGCAACTGAATTTTAATCGGCTGGTGCTGCTGCGCAAAATGCCGGGCGCGGAAACGAGGCAGCTGGCGAGTCAGCCATTCAGTTTCCACAAAGGAATCTGGTATGTGCTGAAGCTGCAGCTGAGCAATGAAAAGACGGGCGTCCGGCTGCAGGGAAAAGTCTGGCCCGCTCATGTGCACGAGCCCGGCGCGTGGCAAATTTCCGTGCTGGACGAATCGCAGCCTCGTCTGATGGGCGGGGATATAGGCCTGTGGTGTGTGGATGATGTGTGCAGTTTTGATGATATCCAGGTGACGGCGCCATGAAGGCTTGGCGGCTCAGGCTAATTGCCCTGATAGTGAGCGCGCTGGCGGGGATCTATCTGCCGGCGGCTTTCTCCTCCCGTGCTTTTGCCGCCCTGTCTGAGCGTGTGCTTTTTAATGATGCCTATGAACAGGAGGGGGCGCCTTACTGGTGGCAGCCGCTTTTGGGGGAATGGACCTACGCGCAGCGCGCCACGCGCGTGCTCCGGCAAAGCAGTGAGGATATCACCAGCGATAGCTGGAACATCGTGAGCTGGGCGAATTATACAGTCGTGGCGAAATGCCTGGGCGAGGACGGCGAGGGGCTCTGGGGGGTGGGCGTGACTGCTTATGATGACACGCGGGGCAGCTATTATCGGCTGCGGCTGGGCGAAGGGCGGCTGTATCTGGAAAAGGTGAAAAGAGGCGAGACGCGCCCAATCAGCAGTGCGGAGGCGAAGATCACGCGGGGGAAGTGGTTTTCGCTGCGTCTGGCTCTGACGACCCGCCCCGAAAGCACGATTCTTTTGGGGAAGGTATGGGCGGGCGATGAAGAAGAGCCGAAAGATTGGCAGATACGCACTGAGGACAACTCGGAGCCCTATACGGGCGGCACTATTGGCTTATGGACGGGCAATTGTGCAGGGCGCTGCCTGTATCTTTCCGCCCGGCAATATGATCTGGCCGCCGATAAAATCGGCGCTCCGCTTTATAGCACGGATTTTTCCGAAGTGCCGCAGGGGCGTTTACCGACTTTTTGGCGTGCCCGCGGCGGCCTGTGGCTGCGCGATACGCAGCCGGATAAACAGGCCGTGTTGCGGCAGATTCTGGATAATCCCGGCCCGCTATATGATGAAAATGCCTCCGCCTGTTTGCGGTGGACGGGCTACACGGTCTCGGTCCGCGCCATCGCCCATCCGGGCACGACGCGCTGGGGCTTTGGCGTAATCGGCTATTTCAATTTCGCCGATGGCAGTAATTATCGCTTACGGACGCTGGATAATCGCGTCTATTTAGTCAAACGGCGCGCAGATGGACGCGTAGAAAATCTGGCGAACACGACTATTCCGATTCAACGGGGGCGCTGGTACAATTTAAAGCTTGCCCTGGATAATCTGCGCGAGGGCGTGCGC